>JAZRUU010000212.1:0-4508 GCA_045652725.1 Clostridia bacterium | reverse complement strand
TTAAGCCCTGTGCCGCCTGCTTTAAAAGAAATTAAAAAAACCGGTGTATCATCTTTATTAAATGCCATAACCTGCCTGAGGCGGTCTTCTTTTTTTGTTGAACCCCCAATGAGATAATACGGAATTTTTTGCTTGCGAAGTGCGGTTTCTAAAATGGAGAGCATAGAGGTGAACTGTGAGAAAAGCAGAATTTTATGCCCCGAGGCAATGGTGTTTTCAATCAGGTTCATACACAGTTCAAATTTAGCGCTTTGCTCTTTATAATTTTCATATAACAGCGCCGGGTCGCAACAAAGTTGACGCAGGCGGGTAAGCATTGCCAGAACAATCATACGGTTTTTGCCTGTAACGCTTTGGAGTTGCGTGGTGAGTTCCTGCTGCATAGAAGTTAAATTGGCAAAGTAGAGTTTCTTTTGCTCGGGCGCTAACTGTGTGTAGAGAACTGTTTCGGTTTTCTCAGGGAGCTCTGTCAGAACATCTTTTTTAAGGCGCCTTAAAATGAAAGGCGAAACGAGCCGCTTGAGTTCAGAAAGAGAGTCGGCATCGCCGTCTTTAATAATCGGCACTTCAAACCGGTCGCGGAAAGATGTGTATCTATACAGATATCCGGGCATTAAAAAGTCGAAAATAGACCAGAGTTCAGAGATGGAGTTTTCAATTGGAGTGCCCGTGAGTGCAAAACGGTGAACGGCACGAATTGATTTAACACATCTGGCATTTTGCGTGTTGTGGTTTTTGATGTATTGTGCTTCGTCAATGATTTCAAAGTCAAAATGAGCTGTTTTATAGAGTGCAATATCTCTTTTTAAAAGGTCATAGGATGTGATGATAACATCGAAATTCTCGGCGTTTTGCATGGCCTCACCGCGTTCTTCGGTTGTGCCGAGAATGCACTTTGCCGAAAGTTCGGGCGTGAACTTTTTAATTTCGTTTTCCCAGTTTAAAACCAAAGACGCCGGACAGATAACCAAGGCGTGCAGCTTTTTGTGCTCCTGTTTGTGCGCGGCGAATAAAGAAAGAATCTGCAGCGTTTTACCTAAACCCATATCATCTGCCAAAATGCCGCCAAACCCACAGGATGAGAGAGTTTGAAGCCAGCGAACGCCTTGTTTTTGATAGTCTCGCAGGGTATTTTTTAACGAATCTGCCAACAATAATGGTTTTTTCTCAACATCTGCAAAAGCGCTTGCAAGAAGTGTAAAACTTTTATCTTTCGTAATCTCAATATCCTGAATCGAATCAAGATACAGTGCCCGAAAAGCCGGCAGGTGAATCTCTTTTTTCTTTAAATCAGCAAGAGGTACGCCTGCGCTTTCTGCTACGGCGTTCAGCCTGACCAGATTGTCAGAATCAAGCAAGAGAAAAGCACCATCTTTTAAACGGAGATATTTCTTTTTGTTACGGTATGCCGAAAGCGCCGCAGCCAGCACGGCAGGCGACAAATCACCGGCTTTGATGTCGAGTGTCAACAGGTCAGATTCCATCCGCACGCCCATTTTGGCTTTTGGAAAGTGATTAACCTTTACGCCTTGCAAATTACGACTCACAAAGAGTTCTGCGCAGGATGAAAAAGCAGGTATGCCCTCATAAACCAAATTAAATAACGCTTCATCATTTATGCTAAAACACGCTGTTCCCGGAACTTTTCCCGCATCGGGGAAGTATTGCTTTACTAAGTTTTCAACAGCGGTTTCACCCTCAATATCCCACACCGTTTTTAGGTCGCGCGCCGGGTCGAAAGCTGAATAACAAAGTGAATCATAATAAAATTCAACCTTGGCGGTTGCGGTTTTTTTCTCCTCAATATCTAAATATATTTTTGTTTGAAGCCGGGGCGGAATGTAGTCTTCATCCTTTGTAACCAAACGGATGAATTTAGAAGCAGGGCGTAGCACCATGCTATAAAAAGTCCGCATATCGTCTTCTAAAATGGATGGATTGGTCTCATTGCCCGCAAAACGCCTGAGCAGGCCGCCGCAGGCATCGGCAAACTCCCGCTCACACACATAAAGTGTGTCGTTCTCTAAAAGGTGCAGTTTTTCGGCGCCGTGATAGAGCGTGAAATCGCGCTTGTCAAGGCTGAGCTGATAAGCGTTTGAAAATTTGCGAAGATGCAGAGTAAATGTGGGGTTTATGCCGGTAATTGTCAGCGTTTTTCCATCGCAGGGAAGTTTTCGCTCGGTAAAAAAGTCTGTGAACCTGTCAAGCGCTTCCGGGGTTAAACACATATATTTCGGGTGGTCTTTATCGGCGCAAAGGGGATAAAAAGTCATAAAAAACCGGAGGAGGGCCTCATCCTGAAAATTCTCCGGAACATAGAGAAAATTGTCGGTTCTGCCGCAGGGCGCGGTGATGCCTTTGTTTATAGCGTGGTAAAGTTCAGATAAATCTTTGACGATATAGGCCTTTGAAAAGCCCATTTTAAAACCGAGTCGAATGCTGTGGCGACTGATGTGGAGCAGGGGTAAGAACAGCGCCTTGCCACCGCCTGCACGGTGCAGAGCGCGCGATTTTAAAATATCGGCCCGCTTGTCAATCAGTTCTTTTATATATCCGTCGGTTTCTGCCTTTTTATCTTCGCCGGCAATGTAGGTAGAACCTTCACCGAAAAAATCATTCTCAATTTTAATAAGCAGAGCCACAATGTGGTGGCAAATGGCATCTTTTGTTGCACTTTGCCCGCAGGAACAGGTGCATTTTTCAATCTTATTGCTTTCATTGTCAATTTCTAAACAGACATGGGCGTCATCAAAAAAAGTGGCTTTTACCTGAAAAAAATTATGAAACTCCGTTGATAAAACGGCATAATCAATGGGGGAGGCGGCTAAAGATAAGCCTTGTTCATAAATGGCGTTATTGTTTGCCATTTTTCGAATAAGCCCTCTTGGGATTGCCACAAAAAACACCTGCCTTTTAAAAGAATATTCTATTATTGTACCATAAATTTTTTTGTTTTACAAGAAAAATTAAGAAATATTCTTGCGGTTTGTAAAGATATTTTACTTGAAAAAAACAAAGTCATATGATAGAATGTAGAAAAGAATATAGCAATATGACAGATTTATTGGAGGCGTTATTCTATGAAGCGTTCATTGGTGATTATGGCTGCCGGCATCGGCTCTCGTTACGGCGCCGGTGTGAAGCAACTTGCAGCGGTTGGCCCGGGTGGCGAGATTATTATTGATTATTCAATTTACGATGCGCTTAAGGTTGGTTTTGATAAAATTGTTTTTATTATCCGCAAGGATATTGAAAAAGATTTCAGAGAAGTTATCGGCAACCGCATTGAAAAGGTTTGCGATGTTGCCTATGCGTTTCAGGATTTAAACGACCTGCCCGGCGGTTTTACCTGTCCGGCCGATAGAAAGAAACCGTGGGGAACGGGGCAGGCAATTCTTTCGTGCCGCGGCATTGTAAATGAACCGTTTGCAGTTATAAATGCTGATGACTATTATGGTCGCGAGGCCTATGAAAAGGTGTTTGATTATCTGGGTAAAGCTGAAGCCGGTACAGAAGGTCATCACAAAATGTGCCTTGTTGGGTTTGAAATGATGAACACTTTAAGTGACAATGGCGGTGTTACGCGCGGCATTTGCCGAACAGATGAAAACCGTCGCCTGGTTGGTATTGATGAAACCAAAAACATTGTAAAATATAACGGTGGCGCGGCGGTTAAACTCTCTGAAACAGAGTTTAAAACGGTTGATTCAAACAGCCTTGTTTCAATGAATATGTGGGGTTTTCAGCCTTCGTTTATTGACTACCTGCAAGACGACTTCGCCGGCTTTTTGTCTTCTCTTGATAAAGAGAATGAAACGAGTGCCGAATATTTGGTTCCCATTGCTGTGGATGAAATGCTGAAAAAAGGCGTTGCCGATGTTGATGTGCTCCGTTCGTCTGACCGTTGGTTCGGTGTAACATATCAGGAAGATAAGCAAACGGTTATTGATGCCATTTCGGAACTGATAGAAAAGGGATATTATCCGCAAAGTTTATCATTATAATTAAAAAGTTTTGGTTACCAAGTAGTGCTTGACAGAACGCGTTTTGCGTGTTATGATAATAAAGCACGCGGATGTGGCGGAATTGGCAGACGCGCCAGATTTAGGTTCTGGTGTCTACGACGTGGGGGTTCAAGTCCCTTCATCCGCACCAAAAACAGAGTTATCCATTTGGGTGGCTCTGTTTTTTTCAGGTTTAAAAGCATTTAGAGCGTTTTTGATGAATAAAAATAAGTTTTTTTGGAAAATATGAAAAAGTACTTGACAATTATTTTCAGTTGTGGTAATATTATTAAGTCGCTAAGGCATATAGTATAATATCGCAGGGTAGAGCAGTTTGGTAGCTCGTCGGGCTCATAACCCGGAGGTCGTCGGTTCAAATCCGGCCCCTGCACCCAACTAAAAGCAATCACGAATGTGGTTGCTTTTTTTATTTCCGGGTTATGAGACCGGCGAGCGTGGCTCGTTGGGTTAGCGGAGCCAAAACAGAAGTCGGAGGCCAAGCGG
>JAZRUU010000211.1:0-2087 GCA_045652725.1 Clostridia bacterium | reverse complement strand
GGTATATTCAACATCAATCAGATTCATTTCAAGCTTGTTGGCTTTGATTTTTGACAGGCATATATTATAAGCTTCTTTTTCTTTCTTTTCATTTTCTTTTACGTTTTTTATGTCAGCCTCCGTTGCTTTGCGGAGAATTTTTTTGATGGGAATAGAAAACTGACTTTCATCAATTTCCTTTTCAGCCATAGCAACATAACCAAATTCAGTGCCACGGGCGGTTTCCACAATAACACCATCACCTACGCAGAGTTTTTGACCATCCGGATTAAAATAATAAATTTTACCTACGGATTTAAATCGGATACCGATTACATTAACCATGAATTTCCTCCTGCATCTTTGTCAAAAGTTCAAGACCGGCTACCGCGAGGCTTGCATTTCTTAAAAGTCGCTTCCGAAAGGTAACAACTGCCTCGGTTATGCGCACCGGAGCGCCGGCAGAACAGGTGCGGGTAAAAGCGGCAATGGCCGCTTTGTGGTCGGTGCAAATGAGACCGGCGTTATGATTTAGAAAAACGCGCATACAGTCTCTGAAAAACGCCAGCATAAAATCAATCACATCATAAATTTGTTCTTTGTTTGCCTGAAAAAAGTTTTGTGCTTCCGAAAGGCCTGTGGATGACTTTAAAACGGCAGAAAGCATAGCGAGTGTTTCGCAGTAGAGTTTATAATAGGTCTCGTCATTCAGCATCAAAAGGCCACGCCCGAGGTTCCCCTGTGAAAAGGAGACGGCAAGTTCTCTGCGGCCTTCTTCAGCCGGAATGGCGCTGAAATACTGTTGGCACAATTCACCCGAAAGGGGCAGAAAGCGCAGTTTTAAACAGCGTGACAACACGGGCTGAAGCAGTTGATCTTCTGCCTCGGAGAGAAGCACAAAAACAGCATAAGCAGGCGGCTCTTCTAAAATTTTTAAAAGAGCATTCTGCGCTTCTTGTGTCATTTGTTCGCTGTTTTTGATGATAAAAACCTTTCGCTTTGCATGAAACGGGCGGATGTATGCTTCTTTAATAATCTGCTCGCGAACAAGTTCAATGCCGATGGAATTTTTATCCTCCGGTACCTCTGTCACAATGAAATCGGGGTGGCTTTCGGCCGCAAGAAGCCGACACGAGGAGCAAACCCCGCAAGGCTTTCCGTCTATGGGGTTATGGCACAAAAGTGCACCCGAAAAAGCGGCGGCGACCGTTTTTTTGCCAATGCCGCGACTCCCACTGAACAGGTAGGCACTCACAACATGGTCTGTCCGCACAGTCTGACGGAGTTTTTGACAAATCAGACTGTGCCCGACGACCGCATCATAATCAAACTTTTTCAAAACGCTCAACATCCACTACAAAAACAGTTGCACCGCCGGTTTCAATTTCTTCCGGATAGGAAGCGTAATTGCTGCCAACAGCCCCGATAAACGGCTCGGGAGTAAACACAATCTGCTTTCTCTTCATGCAGTGTTTGCCGATAATATCAACAACCTCCTGCACTTTTTCTTCATCTGTACCAATTAAAAGGGTGGTGTTGCCGGCACGCAGAAAACCACCGGTAGATGCCATTTTTGTAACAGAAAAGCCTGCCTTGTTCAACTCGCGCATAACAAGGTTACCATCTTCATTGCTAACGATTGAAAGTATAAGTTTCATAGTGTGCCTCCATTCCGCTGCATAAGCAGCAATAAATTTATTGTTACCTGCCGGAGAGCTCAAGCATAAATTCACCGAGTCTTGTTGCAGCATCCGGCTTGGCAATATTTTTCATATTATCTTTTAACTCTTTGATTTTAAAATCATAGTGAAGAAGTTGAAAAATGGCTTCTGTCACCGGAAAAGTGGGGCTGATGCACATCGCAACGCCATTGTTTAACATAAACTCCTTATTCCTGTCCTCGTGGCCGGGGATGGGGTCGAGCATAATGATAGGAAGCCCCTTTGCCAGCGCCTCTGAGGTAGAAAGTCCACCCGGCTTTGTGATGATGCAATCGGCAGCATCCATCAAAGTAGAAACCTCTTGCGTGTAGCCATAGTTATATATGTTTTTGTGTTTAATCAGCGCATCAATTCTTGCTTTGAGTTTTTTGTTGTTGCCGCAAACCG
>JAZRUU010000210.1:0-5271 GCA_045652725.1 Clostridia bacterium | reverse complement strand
CGTCAAATGCCTCACCGTCAAATCGTTTGGCATAATAATACACTTTTTTCTTTTCTTCTGCAAATTCAGAAGCATTCAGATAGTGAAATTCACCATTTGTGCCAAACACAACCACTTCTTTGTTTTGATGAATGATGCATTCAACGACCGTATTTTTAAAGGTTATTACATCTGTTTTTTCAACAAAGGAGCAAAAACATTCAATCAAATCTGCCACACGCATCACAAAATTCTCCTCTCTGAATCACATTATTTATTGACAATGTATAAAAAGACAGTACGCGCGCGTATTGTCTTTTTATTTCTGTTTACATTAAATTTTAAAAATACCAAATGCATCAAGCACCGAAGAAATTAAAATCAGCACAATGCAGATGGGAGCAATATATTTAATCACAACATTAAACAGCGCTTTTCTTTTGAAGTTGCCCGAAAGTTCAACTTCTTCAGCAATGGTTTTCGGCTTAATGACATAGCCGACGAACACGCAGGTGAAAAATGCCACAATCGGCATAAGCACGCTGTTGCTGATAAAGTCAAAGAAATCAAGGAACTGCAGACCAATGATGGTAATATGCCCCCAAACACCATAACCCAGTGTGGAAAGCATACCCAAAGCAGCAGAAAATACAAAGACTAAAATGCAAGAGAACACTCTGGAAATTTTAAACTTATCACAAACAATTGAGACAACCGTTTCCATCAAAGAAATTGATGATGTAAGTGCCGCAAAGAATACAAGCAAGAAGAATAAAATGCCAACATAAGTGCCGCCCGCCATTGTTTCAAACACTTTTGGCAGCGTCACAAACATCAGGCTCGGACCTTTGCCTAAAGCCTCAGGCGTACCGCCCGAGAACACAAACACCGCGGGGATAATCATAAGCCCCGCTAAAAAGGCAATGCCCGTGTCAAACAGTTCAATCTGGGTGACAGAAGACTCAAGCGAAACCTCTTTTTTCATATAAGAACCATAGGTAATCATAATACCCATTGCAAGTGACATTGAGTAGAACAACTGCCCCATGGCCGCCAGCACGGTTGTGGCAGAGAATTTAGAAAAATCAGGCATCAGGTAATATTTAATACCGGCCGTTGCACCGGGCAGGCAAACCGAATAGATAGCAATACCAATAGAAAGCACAATTAAGATGGGCATCATAATTTTGCTCACTTTTTCAACGCCTTTTTCCACACCACCTAAAACGACAAGAGTTGTCAGGCAGAGAAAGACAAAAAACCAAAGAACCGGCTGGCCGGTTTGCGAAATAAACCCGCCAAAATAGGCATCCTGCGCGGTGGCAGCGGCTGCGCCGCTTATAAAATCAAACAGATATTTGCTCACCCACCCGCCGATAACACAATAATACGGCAAAATGATGGCAGGAACAAGCGCCCCCATGTAGCCTATGAAGGCATATTTTTTATTCAGCGATTTGAAAGCCTCAATCGCACTCATGCCCGTTTTTCTGCCAATAGCAATCTCGGCAACCATTAGCGCGAACCCAAAGGTAACAGCAAGAAGAATGTAAACCAAAAGAAAAATCCCGCCGCCATATTTTGCTGCAAGATACGGAAAGCGCCAAATATTTCCAAGACCAACAGCCGAACCGGCAGCCGCAAGAACAAAGCCGATTTTGCCGGTGAAACTGCTTCTGTTTTTGTTATTCATAAATAACCGCCTTTCAACATAGAACATACTCAAATTACATTATGTGGTTCTGCCGAAAAATTATTCTTTTGGCTAAAAAAACTTCCGGTTGTTCCCAAACATAACAAAGTAAATTTTAACATAATTTCACAGGCCTGTCAACAAAAAAACGCCTGTTTCCATTCTCTTTCGAAAATGAAAACAGGCGTTTTATTACATTTCACTTAAGAAAACTTCTCGTTTCTCATCCATTGCCTTTAAAATAGCATTCGAGATTTTCACCGCCAGCACATAATACTCCGGTGCATCACCCTTGCCGCTTTCGAGCGCATCAATAAACGCCTCACATTGTAAGCGGTAGGTGTCATCAATGTCAACCTCGCGCATCACGGCTGAGCCATCATCAAAATACAGTCCGGCGTGAAGACCGCCGTAATTTGAGGCATAGTTCATAATCACGGGGAAAGACGGATATTTCGCGATAGCCACAAGGTTATCACCAACCATAGTTACGCTGACAGACTGCATATCGCTGCCAAACACCTGCAACACTTCTTCAATCAGGTGATGTGAGTAAAAATGCATACCTCCCCAAATACTGTGTAAGGTAATGGGAAAACTGAAATAGCCGGATGTCACCGTTTTTTCAGCCGCCAGTTTCTTCAGTTCATCAAAAACCGGTGCATATTTGACAGAGGTGCCACCACAGATCATCGAGCCGCTTTTTTGGGCCGTTTCAGTAAGGAACACAGCATCTTCAACCGTGCAGGTGAAAGGCTTATCAATAAACAAAGGGATGCTTGCCTCAGCAAACGGCATTGCATAAAATAAATGCTTATTGCCGTCACGCGGCATAACACAAACCGCATCAACCTTGCCGAGCAGTTCCTCCGGTTTTTCAACCACAAGTTCAATGTCGGCAACTTCGCCTATGGACCTTGTTTCTTCGACATCATCACCGCAAATGCCCACGACCCTAGCGTTATAAGAACCACCATTGATAATTTTAGAAAACTCAACAGCGTGACCGCCTTTGGCACCGCCGTCAGAACCAAGCATACCAATACGGAACATAAAAAGCCCTCCCTGTTTAGTTATAACGCTTTAAAAATTCTGCCACAAAGGCATCATCCGTCAAATGGGGATACATAGCATGAATTCTGTCAAGTTCTTCTGCCTGGCCGGGTGAAAGTACCTCATTGGGGTTTAGGCACCAAATGCCTTTGAGCAGACCTTGTCTTCTTAAAATTTCGTGAATACCGGGGATGCAACCCGCAAAACCGTTTGCCGCATCAAACACAACGGCATTGGCATCGGTAATCTCGGCCGCCAGTGTTAAGAGTTCGGGCGTTGCTTTTTGATTCTGAAGTTTTGGGAACAGGTCTGCCACGGCTTTCGTCCATACACACCAATGACCCAAAAGGCCGCCCTGAAAACGCTTGGTGACGGTTTTGCCGTTTTTAGTGAATTTATATTCAGTCAGCAGGTCACAAACAATGTTATCATCATTACCTGTGTAGAGCGTAATTTCATCAGCGCGGGATGAAAGCGCACAAGCACGAACAACATCAAGTGTTAAGTAACGGTTAAAAGGCGCACATTTAATGGCAACCACACCGGGAATTTCACAAAGTTCTTCCCAATAAGAATAACTGAACACACGGCCGCCAACAGAGGGCTGCAGATAAAAGCCGATAACGGGCATTTCTGCCGCAACGGCTCTTGTGCGGTCAAGCATTTCTGTCTCGGTTAAATCCTTAAGTCCGCCGGGGCTGAGCAGAACAGCATCATAACCAAATGATTTGGCAATTCTTGCTTCTGCCACGGCCTGCTCTTTTTTGCCGCAAACACCGCAGATTTTTGCCACAACTTTGCCGGTTTCTGCTTCGAATTTTGAAATTTCATCTGAAACGGTTTGAATCACCGTTTCAAACAGATTAAATTCAGGGTCACGAATTTCAAACTGCGTGCTGTGAACTGCCGTTGCAATACCGCCTGAACCTGCTTCTAAATAATAACGGGTCAAAAGGCGCTGACGACTTTCATCAAACTTTCTATTTTCATCAAGAGCCAAGGGCGTTGCGGGGATTACAGTACCCTTTGCCAGAATTTTTAACGCTTCTTCATGTCTATTCATTTCATTCACCTCTAAAGCTTAATAGCTACCCTTTCTTTCTTCAAAATGGGTGGGTTTGCCCAACGAACGACCGCCGGCCAAAATCCATTCAGCCTGCCAGCGAATTAAGGTTTTAATACCGACCGCAGGATAACCAAAGGTTTCCATCGCTAAAGATGCATCATTGATGTAAGCATCTGTTCCCGGTTCATTTACAAATATAGGCTCTTTGCCTAAATATTCACCCAGCATTTTTGCGGCTTTCTGAATAGAAACTGTTTCAGGGCCGGTCACATTCATAATCTTTGCGGGTGATTCAGCGTGCAAAAGACCGCGAATGGCAATTTCGTTGGCACTACCCTGCCAGATGCAGTTTAAAACCGGTGTTGAAATATCAATCGGTGTGCCGTTCATAATTTTCTCTGCCATATCATAAAGCACACCATAGCGCAGGTCAACGGCAAAGTTCAGGCGATATAAAAACACCTTTGTGCCGTAGTGATTTGCTGCATACTCAAAGGCACGCTCACGCGCAAGGCAACTCATGGCATATTCACCAATGGGGCCAACCTTATCTTTTTCAGTGCAGCCGCCCGATGAAAGGGGCACAATGGGGTAAATGTTGCCCGAAGAAAAAACAACAATGTTTGATTTTTTAAATTTTTCGGCAACAAAAGCCGGCAGCGTTGCATTCATTGCCCAGGTCTGCCACTCCGAGCCATCTGTACCGAACTTTCTGCCTGCCATATAAATCACATTTTCAACTTCAGGCAGTGCAGAAAGCTGCTCGTGATTTAACAAATCACAGCTAATGGTTTCAACGCCCTGCTGATTTAACAGTTCTGTTGCAAACGGGTCGGTAAAGCGCGAAACAGCAATCACACGCTTATTGATGCCCGCCTTTTCAATGGCGTTTTTAGCCAGCACGCACAAGGTGGGGCCCATTTTGCCGCCGGCACCCAGCACCATAATATCGCCTTTAATTTTTTTAATATCTGCAACCAGAGCATCTGAAGGCTCCGAGAGCATTTGGTTCAGTTTTTCCTCAGTCCACATATAATTCCCTCCATTCAAAAAATAAGTAACCGTTTAGTTACATCAAGAATTATACCACAACGAAAATTCTCTGTCAACAGTAATTTTATTTCATAATGTAGTTTAAAATCATATCGGTAATATGGGCACAGCGTTTTTTCATTTCGCTGTCTGAGAAAAAGTCTTTATCCATAATGTAAGCCATGGTGTGGATGTTTGAAAAATAAGAATAGGCCATCATCTGGGTTGATAAAATCAGTTCATCTTCGTCTAAATCATCACGAAAAACGCCCTCTGCCACGCCTTTTCTGATGATGCCGCGCAACAGGTCAAAAGTTTTTGTTTTGGCCTGTTTACCCAAAGATTCGCGCAGATATTTTGCCTCGTTTAAATTCTCCCACAAAACAATTTTAACAAAGGTTGGGTTTTTGTGCAGAAAAATAAAGCCGTTTTCAAGTTGTTTTTTTAT
>JAZRUU010000209.1:0-7685 GCA_045652725.1 Clostridia bacterium | reverse complement strand
GTCCGAATCTGCTTTCGACATTTTTCTAATGCGCCCAAAACAGGTGATATACATATAAATCACAAAACCAAAGAGCAGAAATAATGACCAGCCCGTCTGCAGCATGCAGGATGCATTATACAGACAATGCGCCGCCATCGGAGTCAAAAGGCTAAGCACCGCATAGCGTGTTGACTTAAACCGCGTTGAAGAAATGGCAATCACCCCTGTGGTCTGGTAATATCTCTCAAGTTCCCGTGCCTTATCCGTAATGTGCCACATACTGTAGTTGTAGCCCATCATAACCGCAAAGAACATATGTCCCGGTACAGAGAGAAATGCCCTGAGCAAAGCATTGATAAAGCCGTTTTGCAACACATATAAAACATTTTCCAGAGCCGCAAAACCAAGCGAAACAAAAACAGCATAAATCAGACCATCAAACAAGCAGTTAAATTCCCTGCTTTTTCTGGTAACCCAGAAAAGAACCAAAAGTTTAAGACCTTCTTCCACAAAAGCAATGCAAAAGAACTGTTCGGCAAAGGTGTAAAAGAAAAACACTTTTTCAGGCAAAACATTTTTCGCACCAAACGCCTCAATGCTCCCGCCATTTTCAAAAAAACCGCGCAAAATGCCTAACAAAAACCGCTCCCCGACAATGGCAGGAAAACCGCAAAGTGCTCCCAAAAGCAACAATTTAACAAGCAACGAAACCGGCTCTTTTTCAACCCTGTCTTTTATGTAAACATATACACAAAGAACAATCGCAGGCGCAAGCGCAGCTGCCACCAACAAAAATGTAGTCATCATCAAATCTCCCTGTTTAAAAAATAGTTTATAGTCTGCCAATAAAAAGCATAAATAGCGTTAACACAGCTAAAAATGCAAAGTTATAAAGGCTGAACAAACCAAGATAATACCCCGTCTTCCCGGGATTATGTTTTACATATTCTCTGAAAGTTATCAAACTCGCAAGCGATGAAATCAGCGTTCCCACACCGCCAATATTCACACCCACCAAAAGGTCTCGATAATTTTCCGTAAACTGCGAAAGCAAAATAGCCGAAGGCACATTGCTGATTACCTGACACGAAAGCACACTCACTAGCAAGGCGCTTTGTTCAAGCAGCCCCGAGAAAAAGGAGCGCACAACATCAATCCGTGCCATATTCCCCGAAAAAATAAAGAAAAACACAAAGGTCAAAAGCAAGGGATAGTCCACAATCTTCAAAGCCTTCGGGTCAACTGCCAGCAGCACAACGGGAATCACCACAAGCCCAATCCAATACGGAACCCCCCGAAACACAATGGCAATGGCCAAGGCAAACAAAGCAAAATAGAGTCCCGTTTTCCACGGGCTTATGTCAATCCGAACATCATCAAGCGAAAGCGACTCGCTTTTCACAATCAAAAGACACGCCAGGGTTATCAAAACTACCGAAAGAACAAACGGTGGCGCCATAATTGCCATAAATTCGCCGTTAGGAATATTAAACACCGAATACAAATACAAATTCTGCGGATTCCCGAACGGTGTCAGCATGCCACCCAGGTTCGCGGCAATGTTCTGCATAATAAAGGTAAAGGCCATATATTTTTCTTTGCCCGTTGACTTTAAAACCAAATATCCCAACGGCAAAAAGGTGATGAGCGCCATATCGTTGGCAATCAGCATCGACCCGATAAAGGTTATGTAAACAAGAGCCAAAACAGCCGCCCGCACATTTTTAAACAGTCTGACAAGTTTTCTTGCAAGAATGTAAAAAAAGTGTATGTTTTTCAAAGCACAAACAACAGCTAAAACACAAAACAAACACGCCAGCGTTTTATAGTCAAAATAACCGAGATATTCCTTATCAACAGGCACAAAAATGCTCGTTACCGCCGCCGCCAAAAAAGCAATCATCATAACTACATTCTGCTTTATAAACTGTATGATTTTCACAACATTCCCTTCCCCAAGCACTTATAAAACCGGCCGTGTCACCGCCACAAAAGCAGAACCGAGCAGGCTTTTCAGTTCGTTTTCATCAGGTGCTTTTTCAAAAATACCAAAACAGGTCGCGCCACTGCCGCTCATCATCGCGTGCGCCGCACCGGCCTCTTTCAACTTCGCAAGCAGTGTCGCAATTTCAGGGCAAAATCCGGTTGCCACCGGCTCCATCACATTTTTCATTTCACAAAACGCTTCTGAGAGTTCCTTTTCCGAAAGTGCCAGAATCAATGCCTCTGCATTGCCGCCGCAAGGTGAGTTTTCACTGTCTAACGCTTTATAAATCATCCCCGTGCTAACAGCCACACCGGGGTTCGCCAACACAATGTAACAGTCCGAAAGACCTGCCACGGATGTCAGTTTTTCACCAATGCCCTCACAAAGCGCCGGTCGTCCATACAGGCAAAACGGAACATCGGCTCCCAGAGTCACACCGAGTTCTGCCAGTTCTTCAAAAGAAAGATTCAACCCGCACAGGCGGTTAATCAAATGCATCACAGCCGCCGCATTGGTGCTGCCGCCGGCAAGACCCGCCGCCACGGGAATCTTTTTATTCAAAACAATTTTAAAACCGCCACCAAGACCAAACCGTTCCTGCATCAAAGCCGCCGCACGATATGCAATGTTACCGCTGTCCGTCGGCAAATCCGTCCGGTTTGAGTCAAGAACAATCCCCGGCACATCTGTGCAGGCTACTGTCACTTCATCACCAAACTCCACCATCTGCATCAGGCTCTCTATGTTGTGATAGCCGTCCTCCCGCCGATTCAAAACCGATAACAAAAGGTTAATTTTCGCACGGGCAACCATTGTCATTTCTTTCATGGCGTTGCCTCACTTCACATACTCAAATTCAAGTTCACCAATCCGCACAGTATCACCTTCTGCAATACCTGCCTTCTCAAGTTCATCAATAATACCCGATTCGCGCAACGAACGCTGAAAGAACTGAAGTGATTCATAATCAGAAAAGTTCGTATGCGCCACAATGTGGTCAGCGCGCCGCCCTTCAACGCAGAAAACATCACCATCACGAACAATGGTAATGCTGTCATCGCGTTCCTCAACCTCCACAACATCCTCATAAACCGTCTGTTCAGGAACGGGTAATTCCTGCAAACATCCATAAACAAATGCCATCAGTTCGCGCGTTCCCTTGTGCGCCACAGCCGAAATTTCAAACAGCAACAAATCACGGCTTTCAATTTCCTTTTTAAATGCCTCATAGGCCTCCGGATCTGTAATCACATCAATTTTATTGGCAACCACAATCTGCGGTTTTTCTGCAAGTTCAGGGTTATACAGGCGCATTTCCTCACAAATGGTGTCAAAGTCCTCCAGGGGATTTCTCCCCTCTGTTCCCGAAACATCCACCAAATGTAAAAGCAGTCTGGTTCTTTCAATGTGTCTCAAAAAGTCATGACCCAAACCAACACCCTGACTCGCACCTTCAATAATACCGGGAATGTCCGCCATCACAAAACTCTTTGATTCTTCAACCGAAATCACACCCAGATTCGGCTCCAGCGTTGTAAAGTGATAGTTTGCAATTTTCGGTCTGGCACTGCTCACAACCGAAAGCAGGGTAGATTTACCCACATTGGGAAAGCCCACAAGACCGACATCAGCCAACAACTTCAGTTCAAGCTTAATTTTTCTCTTAATGCCGCGCTGACCGGGTTTTGCAAATTTCGGCACCTGCCTCGTCGGTGTGGCAAAATGAATGTTACCCCACCCGCCGTTGCCACCTTTTGCAGCAATAAAACGAGCCCCGTCCTGATTCAAATCGGCAATGGCTCTGTCTGTTTCGCCATCTTTAATCAGGGTTCCCACCGGCACATGAATCACCATGTCCTCACCGCTTCTGCCGGTGCACTTGGCTCCCATACCGTCGCCGCCATTCTGGGCTCTGTATTCTTTTTTATACCGAAAGTCCATCAGGGTTAAAAGGCGTGAATCAGCAACAAACACAACATCGCCGCCCTTGCCGCCGTCACCGCCGTCAGGGCCGCCTGCTGCAACATATTTTTCTCGTCTGAAAGAAACCAAACCGTTTCCGCCATTACCTGACTGAACCTGAATCTCTGCTACATCAACTAACATCGTCTCATCCTTCCTTATTCCACAACCGCCCCAACACGGGCGTCAAACATCGTTACCGTTCCCTGCTCATCTTCAACCACATAAACAGGCACAGCCGCAAGTTCGCGGCTACTCAAAAAATCTCCGTCGGCATAAAACCCAAACCCAACGCTTAAAACCTTCCCCGCAGGGATTTTATGTTTAAGCGTCATTTCCGTCAGAACACTGGTCACATCCGGAAGCATCTCCGGCTCATTTTCCTCCGTTCCCACTGCTTCAAACCAATGGCCGCCAATGGTTAGAATGCCCTCAGTATCTGCTGCAATATGCATCCGAATACCATAAATTTTTACATTCCCCACCAGGGGCACAGCCTCCACATAGTAAACACCTTCCTGCTCGCGCAGGTTTTCAAACTTAAAACTCCCTTTTTGAAATCCCAACACCTGCAAAGCCTCTGAAACAGAAGATTGCACCGTTTCAGAGCCGGGCAAAGGATGCACGCGATACGGCTTTACCTGCGCCGCACGGCTATATAAAAAACCATTTTCCTCTATCGTCAAACTCCCGAGAGAACTTTCATATGAATACATAAAAGCCTCATCATCAGAGGTGATTGTTTTAAATGTCTCACCTAAAAACATAACGGCGGCCGTCTCCGGCTCATGAAACAGATTTCGCATAACCATCGACCGGTTTTTAATGCGGTCAGCAGATATCTGCTGCGCCTCAATCTCAATCTGATGGTCTCTCATAATGCCAACCGTATCTTCTATGGTTTCCTGCGGAATTTTCACCGATGTCATTCTGATCCGCATCAAAACCATCATCAAAAACAAATCTGTCGCCAAAAATAAAAGAATCAAAATTGTTTTTGCCCGACCCCAGTTCATAAGGTCACCTCTCTTACCTATTCCACAATATGTTCTGTTTCGCCAATCACGGCATTCCATCTCGGCACAAGTTCGCCGCCCTCTGTTTCTGCATAGCAAAGGCCTATTTTTTTAACCATCAGCGGGTTCGGTTCCTGATAGAGGGTGTCAACCAAAATATCCGCCGCACCAAGCATCGGCAACTGAACGGGCGCAACCACGCCTGTCGTCTCATAGTAGGTAACATATTGACGGTATGATTTTAAATATCCGTTATCAATTTTCATTTCTATCGTGTGGGCAAACCCATCACCGTTTCTGTGCCTCACGGGAATCCCGCCAACTTGATAGTCAAAACAAATGCGATACACCCCGGGCGTTTCTGTCTCATCTGTCATATCAGTCTGAATCCGCAGATTCTCTAACAGTTCCGGTGAAAAATGTCCGCAAAGTTGTGTCACAAATCGCATGGCATCGTCCGTCGCAGCATAAATATCATACCCTGTCTTATCGGCAGAAAGTTCAAGGCCGCGTCCGTTATCCACTGTCTGATATTCCAGCACACCGTCAGGATGCAGTGTCAGCGTGGCATCATTTTCCACAAACACACGCGCATCGGTCAATTCGGTGTAATGCCACATTGTTCTCGTGTTAATCGAAAAAGTCCTGAGGACCGTGTTAAGCAACTCCTCACTCACGCCGCCAACAAATTCGTCTGGTGTCCTTTCAGCAATTCCCTGCACCAATACCGGCGTCAACTCCATCAGAATCAGGGGGTCAAACAAAATTTTCGAAGTTGCGTTTTCCTGTTCCTTATGAAAATTCAGTTCAAATGAATATGAAGTCGTTCCATCAGCAACGCTCTCGGCCAGAAATTGCTTCATCTGCTCCTCAATTTCTGTTTTTGCCGCTTCTACAGTATAGCGCACAACATTTCCGCTTTTCTGATCGGCAATATAGATTGATATATCATTCATTATGCCGTCCTGCAGGCTGATTACATACCCTCTCACGGCACCAATATCTTCTGCCAGGCGGTTATTCAGTTCACCGCAAACGCCAAAAGAAAACAAGCGGTAGTCACAGTTTTTTCCATAATCAACATAAATCGACTTACCGCGCAACACAGCCGTGTAGGCCTCCATATCCACAACTGTTTTTGACTTAATGTCCCACTCGCCCGAAAAGAGTTTTTCTAAAATAGAATCGGTTAAAACACAAAAATCCAAATACCCTTCTTTTTCCTCGGTAATCACCCTTCGGTCGCTGGCAATATTAACAACAATTTTTTCAGGCTTAAAAAGCGCCTGCAAATTTTGCGAAAACCCGTCGCCACCCATCTGGCGAAAAAAACCAACAAGGGGATTTACAATATGGCGCTGAAAACCGGACACAAAAAAATCATAGCCTCCGGGTAAAAAATAACTGCTGAACCAAAGTTGACAAACCAGAACAAGCGTCAACAAAACCGAACCAATCAGCAAGAAATTCTTCACAAACTTCTTAACCATGCATCTCCCTCCTTGTCCACAAAAATGAAAATAGGGCACCCACTGTTTTGAGACAAGCGAATCAAAACCACCGGGAACCCTGTTTTCTGACTGTTATTTAGCCGAAAATAACGCTAATAACACTTTTAATACGATCCATAAAGCCTTCATTTAAAACATTGACCTCAAAGGTAGACACCGTGTAGGTGCTATCATCCCAGGCACCGCGAATCAAAAACTTATTCATGCCCGGCACTAAATCAACCCGACCGGCAAACAAGGTCGTTGAGCCCACAACCGCCTCAAGCGGAATGTCTTCCGTCACAATCTTGTGGTAGGTGTCGGTCGCGTAATTATAACGATATACCGTAACCAATGTACCTTGAGGTGCCGTTGCTGAAATCGGCAGACTTTTGTTCGTTGTAGATGATGTCAGTTGTTCCGGCGCCAGAAGCGTCACATAGCCTTCAGCGGTTGAAACCACATCCCCGGCCAGTTCATCAGGCGAAGCTGAAACTGTAAAGCAAAAGCTCAGCAAAAGAACAATCGACAGCAAAATTGCTCCCATTCTCACAACTCGTTTGAATGCCATTGGCAGCACCTCCTATTCCAAAAATAAATGGCAGATTTTATGCATCTGTTAACCACGGCACAAACCATGCCGTAAATCAATTATAACACAGGTTTTTTACAGAACTATTACAACAAGATTATGTTACATTTACATTTTAAGACAATTCAACCGGTTCCGGCGGAAACACAGGAAGCGTGATGGTGACCTCTGTTCCCTTGTTCACTTCACTTGCCACCGTAATGCGCCCGCCATGATTATCCACAATACTCTTAGAAATGGCAAGCCCCAGACCCGTGCCGCCCTTTTCGCGGCTTCGCGCCTTGTCAACACGGTAAAAGCGTTCAAACAAGCGACCCAGATCCTTTTCCGGAATCCCTATACCGGTATCTTTCACACAAATGGTAACCTTATTAAATACCTGCCCCGCAAGCACTTCAATTTTACCGCCATTGGGGGTATATTTAATAGAATTTGAAATAATGTTATACAAAAGTTGCTCCAAACGGTCTCTGTCACCATAGAAAAGCCCCTCAAAAGGCTCGGTAATTTTAAGCGTCAGCCTGTGTCCCTGCTCTTTTGCCACAAGTTCCATCGTGTCAACCACATCCGAAACCAAAGCAAGCATCGAAAACTCCGTTTTGTTCAACTGGTCGGGTTGTTCAAGGCTTGAAAGCACCAGCAAATCCTTAACCAAT
>JAZRUU010000208.1:0-7196 GCA_045652725.1 Clostridia bacterium | reverse complement strand
CAAAATTACTCAAATGAATATTTAGAGCCTGCTCTGTTTAATTTTCAAGGTTCGGGGTGCCGGGCTTTTACGCTCAGCACGGAATTATATTATAGCACCTCATTTTTCATTTGTCAACACTTTTTTGAAAATTTTTTTAATTTTTTTTAAAAACATCTTCACTTCCGCTATTTTACTGATGTTTTAGCCACTGATTTTTTATATTTTTTCCCAAAATTCACAAAATATTTATTTATATTTCTTTTTATATATGATATAATAATCTCATCACTGAATCAAAAAGGAGAACGGTTTTGTTCGGTTACATAAAGATAGACAAAAATGAGTTGAAGATTAAAGACTATAATCTGTTTAAATCATATTATTGCGGTGTGTGTCGGGCGCTTAAGGCAGATTACGGCTTTCCCTCGCATTATTTTCTCAGTTATGATGCCGCGTTTTTAGCGGTGTTGCTTGAGGCGGTTTCAGATGAGCCGCCGGCACTTCATCCGGTTCGATGTATGGCAAACCCGGCTGTGCGCCGGCCCGTAGCGAAAAAAACCGATGCTATAGACTATGCCGCAGCAGTTAATGTGCTTTTGGTATGGTTTAAATTAAAGGATGACTGGGCAGACAATCGCTCATTCCGATCTCTCTCTTTGATGCCGCTGATGCTGAGCAAGAAAAATAAGGCAAAAAAACGCTTTCCTATTTTATATGAAAACATTAAAACGCGTCTTGCGGCTCTTTCGGCTTTAGAAAAGGCAAACTGCGCTGAGCCTGATTCTGTCGCTGCTGCCTTTGGCGCGCTGATGGCTGACATTTTTGACACTGATTTGGTGCAAAATGAGAATATGCGGCGGATTTTATCACACACAGGCTTTTTGTTGGGGCGGCTCATTTATGTAATGGATGCCCGCGCAGACCGCGAAGAAGACAAGAAGAAAAAAGCCTATAATCCCCTTTTATTATCAGAAGAAACCGATGACGAAACGCTGCGCCTCTCGTTTGATTATACGCTGGGCGAGCTGGCAAACACCTTGATGTTGCTTGATATAAAGCGCAACCGCGAGATTGTTGAAAACATTGTATATTTAGGTCTCAGACAGGCTGTTGATGGCGTGTTTGCAGATGAAAATAACCGAAAAGGCAAGAAAAAGGAGAATCACCATGAAAGACCCATATGAAGTGTTAGGCATTAGCAGAAATGCCACCCCCGAAGAAATAAAAAAGGCCTATCGCACTTTGGCAAAAAAATATCATCCCGATAACTATGTCAATAACCCGCTTTCTGATTTAGCGGCAGAAAAATTTAAAGAAATAAACGAAGCCTATGAGCAGCTCACGGGCAGTTCTGCCTCACAGCAAGGTGCTTACAGCAAAACAGGCACTTCAGGCAACGCCGGCGAATTTGCGCAGGTTCGCAATTTAATCAACATGAATCAGTTAGATGAAGCCGATAGTGTTTTAGACCGTCTCTCTAACCGCACCGCCGAATGGTTTTATTTAAAAGGAACGGTTTTTATGCGGCGCGGATGGCATTCACAAGGGCTTAACTTTATCCGTCAGGCCGTGAATATGGAGCCGCATAACGCAGAATACAGAAACGCGCTGAACCAATATATGTATCAGGGCCAGCAATACAGAAATGTCGGCTCGGGCATGGGCGGCGCAAGCGCCTGCGATTGCTGTCAGGGCTTAATTTGTGCCGATTGCTGTTGCGAATGTATGGGCGGCGACTTGATTTCTTGTTGTTAACAGGAGGCGTTCTATGGTCAAGCGGATTACATCTTCAGCCATTTGTCTGGCGCTTTCTGTCATATTTTTATACGGTGCCGCGGTGCTTTCTACCGGCAAACTTGCCGCCTTGGGGCTAGCTTCGCTCTTGTGCGGCATTTGTGTCAGCATGCACGGCGTTCGCTACGGTGTGGCTCTCTATGTGGGCACATCTTTACTGGCGCTACTTTTGTTGCCAAACAAAATGTTTGCCCTGTTTTATGTGCTCTTCGCGGGATATTATCCCATTGTGAAACTCTACATTGAAAAACTCAACAAACTACCGGCCGAATGGATTTTGAAATTTTTGTTTTTCAACCTGACATTGTCGCTGATTTACATTGTTGCCAAAATCTTTTTTCTGCCCGCGCTTGAATCTGTTCTGGCATCCATTGTTCTGCATTATCTGGGCCTTGTGCTGATTGCCTTGCAGATTATTTTTGCCATCTACGACTGGATGCTCAGTTATATGATTGGTTACTATCATCAATTTTTAAGGAGAATTCGTCATGATTAAAAAATTTCTTTCTATTTTTCTTGTGTTGTTGCTCGGGGCGGCCTGTGTAACGGCAGGATATTTCATTTTAGATGTTCAGAATGCCAACACGGCAGAAAATGCACAGCCCGGCGTCACCAAAACCGAAGGGCGCGTGCTGGAGAGCAAGGCAAGAATCAAAGTGATTGAGGGTAAAATCACCAAACTGACAGATAAAAAAATCCACCTTGCGATTCAGGGTGTTGACTGGGAACTGACCCTGCCCGAGACCGTTCGTGATGCAATTAAACTAATGAACGAAAAAGGCATTGAAGTGAAAAAAGGAACCTATGTAAATGTTCAGTATGAAACCGTGAACGGCGACCGCGTTGTGAAGCAGGTAACGCGCCTCATTTCTAACTGATTTTTATAGATTAGGCAAAGGAGAATGCACAATGAAACTGGTAACAGCCGCACAAATGGTTGAACTTGAACAACTCGCCATCAATGAATATGGCATTGATGCCCTGCTTTTGATGGAAAACGCCGCCCGCGCTTTTTGTGATGCGGTGGAGTTGGAATGGGGCCCGGTCGGCGGTAAAACGATTGCTGTTTTTTGTGGAAAAGGCAACAACGGCGGAGACGGTTTTGCCATCAGCCGCCACCTTTCAGGCCGCGGCGCTGATGTTACGGTTGTGTTTGATGATGATAAAGATAGCCTCAAGCCTGACGCTGCCAAAAACTTTGCCATCATCACAAAAATGCAGATTCCTGTTTTGCCCCTTTCTTTGGCCGAAAACCGCAACTTTGACATAGGTATAGATGCCCTTTTGGGCACAGGTTTTCACGGCAAAGTGATTGGCAAAACAGCAAAAATGATTGAATTACTTAATAAAACTTGCAAAAAAATTGCCGCGGTGGATGTTCCCAGCGGGGTAAACTGTTCTGACGGTTCGGCCACAGAGCCTTGTGTTCGCGCTGATTTAACTGTTACCTTTGCCCTTGCCAAGCCGGGGCATTTTCTCTACCCTGCAAAAGAATATTGCGGCAAAGTGGTCGTGACAGATATTTCAATCCCGAAAAATGTGTTGAACAATTTTTCTGCAACGGTTTTCGCATTGGATGAAAGCACTGCCGCCACACTCCCTGTCAGAAAAGAAAATTCTCACAAGGGCACCTTCGGCAAAGTGCTCATTTTCGGCGGCAGTACGGGTATGAGCGGAGCGCTGATTATGGCCACCACAGCCGTTTTAAAAAGCGGCGCGGGCATGGTGACCGCCGCCGTGCCGGAAACGATTTCAGACGCTGTAACGGCACACTTTCCCGAGGCAATGACCTTGCCGCTTAAAACCGACGGCGGCACGGTGACAGAAAATGCCGCAGACGCCCTGATTGCAAAACTGCAGAGCCAGCAAGTGCTCCTCGCAGGTTGCGGGCTCGGCACCGCCGGGGCGGCGCAAAATGTTTTGCGTTCGCTGGTTTTAGCCTGTGAAAAACCGATGGTAATTGATGCCGACGGCATAAATGCGCTCGCCGGGCATATACATATAGTAAAACAGAAAACAACGCCCGTTATTCTGACGCCGCACCCCCTTGAATTTTCTCGCATCTGTGGTCTTTCGGTAGATGAGATTCAGGCAAACCGCCTGCAGATTGCCCGGCAGTTTGCAGAGGAAAACGGCGTGATTTTAGTTCTAAAGGGTGCCGACACCGTTGTGGCGCATCCAAACGGCCATGCATATATTTCTCTCCAAAGCAACTCGGGGCTTGCCAAAGCCGGCAGCGGCGATGTGCTTGCCGGTGTGA
Organism: Clostridia bacterium; assembly: GCA_045652725.1. Taxonomy (GTDB): domain Bacteria; phylum Bacillota; class Clostridia; order UBA1381; family UBA9506; genus UMGS755. The sequence goes on along the minus strand of JAZRUU010000208.1, from coordinate 3,160 downwards.
TTGCCGCCCTGCTCGCGCAGGGGGTTGCACCTGAGGCAGCGGCAAACCTCGGTGTGTATCTCCACAGCCGCGCAGGAATGCTTGCACGGGATAATTTCGGCGCGTTCAGTATGACGGCAGGCGATGTTCTGGCCGCCCTGCCGGCGGCCTTTAAAGAAGCCGAAAAACACGCAGAATAACCGACACCAAAGATGGAAAGGATGCAACAAAATGCACCATTTTAAGAATTATACAACCCGCACCTGGGCAGAAATAGATTTAGATGCACTCAAGCATAATTTTATACAAATCAAATCACTTGTTGACCCGAAAACAAAAGTTATGGCGGTGGTAAAGGCCAATGCTTACGGCCACGGTGCCGTTCTCTGCGCCCGCACGCTGATAGATGCCGGGGCCGATTATTTGGCCGTTGCCACGGTAGAAGAAGCGCTTGAACTCCGCGAGGCAGGGATCAAAGCACCCCTCCTGATTTTGGGTTACATTCCGCCTGCCGCGGCAGAAGCGGTGATTGTAAACAACATCACGGCCACTGTTTATAGCACAGACTTTGCCGAAGCGCTCTCACAAACCGCCACACGGCTGAATAAAAACTGCAACATTCACTTAAAAATCAACAGCGGTATGGAACGCATTGGTTTTGAACCTGACGAAACAGAGAAAATGCTCTCTGTCTGCCGTCTGCCGGGCCTCGCCGTTGAGGGCATTTTTACCCATCTGGCCTGCGCCGATGAAGAAGATTCGGGTAGTGTTCACACACAATACCGTCTTTTTGAAAAAACATTCACAGCCCTGCAAAACGCCGGCATTTCTCTGCCGCTAAAGCACATTTTAAACAGCGCGGGCATTTTTGACTTTCCCGAATATCAACTTGATATGGTGCGACCGGGTATTGTGCTCTATGGCTACTATCCCTCGCACTTCATTCACACAGAACGGGCCGAACTGCGCCCCGTAATGGCTTTAAAGAGCCGTGTCGCACATCTGCATACCCTGCAGGCAGGGAACTCTGTCAGCTATGGTCACACCTACACGGCAGCAAGTGACAGACTGCTTGCCACCATCCCCGTTGGATATGCCGACGGTTTGCCGCGTTTGCTTTCATCCCGCGGCAAAACGCTGGCAAATGGCACGGCTGCACCGATTGTAGGAAGAATTTGTATGGACCAATGTATGATTGATGTAACTTCTGTCAATACTATAAGTGTCGGCGACGAAATTACCATCATTGGTAAACAAGGGGATGAAGAAATTACAGCAGATGTTTTAGCCAAACTGACAAATACAATTTCGTATGAAATTCTGTGTGATATCGGCAAAAGAGTGCCACGCCTTTATAAAAAAGACGGCAATTTTAATTTTGTACTTAGCGGTTTTTACGGTCTGCGGCAATTGGAAGAAATTACGCCTTGACCGAAGATATAAAAACTTATATAATAAAAAGGGTGATTCACCCGGCATCGCACAGCACTTTATGACGAATGGGGGCATTAATTTGTCGCAACTGAAAAAAGTTCTGATAACCGTTCCCGAGCCGCTTTTAGAAGAGGTTGACTCGGTGTGCAAAGGCGAAAATTCAAACCGAAGCGAGTTTGTTCGTCAGGCAATGAAATGCTATTTGAAAGAAAAACGCAAGCGCGCACTCAAGAGCGAGCTGGCACGCGGTTATCAAGAAATGGCTGACATCAATCTGGAACTTTCTGACGCGTATTTTGGTCTGGAAGAGGAACAATTTTCCGGATATGAGGAAAAATTGTCGGAGTGTGAATCGTGTGAGTGTTAAAAGAGGAGATATATTTTACGCGGACCTGAGTCCCGTAATTGGCTCGGAGCAAGGTGGCGTCCGCCCTGTACTCATTGTACAAAACGATGTGGGCAACAAGTTCAGCCCCACCGTGATTATTGCGGCAATCACCTCGCAAATCAACAAAGCAAAGTTGCCAACCCATCTTGAAATTGCAGCAAAAGACTATGGCCTTTCAAAAGATTCGGTCATTCTTTTGGAGCAGATTCGAACCATTGACAAGCGCCGTTTGAAAGAGCGCCTTGGCAGATTGGATGATGACTTGATGGAAAAAGTTGGTGAGGCTCTGGAAATCAGCCTGGGAATGACAGAGTTGTGATGTGATGTAAATAAAATTTGGCCGGCACATGCTGTCGGTGCAGAAAAAGCGATTGAAATGTTAACATTTCAATCGCTTTTCTGTTGACCTTTTTTCTTTTTTTGTATAACGGATTTATAACCAAATAGTTACTTTTGATTTAAGGGAGGCGCAAGACTATGATTAGCTATTATAATACCCGTGAAGAAATTGAAAAAAGCGGTGTTGACACCGCCATTCTGCCGCTTGGCAGCATAGAACAACACGGGCCGCATATGCCGATTGGAACAGATTATTTTCTGGCAAACGCCTTTGCTGAGGCTGTTGGCAAAGAATTAAATGCGCTGGTTTATCCGGCTATTTCTTTCAGCAACTGTTATGAGCACAAAGGCTCTTTGGGCACTTTAGGTTTTCGCCCACAAACACTCATGGCAATGCTGCAGGATCTTGTGTTTGGGCTCCACCGTCAGGGATTTAAAAAAATCGTAATTCTGATGGGGCACGGTGGCATTTTCTCTGCCGGAGGGGGACTTTCTCTGCGACATTGGCGTCGGCCAAAAAGCGCCCCGCTACCCTCTAAAGGTTGAAGATGGATTGGTGCAAACACAGTTTGATGAAGAATATAAGTTCGAAAAAGACGCGAACCTTGGCTGGGTGGTTTATGACCGACACAAAGGAAACTGGCGCCCCTTTATTTCTTTCACAACAGAAACACAGTATGAAATTGATTTTTATCAACCCTCATATTATTTTGAAACACATCCAACCTCTGCCTTTAACAAAACACATATCATCGCCATTAAAACAGCAGACGGTCGAAAAACCGTAAACGACCGAGTGTTCAAGATTTTCATTGGTGAGACTGTTGCGTATATTGAAGAAGACATCACAGACAAAAGAAGAAATCAAATTCTTGCAGAGGAGTTTTTTCTGCAAAATTTTGAAGACTGAAAAAAAGGTGCAAAAAAGCCGAAGGTCGAAACTGAACAAGTCCAGTAAAAACGGACAATAGAAAAAAAGCACCTCCTATGGTAGAATAAAAATACCATAGGAGGTTTTGT
>JAZRUU010000207.1:0-5841 GCA_045652725.1 Clostridia bacterium | reverse complement strand
TGATAAACCGGAACATTTAAGCTTTTACCCAAAATATCCCAAAGTGCCATTTCAACAGCCGACAGGGCGCTCATTAAAACAGCACCACCCCGCCAATAGGCATCACGATAGATGTCGTGAAAATGTTTTTCAATGCTCAGTGGATTTTTTCCCACAAGATATTCTTTAATATGCTCCACTGCACCGGCAAGGGCTTTCTCCTTATATTCAAGGGTAGCTTCACCAACGCCTGTGATGCCCTCATCGGTATAAACCTTAACAAACACCCAGTTTGTTCTGAAACAATCCACCATAAAAGTTTTAATATCCGTTACTTTCATAACTCTATCTCCTTATATATTTCAGGAATAATTTTGGTATCGCAACTATTAGAAAAATAAGGGTCAATCATGATCTTGATTCCACGACTTTCAAACAGCAAGCCGGCTTGACCCCAAAAAGTAACTTTCATAGTTTTCCCACCTGTTGACAGATTTGTACTGTTATTGTATAATATTTTTTACTGAAATACTATTGTTTTATTATTATTTTTATTAGAAATCTTACTATAATGGTGATTAAAAATGATTTTGCCTGAAATTGTTGCCGTGGGCGTCTATAATTCTCAGATTGCTGCCAAAAATGTTAAAATCAGCAAAAACAGAAAAACATCAATGTTTGAAATTGAACTGCCAATCGAAAACGGCGGTATTTCGTACATTGATGCAAACTCAACACAAATTAACCCGAATACAGTCATTTGTGCAAAACCGGGACAGACAAGACATACAAAATTCCCTTTTAAATGCTATTATATTCATATGATTTTGCAAGAAGGCACCCTTTACGACAAGCTGTTAAACACGCCGGATTTCTTTCAGATACATAAAAGAGATACCTACAAAAAAATTTTTACAAAGCTTATAAAGTATTACAACAACTTCTCCCCGGATGACGAAATAATCCTGCAAAGCCTTGTACTTGCGCTGATTCATGCAATCATTCAGGATACGAACCAATCGGTTAAAAGCTGGAATATAAAAACCAATAATCATGCTTTAATTGAAAACATTTCTAAATATATTAAAGACAATCTAACAGAAGATTTAAGTCTTGAAAAAGTTGCAGAAATATCTCATTTAAGTCCGATTCACTTCCACAACTGCTTTAAAGCCGCAGTCGGTAAAACCTTACGTGAATATGTTGAAGAGCAACGATTAAAAAAGGCGATCAATTTGCTGATTACGACCGATTATTCATTAACCAAAATCGCCTACGAATGTGGTTTTTCATCACAAAGCTATTTCAGCTATGTTTTCAAGCGCAAAATGAATAAAACCCCAAGAGAATATGTGCAGGGTTTTTACAACCGATATGAAATATAATAAAAAGCTCGCTTATTGCCAATAATAAGCGAGCTTTTTGTTATTTGCTTTTCCCGGCTTCTGAGAGCATGTTCTCAATGAATATTCCATACCCTCTTGTGGGGTCATTTACAAAAACATGGGTGACTGCGCCAACAAGCTTTCCATCCTGAATAATTGGCGAGCCGCCCATACCCTGCACAATGCCGCCCGTTCTTTCAAGCAATTCGTCATCGGTAACGCGAATGACCATATTTTTATTCTCACCGCCAAACAAAAAGAGATTTTGCTGAACTTCAACATCAAAACTCTCCACTTCATCACCAGATATGTTTGATAACATTGTCGCACTACCCACTTTTATCTGATTTTTAGATGCAATTGGGTATTGGTTCACCACTTCTAAATCTTTTTTTAGCGTTCCGTAAATACCTCGTTCTGTATTTACATCTACAGAGCCAAGCGATGACTCACTCATTTTAAAAACGCCGCGAAGCGCTCCGGGTTTTCCCTGCTCACCTTTCACCACACCAAGCACGGTCGCATCAAGAACCTCCCCCTCCGAAGCGGGCATCAAAAGCCCGGTGTCACTGTCTGTTATCGGATGCCCCAGCGCACCGTATTGCATAGTTTCAGGATCATAAAAGGTGAGGGTTCCAATGCCTGCCGTGCTGTCACGCAACCAAAAACCAAGGCGATAGCCATCTTTTGTTTTTACGGGCGTTATTTCTTTTTCAATTTCTCTTCCGTCTCTCAAAATTGTGACAAAAATCGAATCTCCACTGCTTTTTTCAACACTTTCAAGCATTTCTTCTGTATTTTCAAGGGTATCATCCCCCACTTTTACAAAAATATCCCCCACGCGAATATCACACTCACTCGAAACATCACGCGAAATGCCGTTTGTTTCAGTTACCGCCTGTGTACCCACACAAATAAGGCCCTCTGAAAAAATTTTAATACCCACACAGTTACCACAGGCAACCACCTCTTTTTGCGGCAGAACATCAACTGTCACCTGCCTGACAGGCACCAGCCCAAACAGTTTCACCGTCATCGAAAAATCGCCTGACTCATTCAGTTGCAGAGAACGCCCGTAACTGTCGTGTCTGATTTCGCCGGAGTCATCCAAAACGCCGCTGTTGCCCGCCGGCACATCTAAAAAATAAGCCGAGCGTCCGTCAAGTGGCAGCGCCTCACCCTCATAAAGCGTGATGCGCTCGGGATACAGAAGTTGACACTCCAGCACAAGTGCCGCCAAAACCAGCAGGTTCAGCCACAAAAACAGCCTGATTCGCTCTTTGTTTTTCAGACATTTCTTCACACTTTCACCCAATTCATCCAAAGCATTTCTTTTTTAGATTTGCCCGATGAAAGTGAATTATCCTAGGTCGTTTTTGGAAAACCGTTACCCCTCAAATTCCGCCAGCGATTTAAATTGATACCCCTCGCTTTTTAGTTCTTTAATCACGCGGTCAAGCACATTGGCATTATCTTTTGAAACCGCATGCAGAAGCAACACTGCACCATCGTGAACGCCTTTTTTAATCTGCTCATAGGCGTATGCTTCCCCTTTTTGGTTGTTTACTTCCCAATCCTGATAAGCAAAACTCCAGAACACGCTTCGATAACCCAAATCAGCGGCAATTTTTAAAGTTCTTTCAGAATATTCTCCCCTCGGTGGCCTGAAAAAAGTCATTGTTTCGCCATAAAGTTCACGACAAACAGACTCAAGTTCCGTAATTTCTTTAGCCACCTTCTCGGTGCTTTCAAGTTGCGGCATGCTCGGATGATTTACCGTGTGATTGCCGACGATATGTCCCTCATCAAACATACGCCTGACGAGTTCTTTTTCTTTTTTTAAATAGGGACCCGTTACAAAAAAAGCGGCTTTTACATCATTTTCTTTTAAAACATCTAAAATTTTTGCTGTGTAGCCGTTTTCATAACCCTCATCAAATGTGAGATATAGCGTTTTGGGCGTTTTTCCCAGATAAATGCCGCCATATGTATGCATTATATTCTGTATTTCATCAGGAATTTCAGGTGGCGCATTCACATTCTTTTTTAGACCCCAGCCATATAACTTGTTGGGAAAGGCCGAATAATTCTCATTTTCACACAACATAGAAACCGCAACAGCCTCATTTTTTTCCGGTGTAATTTCGTCATAAAACAGCTCTTTTTCCCCCGTGCAACCGACGAACAGAGTCACACAAAGCAACAAAACAGCAAACAGTTTTTTCATTTTAAAACCCCTTTTTTAAAGTTTTATATTGTTAGTCTATGCAAAAATTTTTAATTTATTTTTATCGGGGATTTACTTATTTTCAAAAAATATGATATAATTATTATAAGATACCTCTCATATTTCAAGAAAGGAGATGACGCGTTTTGCAAAAAATAAAGCAAGTGTATGCCATTTTAAAGCGTGCCTTACCTTTTCTGTATGTTTTTTTAACACTCTTTAGTATTGTTTTTTCAATTGGCATCGTTTACATTTCATCACAATATGCTGAAAAGCGCCACGACATTTCCGGCTCAGAATATATGGATATTGAAATGGCTGTTCCGGCATCTCCACCCCAGCCGCTTGAATCGTGGCAGATAAAAACATCAAAATACAAAGCAGAACTGATGAGCGTTTATAACCAACCCGAAAAGGTTGCATACCTCACCTTTGATGACGGGCCAAGCGTTACCGTTACACCCAGAATTCTGGATATTTTAAAAGAATATAACATTCAGGCAACTTTCTTTGTTCTGGGGTCTTATGTAAAAAAATACCCCAACATCACCAAGCGGATTGCAGACGAGGGGCACATCATTGCCAATCATACATATTCACATGTTTATAACCATATTTATGCAAACACGAGCAACCTGCTTAACGAAATCAAGCAGGCAGAATCAATCATTCTCTCAACCGTTGATGAAGAAAGTTATGTGAAAATTTTCCGTTTTCCCGGTGGTTCTCATGGTTCAAAGAAAAACTCGTTCAAGGCGGCATTAAGTGACATTGGCTATTATTTCGTAGATTGGAATGTAATCAACGCCGACGCCGAGGGGCACAATGTTTCACCCACAAAACAACTTGAAAACATTCGCAAAACCTCAGCAGGAAAACGAAACGCAGTTGTGCTGATGCACGATGCCAGCAGCAAGAAAACCACGGTCGATGCTCTGCCTGCCATTATCAATTACTTAAAGAGCCAGGGCTATGTTTTCAGAACATTAAAAGATGTTCCCCTGGCATAAACCACAAAAGCAAAAAGGCTATCGCAAAATGCGATAGCCTTTTTTGTTATCAAATTTATATATCCATTTCCTCAAACGCTCTTAAAACGCCGTCACAAATAGCCTGCGCGAGTTTCTGGCGGTAGGCCTCGGTCATCATTTTTTCACATTCTTCTTTGTTAGAAATGAAACCGATTTCAACAAGGGTTGCCGGCATTTTGGTTGAGTTGACAACTGCAAGCGACTTGCCGTCTTTCACGCCACGGTTATAAGCACCTGTTTCCTCAATCATTTCTTCAAGCAGAATTTTAGAAAGCCTCTCGCTTGTCATACCGTTTGAAACCGTGCCCGCTTCCAGATAACCGTAGGTTTCAATACCGTTTGGAGGTTCTGTCAGAGTAGAATTTGTGTGAACACTGACAAAGAGCGAAGTGCCCGCATCATTTGCAATGCTGCCAACACGCAAAAAGTCAACATACACATCTTCCGTTCTGATCATATGCACCTCAACACCTTCGGCCTCAAGCAGTTTCTGGGCGCGCAGGGCAATGTCTAAATTAAAGTCTTTTTCCTTGGCTTTAATGGTGCCATCTTCGTTATAGGCCACCGCACCGCCATCTTGACCGCCATGACCGGCATCAAGCGTAACAGACCGTGGCAGCGCTTTATGAACAGAAGTGAAGCGGATTTCATCACCCTGTGTATACATATTCACATCCTTGGATTTGAGCGAAATAGTCAGCGTGCCGCCGTTCTCATCTTCAGGCGTATAGAACATTTGCTTGCCGAAGAATCCGGTTACTTTTTTCTCGCTCTCTTCTTCAACAATATCGCCGGAAACAGAAAGCGTAACAACAGAGCCTGTTTTTTTCACATCGCTCATTGTAAGGCCCTTTATGCGAACATAGTCGCGTCCGCCTTCGTAGCCATATGTAACCGCTTTAAAAATTTCAACCGGCTCCGGTTTTTTTATGTCTTCATCGTCATTTTTTTCGTTTTCCGGCTTCTCTTCTTTCTCCTCATCAGGCAACGGCTTGGCATCCGGGTCTAAAATAACCGAAACCAAAATTTGAGAACCGCTGGTTTTAATCGCATAGCCAAGATTTTCAGCAAGGTCAACCACCACGCGGGCCGCACTCTCTTGTTGCCCAAAGCGTATTTGTGTAATATTACCGGTTTTTACGGGGATGTTTGTGGGTGTGTCTTTAAAAACGCCGCCTTTAACATCCACCACAAGCCTAAGTCGGATCGTAGCCATGTC
>JAZRUU010000206.1:0-6991 GCA_045652725.1 Clostridia bacterium | reverse complement strand
TTGGCCTCCGACTTCGTCACTCGTTTTAAAGGTAGCGGGCGAGAGTGGTGCTTCTTTTTTGCGCCGCTGCTCCTGCCTGCGGCGAAGATACCCTTGCCCGGCAAGTTCATCGGCAATCTGCGCCAGTTCTGCCGCTGTTTCTGCCCGCAGAAGCGCTTCTTCAACCGTTTCAAAATACATCAGTTCTTCTTTGGTTAAGGCAATTTGCTTTGTCAGTTCCTCGTGCGCTGTTTTGGCCTTGTTATATTTTTTAAAATAGCGCTGTGCATTGGCGGCGGGGGAGAGGGTGCTGTCAAGCGGAATGACAACCATAGGCATTGCCTCGTCATAATAATTCTGCACGCGAATGTTTTCTGCGCCCTTTTCTATCTGATAAATGTTTGCCGTAATCAATTCACCATATTGCCGCCAGGTTTCACGCTGGTTGGTATCGGCAAGTTCAGAAAGGAGCCGCTCCAGTTTTTTGGCCGAGCGCTCAATGTGGGTGCTGACAAGTTTTAACAGGTCAGCACTGCGGCGCAGAATCCGCTCTTTTTTATCTCTCTCGTGATAAAAACGGCTGATTAAAAGCCCCATAGAATCTTCGGGGTGTACTTCTGCCGCGTTTTCATATTGCAAAATGGGTATGGCCGAAAATTCCATTAACTTTTGCGTTTCGGCATTCACCAGAAAGCAGGGCGAAAATTCACCCTTTGTAACGGAGGTAAAAATCTGTTGCATCACGGTGGCAACATCCAACTGTTTACTGTAAGGAAAATCGTCGCAGAGAACATCGGTTTCACCTAGTGCGCGAAAGACAATTTCTCTTGAAAGTAGCGGACTGATGCCGGCAAACCGCGCTAAAATTGCCTTGTCAAGCCGTTCTGTTTCACTGATATCGGAAAGTGCTTTTAAAAATGCATCTAAATCGCAGGTGAGTGGATTCACCTTATCTTGCGCGGGGGGCATTTCATAGGGCAGGCCGGGCAGAATCTGTCGTTTGGAACTGACAGAAAAATCAATGCGCTTAATACTGTCAGAAACTCTGCCGTCTTCATCAACCAAAATGATGTTGGAGTGGCGGCCCATTACCTCAATAATCAGCGTTTTTGTAACTTTGTCGCCGAGTTCGTTGCGCGTTTCAAGGTCAAACAGGAGCATTCTTTCAAGCCCCGGCTGTCGGACTCTTAAGAGGTGCGCGGCGGTTAAATGCTTTCTGAGCAGCATACAAAACATGGGCGCAACCATGGGGTTTTCTTTCGTTTGCTCTGTCAGCGCAATGCGGGGGATGGAGGCATTGGCAGAAAGTGTTACCTTATAAACACCGGCAGGCGAGTGAAACAAAAGCAAAAGTTCATCCGATTCGGGCTGATGCACTTTGTCAAGCCTTGCGCCGGCAAGTTTTTCGTTTAGTTCCTGTGCAAGTGCACGAACAACAAGTCCGTCAAATGCCATTTAATTCATCCTTTCGGGTTATAGTTCTTCTGCCATCAAAATCATTTTTTGCAACCTGCGGTTCACGCCCGATTTGCTGAGTGGTTCGCTGAGCAGTTGGCCGAGTTCAGAAAGGCTTGCATCGGGGTTATTAAGCCGCAGTTTTGCAAGTTCAAGCATTGGCGGCGTGAGGTCAGAAGCAAAGCGCGAGGCAAGCAGTTTTTTAATGGCCGCCATCTGTGTGGCTGCGGCTTTGGCCGTTTTAGAGAGGTTGGCCGTTTCGCAGTTTACTCTTCTGTTGATGCGGTTAATAATATCTTTTTCCATTTTAATGGCATAGAGTTCAAGCGCCGAGTCGGTTGCGCCAAGTGCGGTGAGAGCATCGGCGATTTCTTCACTGTCTTTAATATAAATCACAAAGTTCGATTTTCGCATCACGCTGCGCGCGGTGAGTTGCTCATCTTCAAACAACTGCAAAATATCGTTAACAAGACCGTGATAGTGGGTTTCAATTTCTAGGTGATAACTTTTCTTTGGAGCATTAACAGAGCCGCTGCTCAAAAAAGCACCACGAAGAAATGCGCGTCGGCAACAGGATTCAGCCGTTACAAACGGGTCAACCGAAAATTTTACCCGTCCGTCACGCCAGAAACCGAGCGTTTTCATAATATGGTCAAAATTGTGGTGTTTTAAAATGCGAAGGGCATAAATGTTGCCTGCACCCTTTTTGCTCGCTACGGAATGGGGTGGCGTGATAGAAAACAGAGATGCCAGCAATTTGCGGGTGCGAAGCATAACATCTTCGTTTTCTGTGCGAAAGCGCAGACCGCCCCCGTCAGATTCAGAAATCAGCGTTCCCGAAAGCGCCAAAAGACCGGCAAGTTCGGCCTTTTCGCAACAAGGTGATTCAGATATAAACATACAAAGTTCTTGTTTAACATCACTGGAAAACGACATGGCGGCTCCTTTCTATTTTGCTTCATACCAATTCTGACCGCTGTGCATATCGGCCTTGAGCGGGGCCTTTAACAAAAAGGCCTTTTCCATCTCCTCGCGAAGAATGCGGCCGGCAATTTCAGCCTCATCAAGCGGCGCTTCAACAATCAGTTCATCGTGTACCTGAAGAATCAGCCGTGCGGCGAGATTTTCTTCTTTTAAACGGTTAAACACCCGCACCATAGCGAGTTTTATAATATCGGCCGCGGTGCCCTGGATGGGGGTGTTAAGCGCGGCACGCTCACCAAAGGCACGCAGTTGAAAATTGCTTGCAGAAAGTTCGGGCAGATTTCTTCTGCGGCCCATTAAGGTGGTGACATAGCCGTTTTTCTTGGCTTCTTCCACAACGGTTTTCATATAGCTTTGCACCTTGGGAAAGGTGCCTAAATAGTCTTCAATATAAGCCTTTGCTTCGCGCATGGAAATTTGCAAATCCTGCGCGAGCGAAAATTCACCCTTGCCGTAGATTAAGCCAAAGTTCACGGCTTTGGCAGCCGTTCTCATTTCAACGGTGACTGCATCTTTTTCTACTCCGAAAATTTTAGAGGCAGTTGAAGCGTGAATATCTTCGCCGGCTGAAAACGCCTCAATCATTGTTTCGTCGTCGGCTATGTGCGCTAAAACGCGAAGTTCAATTTGCGAATAGTCAGCATCGAGCAGAATGTGACCGGGCGCAGCAACAAACATCTTGCGCATTTCGCGGCCCAGGGGTGTTCTGATGGGAATGTTCTGCAGGTTCGGTTCAGAAGAACTGATGCGACCGGTTACTGTCACCGTTTGCTGAAAGTTTGAGTGAATTCTGCCTGTAGCAGGGTCAATCACATCTTTTAAGCCTTCAACATAGGTAGAGTTTAACTTGGTGAGATGACGATATTCTAAAATCTTTTCAATAATGGGGTGTTTGCCCAGCAATTTTTCAAGTGTGCCGGCATTGGTAGAATAGCCGGTTTTTGTTTTTTTGCCGGATTTAAGCCCCAATTTGTCAAACAGAATGACGCCCAGTTGCTTGGGTGAGTTGATGTTAAATTCTTCGCCGGCCAGTTCATAAATTTCGTCGGTCAGCGTTTTAATGCCCTCGGCAAGCATTGCGCCAAATTCTAAGAGCTTGTCCTTATCAACGGTAACGCCGCATTGCTGCATGCCTGCGAGAACGCGGGTTAGGGGCATTTCTACGGTTTCAAACAAAGAGAGCGAACCCTCATCTGTCATTTGCTTTTTTAAATGCTCGTGCAGGGGGATGAGTGCGGCCGTTTCTTCAAATAAAGGCGAGTGCACATCGGTCGGCTCGGTCTCAAACGAGAGTTGTTCGCCCGCGCGGTCACCGATAACAGAGAGCCCCAAAAGGTCAAAACACAGTTCTGAAAGCAAATAGTCACGCCGACCGGGGTCAGTCAGGTAGGCGGCAATCGCGGTGTCAAACAAATTGCCCGAAAGTTCTATGCCCATTTCGTTCAGCACAATGAATTGCTCTTTAATGCCGTGTGTGATTTTTGCTTGTCCGGCGTTTTCAAAAAACGCTTTCCAAAGCGGGAGAAAATCGCCGGAAAGAGGCGCGCTAACAGCCTTGCTCGGTTCGGTGGCGGCGTAAACGGTTTTGCTTTTTTCATCCAACTGATAATACACCGCATCGGCCTTTAAAAATTCGGCCAAATCTAAAGGATTTGTCAGCGTTTTTGCCTCACAGGTAATCTGTGTTTCTTGCGTGAGCGCTTCTGCAGGTGCTTCGGCAGATAAGCGTTTTAAAAAACTTTTAAATTCCAAACGGGTATAGAGCGCCGAGAGGGTAGCAAAGTCGCCTTGTTTTTCTCTTGCATCGGCAAGTGAAAAATCAAGCGGCACTTGGCAGTCGATAGTGGCCAGAGTGCGGGATAAAAAGGCGGTTTCTTTACCCTCGGTGAGTTTTGTTTTGGTGGCTTTGCCAATTGAATCAGACTCAATGTTTTCATAAATAGCCTCTAAACTCTTAAAAGCCGAAACTAAAGCAAGGGCGCCCTTTTCACCAATGCCGCGCACACCGGGGATGTTATCCGAGGTGTCACCCATAATGGCCTTAACATCAATAAATTCGCGCGGAGTAACGCCATATTTTTCATAAACCCGTGCGGCATCAAAAATCTCTGTTTCTGTGTTGCCCATGCGGGTGGTGACAAGGTAAATTTTATTATCTTCGGTGGCAAGCTGCAAATCATCTTTATCACCCGTTAAAATCATGCAGGCAATGCCTTCTTCGGTGCAACGGGCAGACACCGTACCTATGATGTCATCCGCTTCGTAGCCCTCTTTTTCTAAAATGGGGATGTTTAAAGCGGTCAGCACCTCTTTTAAAAGGGGAATCTGCGGCACAAGTTCTTCAGGCATCGGCTTGCGGGTTGCTTTATAACCGTCAAACATTTTGTGCCGAAAAGTGGGAGCCTTTAAGTCAAAAGCCGCGGCAATGTAGTCGGGCTTGATTTCTTCTTTGAATTTATAAAAAATGTTTAAAAAACCATAAACGGCGTTGGTGTAGGTGCCGTCTTTGGCGGTCAGCAGACGGATTCCGTAAAACGCACGGTTGATAATGCTGTTGGCATCAATAATTAAAAACTTTTCTTTTGCCATGTGTATCCATCCTTTTCTAGTTTGTGGGAATGTATGCGGCGGCAGGGAGTTTATATAACGAGCGGTATGCCTTTCTGTTTTTTGCCACCTTTTCAATGTAGTGTCGGGTTTCGGGGTAGGGGATATTCTGCAGGGTTTTGCCGTCGGCCGAATAGTCTTTGTTCTTTAGCCACCGGTCAACGGTTCCCTCGCCGGCGTTATAGGCCGCCAGAGCGTTTTCTGTGTTGCCGCCGTAGTGGCGGAGCAGATAACTGATGTAGTAGCACCCCATTTGAATGTTAAGTTCGGGGTTTGTGATGTTTTCATAAGAAAAATCGGTAAGGTTCATTTTTTCTGCAAGCCAGATGGCGGTGGGTTTCATAATCTGCATGAGGCCTGTGGCGTTTTTGTGAGAAACGGCATCGGCATTAAAATTGCTCTCTGTTTTGATGATGCCCATAATCAGGTAGGGGTCAACCTCATAAGCAGCAGAATATTTTTTTATGTGGTCAAAATGCTTTGCCGGATAGAGAATGCGCGCAAGATTACCGAAATTAAAACACAAAATCACGATCAGCAAAAGTGCAAGAAGGCAAAGCCGTTTTGTTTTCTTTTTTGGGGATTTCAATTCATAAACTCCTTTATAATCAAGTCAAGCGCAGATGTCAGTTCTTGCGCGCCGGCGTTGTTATACACCGCATAGCGGCAACGGGATTTGTAAAAATCGTCATCTTTTTGCGAGCGAATGCGATTTTCGGCCTCATCTTTTGTTAAACCATCGCGCTCCATAATGCGCGATACGCGCAGAGAAAAATCTGCCAGAATGCAAAGGGTGGCGGTGCAAAGCCGCTCTAAACCGCATTCTAAAAGCAGGGGCGCATCAATGACAATGAACTCGCAAGCAGATGTTGCAAGAGCCTGCTCAATGCTTTTAATAATATATTTATGTGTAATGGTGTTTAATTTATGAAGCAGCGTTTTATCTGCAAACACCATCGCTCCCAGTTTTTTGCGGTCTAAACTGCCGTCTCGGTGCAAAACACCGGGAAAGTTTTCAGCAATTTCAGAAAGAGCCGGCGTGCCCGGCTCTGTAATCTCTCTGGCTATGCGGTCGGCGTCAATAATTTCGGCACCGTGTTTTTGAAAGTGGCGTGCTGCCACACTCTTGCCCGTGCCCGAGCCGCCGGTCAGCCCTAAAACCGTTTTCAAGGTGCGTCACCTCTTTACAAGAATTTTGAGAGTTTTTCCATCGCGCGCGCCGGTGCATCTTTAGAATTGCCCCAGGGTGCATCTTGATTGCGATAGTCAAATTTTTTGGTGAACCAGTTCACTTCGTCGTTAATCCGCTTTAAATTTTCAATTTCAAGGCTGATAACTTCACTTGTTGCCGTCTCTAATGCCTTGCCCGAAAGTTCGTGACTGGCGGCGTCAAGCAAAAGCCTGAAGTGGGGCAGGCAAAACCCCTGGCAAGCAAGAACTTTTTCTTTAAAATCTGCCTCGGTTTTATATAAATACCAAAAAACTTCTGCAAATTTTTCAAGTGTGTGGTGCAGTTTATCGCAAATGAGGCAACTTGCTTCATTCTTTTCAAGCACTAAAGAAAGCGGGTCTTGCTCGGTCTGCTTTTTAAAGAGACCGCCTTTGTTTTTAGGCGCCTTTGCCGCATTTTCGAGCGCGCCGATTAACTCGTTTAGGTGCGTGTCTAACACAAGGCCGAGGCTGAGAGCCTTTCCCTCACGGCTCATTTGTTCATAATGACGGCGACAGTAGCCTTTTTCGTTGGAGATAATGCGGCTGTCAGGCTCCATCATTGAAGCACCGAGTGCATAGGCCACCTGCTCGGTTTCAAGTTTTTTTTCCAGCGTGCAAAAAGGGCATTCGCCGCCTTCGCTAAAAGCGTCAGACAGGGGAATGGTATATATTTTCTCTTTCAAGGCGTTGCCTCCTTGTGTGATTTATTATATATGTTTATTTATAACATATAAATTATATCATACATTTTATA
>JAZRUU010000205.1:0-15387 GCA_045652725.1 Clostridia bacterium | reverse complement strand
TGGAACTGGATAGTGACGAAATTATGCCTTGTGCAAGTGCTCTTGGATACCCTGCCAAGAAAATGTCCTTGCGTGAGAGCATGATGCGAAAAGGAGTTAAAGCCGATGAGCGTTTGCCTTTTGAAGAATTATTCTTTGACGGCTCATTTGATAAGCCTTTATCTAAAGAAAATGCAGGTAAATGGCTTGATGCCTTGGAAATGGTTCGACTTGCTCCGTCTGCAGTAAACAAGCAACCATGGCGAGTTGTTGCGTGCGATAATGCAGTTCACTTTTACTTAAAACGCAGTAAGGGCTTTGCTCGCACTGAGAAACTCGATATGCAAATGATTGATATAGGAATTGCGCTTTGCCACTTTGACCTAACTGCTAAAGAAAATAATTTGAATATTGTCTTTGAACAAAATGATCCAAAACTTGAAACAGATGCAGAATATATTTCTTCTTTCAGTTTGGTGTAAAGACATACCTATAAAAATACCGACAGCCGATGCGATTTTTTTCGCATCGGCTGTTTTCATATCCAAAAACTTTCTTTTGCTGCACTTTTGTTATAATAAAAGCATTGTTATATTAGGGTAGTTGCCCCACCCAAGTCGTTAAATCGCAAATAAGACGGCTGTTAAAGCGAGTGTGAGCAAACTAAATTACACGAACAGAAACACAGGAATATAAAAAGCGTGATGATATAAAAATCATCACGCTTTTTGGCGGAGAAGGTGGGATTCGAACCCACGTGCCCGTGAAGGCAAACGCATTTCGAGTGCGCCCCGTTATGACCACTTCGATACTTCTCCCAATATGAAATTGCAGGGTGCTTTCTGCACCTTAAAAGCGGCGTTTTGAACACCGCTTTTTTATTTTACTTGATTCTTTGGTATTTGTCAAGGGGATTGCCGTTGTTTTTGCATTTATGCGTTTTTGTTAGAAAAAGATATGCTCAACCAGAATTTTAAGGCCCATAACGATTAAAATGATTCCGCCGACAATTTGTGCACGCTGGCCCAGAGCGCAGCCGGCGCATTTGCCCAAAAGAGCGCCGATGGTGCAGAGAACAAAGGTAATGAGCCCGATGATGAGAATGCTGCTCCAGATGTTTATTGCCATAAAGGCAAAGGTTACACCTGCCGCTAACGCATCAATACTCGTTGCGATGGCGAGCACCAAAAGAACGCCCAGACGGGTGCTGGCTTTGGTTTCATCATCACAGTGAGAGGCATCTAAAATCATTTTCGCGCCAATGTAGCCGAGCAGAATAAAAGCAACCCAATGGTCAAAGGCGGTGATGTAACCGCTGAAAAGTTTGCCGGCCGCCCAGCCGATTAACGGCATCAGCGCCTGAAACAGGCCGAAAAAGAAGCCGAATTTTAGTGCGTCTTTCAGTTTAAGGTCAGGGATGGCCATACCATTTGAAAGCGATACGGCAAAGGCGTCCATCGAAAGGCCGATGGCAATCATAATCAGTTCAATTGGGTGCATAGTTGCCATATATTATACCTCCATATTTTCGTTTGAGGGGGTGGGCGGAGCAACTTTCACGGCACGGTTCATGCCGATGAAAACGCCGCCTTCTTCAATAACCAAAGAGCCGGTTTCAATATCGCCGTTGATGGTGCCGGTGCTCTTAACCACAAGTTGGTCAGCCACGGTGGCGTTGCCTGTCAGGGTGCCGGCAACAATTAAAGCACCTGCGGTGAGGTTGCCCTCTATCACCGCACCGTCAGAAACAATCACCTCACGGTCGGTTTGAATGTTACCGTGAACGATTCCGTCAATTTTTATGGCGCTGTGCGAAGTGATGTCACCTGCAAGAACCGTATCTTTGCCGATTAAAACATCCACGCTGACATATTTAAACTTTTTTAGATTCATATGGTGACTCCTTCGTTTTTTGTCTAAACACACCAAAAGGCCCGTGACAGGGCCTTTTGGTGTGTTTGCGTTTATTTTTTACAGTTCAAACTTATCGTGAATTGCGCGAACGGCCTTTGCTTCGTAGCCGGCATCAATCAAGACAGAAACCTTGATTTCAGAGGTAGCAATCATATGAATGTTAATCTGCGCTTCATAGAGGGCCTCAAACATTTTTGCAGCAACGCCGGGGTTAGAAACCATACCTGCACCAACGATGGAGACTTTTGCAACATCTTTGTTGGAACTGATGCTTTCGTAAACGATGGTGTCTTTATTTTCTTCTAAAATTTTAATAGCTTCTTCCAGATGTTCTTCGGTTGTGGTGAAGCTGATATCTTTTTTGCCTTCACGGCCGATGGACTGCAGAATAATGTCTACATTGATATTTTTCTTTGCTAACAGAGAAAAGATTTTGAATGCTTTACCCGGTGTATCTTCAACGCCGCAAACAGAAATGCGAGCAACATCGGTATCTTTCGCAACGCCTCTAACTAACATTTTTTCCATATTAACTACCTCCTTGACAATGGTGCCCTCTGCCCGGGTCAGGCTGGAACGGACACAGATGTTCACATTATATTTTTTACCCAGTTCAACGGAGCGGTTGTGCAGCACATTGGCACCAAGACTTGCCAGCTCCAGCATTTCGTCAAATGTAATTTCATCCAGTTTTGATGCGTTCGGCACAATTCTGGGGTCGGTGGTATAAACACCGTCAACATCGGTATAAATTTCACACACATCAGCGCGCATAGCGGCTGCCAGCGCAACGGCAGAAGTATCAGAACCGCCGCGGCCTAAAGTGGTGATGTCACCATATTTGTTAATACCCTGAAAACCTGCAACAATAACGATGTTGTTCTTATCAAGTTCCATCTGTAAACGCTCCTGCTCAATGCGACGGATGCGCGCGCCGGAATATTTGGAATCGGTATGAACACCAACCTGCCAGCCGGTTAAAGAAACCACGGGAAAACCGAGTTTTTCAATAGCCATAGCCAGCAGAGAAATTGAAATCTGCTCACCGGTAGAGAGCAGCATATCCATTTCGCGCTTTGAAGGGGATGGGTTAATTTCTTTTGCTTTTTCAATTAAATCATCGGTTGTGTCGCCCTGAGCAGAAACAACAACAATGACCTGATTGCCGGCTTTGTAGGTGCTTGTAATAATGTCTGCTACATTAAAAACGCGTTCAGCGTTTGCAACCGAAGAGCCGCCAAATTTTTGAACAATGAGACTCATAGGATCCTTCCTTTCGCTTTATAGAACACTAACTATATATACAATTAAATTTCCCGTTTGCGGGCAAATAAAATTCCTAAAGTATCGGGGCCGCAGTGTGATGAAATGGTGCAACCTGCACGGGCGAGGAGCACTTCTTTAAACAGGCCGGTATCAACCACAGCACGGTAGGCGGTATCTACAACATCCTCCGGGCAGCCGGCGTGGGTAACAAAAATGCGGCTTGTATCAATATCATCCCCTGTGAGGCGTTCTTCAATATATTTCTGCAGAACGGCTTTGAACTTGCCGCGATATTTTTTGCCAACATCCATTTTGCCGTTGTGCACTTCAATACAGGGCTTAATGCTGAGCAGGTTGGCGCCCAACGCCGAAAGTGCGCTGCAACGGCCGCCTTTGCGCAGATATTCAAGATTATCAACAATGAAACTTGCATCAACTTTTTTAGCGTAATCACAAGCACCTTCAACAATTTCTTCAGCTGTGGCACCGCCGGCCAAAAGATCTGCCGCGTAGAGAATGGTGAGCGCTTCAGCGGTAGAAAGATTTAAAGTATCAACAATAAAAACTTTGCCGGCGAACTCTTCGGCTGCCAGCACAGCGTTTTGATAGGTGCAAGAAAGAGCAGAACTGAGAGTGAAATGAATCACCTGCTCTGCTTCTTTTAACAGTTCTTCAAAATAGGTGATAAAGTCACCAACGGAAATGGCAGAGGTTTTAGGCATTACACCATCTTCTGCAACTTTTTTATACAAAGCATCCGGCGTGATTTCAATGCCATCACGAAAACTTTCTTCCCCAAATGTGATGTAAAGGGGAATGATGTGAATGTTATGCTTTTCTAAAAGGTCGGGGGTTATATCACAGGTGGAGTCAGCCGACAGAATCAATTTCTTCTCCATGAAACTCTCTCCTTTTTTATCGAAGCGTAAGTGCCGCGGCGCTTTTGCCGACAGGGCACAATCATATTATTACAATATTATAATATATGAATTTAAAAATGTCAATATAACGATTTTGAAAAGGTCGAAACTTTTAGAAAACGAAAGAATTTAAACAGCGGGCAAGAAGTTTTAGATTAAATATAATATTTTTATTTACAAAAAGGGGGAATTGTGGTATGATAAAAGGTGGAAAATCATGTGCTGACGAAATATTTTTCCGTAAGTGGTTTATAATAAATATTAAACAGGAAAGGTTGGGAGAAAAATGGCAAGCGAAGCAGTGAAAATTTTTACCGAAGCAAATTTTGAGCAAGAAGTTTTAAAGGCAGATAAGCCGGTTTTGGTTGATTTTTGGGCATCGTGGTGCGGCCCCTGCCGTATGGTGGCGCCCTTGATTGACGAGTTAGCTGAAGATTTTGCCGGCCGCGTTGTTGTGGGCAAGGTGAATGTTGATGATGAGGCACCCCTTGCCATCAAATATAATGTGATGACGATTCCCACCGTGATTGTGTTTAAAAACGGTGAGATTATAGAGCAGGTTTCAGGAGCCTACCCCAAAGCATACTTTGAAGAAATGCTTGAAAAAGCATTATAGACAGGAGATTTTTTATGATAACCAGCAAACAAAGAGCAACCCTGCGCGCTATGGCAAACGGGATACCCGCTATTTTGCAGATTGGCAAGGGCGGAATTTGTGAAAACTTTTTAAAACAGGTTGATGATGCGCTCACCGCCCGTGAACTTGTGAAGATTTCTATTTTAGACACGGCCTTTTTAGACACCAAGGCAGCCTGCGGCCATGTGGCAGAACTTTTGGGTGCAGAACCCGTGCAGGCCATTGGCTCAAAATTTGTTTTATACAGAGAGTCTAAAGAGAATAAAACCATTGTGATTTAAATTAAAGGAATGATTTTGTGAAAACTGGGTTATACGGTGGCACTTTTGACCCCCTGCACAACGGGCATGTTAAAGTGGCACAGGCAGCAAAAAACAACCTGCAGCTTGACAGAATTATTTTGATTCCCGCAGGGGACCCGCCCCACAAAACGGGAAAAGAGATTACCGCAAAAGAACATCGCCTTGCGATGACGCGCCTCGTGGCAGAAACCGTGGGGGCCGAGGTTTCAGACTGGGAACTGTTAAAAACCGAAAAAAGTTACAGTTTAGAAACGGTTCGGCATTTTTGTGAACAATATCCCGAAGATGAGATTTTTTTCATCATCGGGGCAGATTCGTTTCGTGACCTGCCAACCTGGTGGCGCTATCGCGAACTGATGACGCTGTGTAATTTTGTTGTGGTGTCGCGGCCCGATGTTCCCGAAGACACGCTTCTTTCAAACTTTGCAGGCGATGAAGCGCCGCCCAGAGTTTTCTTTTTAGACAATATTTTAGTAGATGTTTCATCCACACAAATTCGCCGGATGGTGAAAGCGGGGGAGGATATTTCCCGTCTTGTGCCGCCGGAGGTTTTAAACTATATTGAGTCAAAAGGCTTATACAGAGGATAATGGAGGATACGATGGAATTTTCCAATATGGAACTTGAAGCAATGGAACAAAAACTGCAGGGCATGTTAACACCCAAGCGGTACACACATTCTCTGGGTGTAATGGAAACGGCAGTGGAGATGGCAGAAATTTTTGGCGTTAATCCTGCGAAGGCGCGCCTTGCCGGTCTGTTGCACGATTGTGCCAAAGATATTGATAAAAATGAAATGATTCCCCTTTGTAAGTCGTTGGGGGTGCGGCTGGATGCCGTTAAAAAAGAGCAGCGCGGCCTGATTCACGCCGATTTGGGTGCCAAGATGCTTGAAACGGAGTTTGGCATTTTTGATGCTGAAATCATCAACGCGGTGAAATATCATACCCTCGGCAGAGTCAATATGGCAGATCTTGAAAAAATTCTGTATCTTGCTGATATTATTGAACCGAACCGTTGCCCCTTTGATGGTATTGAAGAACTGCGCGCTCTGTGCAGAACAAATTTAAATTGCGCGATGCTGTTTGCGCTGGAGCGCTCAATTGATTATATTCGCCACAGACGCAAAAAGTTACATAGCCAGACTTTGGCGGCGCAGCAATATTTTTTAGAGTTATGTAAGGAGAAGGTGACAGGATGACATCATCAGAAAAGATGAAAGCCATTGTCAAACATTTAGACAATAAAAAGGCAAAAGATATTAAGGCGCTTGATGTTTCGGGGTTGACGCTTTTGGCAGATTATTTTGTTATCTGCTCTGCCCAGTCTTCAACACAGGTGCGCGCTCTGGCAGACACGCTGGAGGAGGAGATGTTAAAACAAGACATTTCGCTGTTTCAAAAAGAGGGCAAGCAGGGTTTTAACTGGATTTTGATGGATTATTCTGATGTAATTGTGCATATTTTTTATCAGGAAACCCGCGAGTTTTACGGTTTAGAGAAGTTATGGTCAGATGCCGGTGAACTTCCGCTGAACGAAATTATAGAGGAGGACTAAAGAGGATGGAATATCAATTTCAAAAAATCGAGAAAAAGTGGCAGGATATTTGGGACAGGGACAATACCTTCCGCGCGAAGGATGACAAAACCCTGCCGAAGTTTTACGGTCTGGTAGAGTTCCCCTACCCGTCAGGTCACGGATTGCATGTTGGTCATCCCAGAAGCTACACCGCACTTGATATTGTTGCCCGTAAACGCCGCCTTGAGGGTTATAATGTTCTGTATCCCATCGGTTGGGATGCGTTTGGTCTGCCTACGGAGAATTTTGCCATTGCAAACAAAATCCATCCCAAAAAGGTAACGGCTGACAATGTGGCAAACTTCAAACGCCAGCTCAAGAGCATTGGTTTCTCTTTTGACTGGACGCGTGAAATTAACACCACCGACGCGGCTTATTACAAATGGACACAGTGGATTTTCTTAAAACTGTTTGAAAAAGGCCTTGCCTATAAGCAGGAGATGCCCATCAACTTCTGTACTTCCTGTAAGGTTGGTCTTGCGAACGAAGAAGTGGTTAACGGCGTTTGTGAGCGTTGCGGCAGCGAAGTTGTTCGCCGTAACAAGAGCCAGTGGATGCTGAAGATTACCGAATATGCCCAGCGCCTGATTGACGATTTAGATGAACTTAATTACATAGAAAAGGTTAAAACCCAGCAAAAGAACTGGATTGGCCGCTCTGAAGGTGCTGAAGTTCAGTTCGCCATCAGCGGCACAGATGAAACCGTTACGGTTTACACCACCCGTCCTGATACGCTGTTTGGCGCAACCTATATGGTTCTTTCTCCTGAACATCCGTTTATTGATAAGTTTAAAGATACGATTAAAAACTATGATGAAGCCGTTGCTTACCGTGAAAATGCAGCGAAGAAGTCTGAATTTGAGCGCACCGAGCTTGCAAAAGATAAAACCGGCGTTTGTTTAGACGGGCTTTTTGCTGTGAATCCTGTTAACGGCAAAGAGATTCCCATCTTCATCTCTGACTATGTGTTAATGAGTTACGGCACCGGAGCGATTATGGCTGTGCCTGCGCACGATGACCGCGACTGGGATTTTGCGAAAAAGTTCGACCTGCCCATCATTGAAGTTGTTGCCGGTGGCGAAGATGTGCAAAAAGCGGCTTACACCAACACCGATAGCGGCAAAATGGTGAACTCCGGCTTTTTAGACGGTATGGAGGTTAAAGAAGCCATTGCTGCCATCCGTGATTATTTAGAAGAAAAGGGCATTGGTAAAAAGAAAGTGAACTACAAACTGCGTGACTGGGTGTTCTCCCGTCAGCGTTATTGGGGCGAACCCATCCCCCTTGTGCATTGTGACAAGTGTGGCTGGGTAGCGTTGCCCGAATCTGAACTGCCTTTAACCCTGCCTGAGGTAGATAACTACGAACCGACCGATAACGGCGAATCACCCTTGTCTAAAATTGATGAGTGGGTGAACACCACCTGTCCCAAATGTGGCGGCCACGCTGTTCGCGAGACCGATACCATGCCTCAGTGGGCCGGCTCTTCGTGGTATTTCCTCCGTTACATTGACCCGGGCAATAATGATGCCCCCGCATCAGAAGAAGCCATCAACTACTGGATGCCGGTTGACTGGTATAACGGCGGTATGGAGCATACCACGCTGCACCTGCTGTATTCACGCTTCTGGCACAAGTTCCTTTATGATATCGGCGTAGTGAACACACCCGAACCCTATCAGAAGCGTACCTCTCACGGTATGATTCTGGGTGAAAATAATGAAAAAATGTCTAAGTCCCGCGGCAATGTGGTGAATCCTGATGACATTGTTAACGACTTTGGTGCAGACACTTTCCGTACTTATGAAATGTTCATCGGTGCATTTGATCAGGCAACCCCGTGGTCAATGAACGGTGTTAAAGGCTGCTACCGCTTTATGGAGCGCGTGTGGAATCTGCAGGAGCTGCTCACAGAGGAAGAGGGCTATTCTGCCGAACTTGAAAACGCGATGCACAAAACCATTAAAAAGGTATCAGAAGATATTGAGCGCATGAAGTTCAACACCGCCATCGCCACCTTAATGGCCCTGATTAACGACTTTTATAAAAAAGGCAGCGTTACCCGTGGCGAACTCAAAACCTTCTTACTGCTTTTAAACCCCACCGCACCGCACATTACCGAAGAAATGTGGGAGAACGCAGGTTTTGAGGGTGCACTCAATGCCGCAAAGTGGCCCGAATATGATGAAGCCAAAACCGTTGATGCCGCTGTTGAAGTGGTTGTTCAGTTAAACGGCAAGGTGAAAGATAAGATTATGGTTGCTGCAGGTCTTGATAAAGATGCATTAGGCGAAGCCGCCCTGGCTGAAGAAAAGGTGCAGGCTCTGCTTGACGGCAAAACCATTGTTAAAACCATTTGTGTGCCCGATAAACTCGTGAACTTTGTTGTAAAATAAAACAAAAAATAAAAGTTGCTGCGTAACGCGCAGCAACTTTTTTCGTTTTTATTCACTTTTTTTCGTCAGTTTCTTCCTATATAATAAGAACTTAATATGTAACCAGCCGCTCGTCCTCTGCGGTGATGGGAACAGAGCCCTCTTTATGTGTGGCGGCGATGGTAGCAACGGTAATCTGTGCTGCCCCTGCCGAAACCAGCAGGCGCGAAAGTGCATCAGCCGTTGCGCCGGTGGTTAAAACATCATCAATGAGCAAAATGCGCTTGCCTTTAAAGTGATTCTTGGGCAAAGCGAGTGCAAAAGCATCTTTAACATTTTTAAATCGCTCCTGATAATCGAGCGTGCTCTGCTTGCGGGTCTCTTTCACCTTGCAAAAGGCATCTGCCCAAAAGGGAAGCGCCAACAGTTTCGCAATCCGCTTGGCAAGCAGGGCCGTTTGATGGTAGCCGCGCGTGATAAGGTCAGTCTTTGACATAGGCGCACACACAACACAGTCAAAGACTTCTTCTTTGTGGAAAGGCAACACGCGATAATAGAGCAACCTGCTGAAAGTGCGGCAATAATCGCGCCGCTTGCCGAATTTATATTGAAGAATCGACTGCCTGACGGCACCTTCATAAGAAAAGCAAGAAACTGCACGGTTGAAGAAGTGCTTATGCGTCTGGCAGGTAACACAAACAGGAACAAACGAATCTGTCCGGCAACCGCAAATGCGGCAGGTGGGCAAATCATCAAGAAAGGGAACCTCTTTCATACAATGGCGGCAAATGGCAACGCCGCTTTCGGGTGTTTTCATAATGTTGCCGCAAAGAACGCACCGCTCGGGAAAAATTAAATCCAGCACTTTATGAAACATCATTTTCAAGTAATTTTCAGAGCGCAACGGCCTCGTGTTTGATTTCATCTGAAGCGGCGCAACCGTAAATTTGCGGCTCTCTGATGCCCGGTGTTTTCGGGTTTGGGCTGTAGATTAACAAAATTTTTCTTTCCATTGTGTTCCCCCGTGCGATGAATTGATAAATAATATGATTATTGTATCACAGAACACAACGATGCGCAACCGAATCGCGGTTTGAAAACTTGAATTTTGTCGAATCGGCGCTGACCTTTTGGCAAATTAAACAGTTAGCCTGTCTATTTTTTATTGATTTATGAAAAAACACCAAAAGTCGAAAAAAACCCCTTGACATTTGCAAAAAAAAAGGCTACAATAAAGGGTAGGAATGTATGTCGGGAGGGTATTTATGTCAAAGTATATTTTTGTAACAGGCGGTGTTGTTTCCGGCTTGGGAAAGGGCATCACAGCGGCGTCTCTTGGCCGTTTGTTAAAAGCCAGAGGTTTTAAGGTAACGAATCAGAAGTTTGACCCTTATATCAATATTGACCCCGGCATGATGAATCCCATTCAGCATGGCGAAGTTTTTGTTACGGATGATGGCGCCGAAACCGATTTGGATATTGGCCATTACGAGCGCTTTACCGATGAGAACTTAAACATTAACAGTGATGTTACCACCGGCCAGATTTACTGGTCAGTTATCAATAAAGAAAGAACCGGTGAATATCGTGGCGGAACCGTTCAGGTTATTCCCCACATCACCAACGAGATTAAAGAGCGCATTTACCGTGCCGGCTCCTCCGGTGAGAATGACATTGTCATTACCGAAATCGGCGGCACCGTGGGTGACATTGAGAGCCAGCCGTTTTTAGAGGCAATCCGTCAGGTTGCCACCGAGGTTGGCAGAGAAAATGTGATGTATATCCATGTGGCGCTCATCCCTTACCTCGAAATGTCCGGCGAGCTCAAGTCAAAACCGGCACAGCACAGCGTTAAGGAACTTTTAAGCATTGGCATCCAGCCCGATGTGCTGGTTTGCCGCACATCCTATCCTTTAGATAGTGACATTATCAACAAACTTGCTTTGTTCTGTAATATTCCCGTAGAGGCGGTTATAGCCAATCCCGATATACCGACTCTTTATGAAATTCCTCTTGTTCTTGAAAAACAGGGATTAACCAAGGTTGTTCTTAAAAAACTGGGTCTTCCTGATTATCGTCCTGATCTGGATGAGTGGAAGGCAATGGTTGAAAAAACGAAGAACCTGAAAAAAGAGGTGTGCATCGGCCTTGTCGGCAAATATGTTGCCCTGCACGATGCCTACCTGAGCACCGTTGAGGCGCTCAAACACGCCGGCATCGCAAATGACGCTAAAATCACCATTAAGTGGATTAACTCCGAACTCTTAAATGAAGAGAATCTGGCAGAGGCGCTTGGCGATGTTGATGCGGTGCTTGTTCCCGCAGGCTTTGGTGACCGTGGTATTGACGGCAAAATTCTTGCCTGTCAGTTTGCCCGTGAAAATGATGTGCCTTTCTTCGGCATCGGCTTGGGTATGCAACTCGCCGTTGTTGAATATGCAAGAAATGTTCTTGGCTTAAAAGCGGCACACACCACAGAGGTTGACACCGGCACAGTAAACCCGGTTGTAGACATTATGCCTGACCAGAAAAATGCACAAGACGGTAATAAAATGCGTCTGGGTAAATATCCCTGCCACATTATGCGCAACACCAAGGTGTATGAGGCCTATCAGTCAGAACTGATTGATGAGCGTCACCGTCATCGTTATGAGGTGAACAACGCATATCGTGACAGATTGGAAGAAGCGGGTATGTTCTTCGTCGGCAAATCGCCTGACGGTAAGTTGAGTGAAATTTTAGAACTCGCAGACAAGTGCTGGTTCGTGGGTGTTATGTTCCACCCCGAGTTCAAATCCCGCCCCAACAAACCGCATCCGCTGTTCCGTGACTTTGTTAAGGCCGCGCTTGAATATAAAGAATCGAAATAATTTCTTCTTATATAATATGCAACCTGCAACAGAGAAAAAGAACATCTGAATTAAAATAACAATGTAACAACAGAAATTCCGTACTTGCTTTCAGTAATAATGTACAGCAATGTACGTTGTTATATAGATTTGCGACAACAATAAAACAGTAGTTTTACAATTTTATTACAGTTGCAAATCAGGCATTGACTATCACAAAAACCTGTGATACAATCAATGCATAAAGGATGGGAGAACTATCCTTTTAAGCGTGTTTCTCGTTTTTGAAAGAGGAATGAGTTACACCAAACCAAAAGCTCTTTCAATAAAAAATAAAAAAATATTATAAGGGAGGATTTGAGAAATGAAAAATCTCAAAAGACTGATGTCAGTAGTTTTAAGCGTTGTTATGCTGCTGAGCATGGTTATCAGCACAAGCGCTGCAACCTTCACTGACGTCGCAGAATCTGACAAAGCATTCGAAGCTGTTGAAATTCTGGCTGCTCTCAAAATTTTAGAGGGTAAAGAAGCTGGCGTTTTCGATCCGGATGCAAACATCAAGAGATCTGAGTTCGCTGCAGTTATCTGCAGAGCTATGAACCAGTCTCCGGTAGGCGTTGCTAGCTTTACTGATGTAGCTGCTGACCACTGGGCATACAACTACATCGCATGGGCTGCTTCTCAGAAGATCGTTAACGGTCGTGGCGACGGCACATTCGATCCTGATGCTAACGTTACATACAACGAAGCAATCACAATGATCGTTCGTGCTATGGGTTACGAATACTACGTTGAAGAATACCTGGGCGGCTTCCCCACCGGTTATGCTAGAGTTGCTGGTTCCTACAAAATTGATGCAGGCGTAAACACCGCTAACGGTAACGCTGCTGCAACCCGTGCTGACGTTGCTACTTTAGTTTACAACGCATTCAGCGCTCCTCTGATGGACTACAACTACGCTATCGGTGCTGATATGGAATACGTTATCTACAACGGTTCCAGAAATGTTGAATATGAAAAGAGAACTCTGCTCTCTTACTATTCTGAAATCTACAAGTTCAAAGCAACTGTAGATGACACATTCAAAACTGTAAGCAACTATGTAGACAACAAGGGCAACAAGAAAATGGATTTAACCATCCTGTCTACCTACGGTTTTGAAGCTTCCTGGATTGAAGATGCTTTAGGCCAGGAAATCGTAAAAGACGATGAAATCACTGTAATCGCTAACGATGAAGCTTGGGCTGCTTATGCTGGCTACACTGTTGACGCTTACATCGCTTTAAACGATGCTGAAAAACTCGAAGTTGTTGCTATGGTTCCTGTAAGCTCCGGCGATGAACTCGTTATCGACAACGCTCGTGAAATGATCAACGATTCTGAAGTAACTACTGAAGTTGCTTTCGAATACGAAGATGAAAACGGCAGAAAACAGACCCCGAAAATCGCTGTGACTGCTACCGTTTATGTAAACGACAGAAACCTGGGCGCTGTTAACACCGACACCAAGGGTGCTAAAACTGCTTTTGAATCTTTAGAAGATGGCGCTTTTGCTAGCGTAACTCTTCGTGATGCTGACAACGATGGTACTTTCGATGCTATCTACCTGACCAGCTACATCTACGGTATCGTAGAAGAAGTTGACGCTGATTACGAAGTTATCGAACTGACCAACGGCGACGTTTTAGAGTTATCTGAAGATGATGTTGATGCTGGTGAAGATTTCGTTTACACCATTTACAAAGATGGTGCTGAAATCGCTATCGAAGACCTGGTTGCAGGCGACCTGCTGAACATCGTTGTAGGTGCAGATGATTATGATGATATCACTGCTATTCCTGATGCTACTTTCGTAGACATCTATGTTACTAACAACACTATCGAATCCAGCGTTTCTTCTGTTGCTGAAATCGATGGCGTTGAAAGATTCGCTATTGATGGCGAAAACTACTACCTGGCTGACAACGCTAAGGTTACTTCCTTAAACCCCGGCGACACCGGTATCTTCTACATTACTATCGATGGTTTCATCTATGATGCTGACTTCACAAGCACTCATAGCGATAACTACGGTGTAATCTTAGAAATGGGTGACAATCCATCTGCATTTGGTACCACTTGGGAAATCAAGATTCTGGACAAGAACAACAATGTAAATGTTTACCCTGTTAAGAATTCTATGTTCATCACTGATGAAGATGCTGAAATCTTAGACTTTGATGACGATGATGATGAGGGCACTCCTGCTATTGCACAGTACACCAGACGTCAGTACAAATCTACTGCTTCCGGTGAACTTGCATTAGACGATAAGATGGGCGAAATCGAAGCACTCATCGATGCTGCTAATTCCGACACTGATCTGGATGACTTAGCTGCTGCTCAGATCAACCGTCTGGTAACCTTCAAAGTTGTTAACAACGAAATCACCGAACTGGTATTCGCAGTTGACAGCAGCGACAGCGAAAACGACAGAGACTTCATCGTTGATGAACTGGATGGTGATTACAAATCCAGAACCGGTCGTCTGGCTGGTATGGAACTGATCGACAGCACTGTTCTCTTCAGCGTTCCTGTTGAAGGTCTGACCGCTGTTGCTGGTACCTATAGCGTTGACCTCGATGTTATCCAGGTATTCTCTCAGTCTGCTTTAGTAAATGACGATGATTACGCTGGTTTCATTTACAACTATGACGATAGAACCAACGCCTTTGGCGCAGCTCTGCTGACCGATGACATGGGCTTTGCTGGCAACGAAAACGCACTGGCAGTTGTAATGAGCAACTCTCAGGGTCTCGATGCTAACGGCAACACCACCAACGTTATCACCTTCATGCAGGCTGGCGAAACCAAGTCTTTAGCACTGGCTGACACCTACAAAGCTGTAGGCGGCTACGATCTCGAAGACGCTGCTATCGGTGACGTATTCCAGTACACCACCAACGCTGCTGGCGAAATCGCAATGTCTGAAGGTATCTTCGTATTCGCTGACCGCGAACTGATCGAAGAAGGCACTGCAGATGAAATCGGCTACATCGCTGGTGTAGTTGTTGGCAACACCAACAAGGTTGTTAACTTCGCTAACGAAGAAGGCGAATTTGACGCTGCTTGGGAACTGGCAGAAGATGGTACTAACGTTCTGTTCGAAGTTGCAAGAGCTGGCAAGTCCAACGCTTTTGCTGACAAGAACGGTTCTTCCTACATCAGAGCTGCTAGAGAAGAAGCTGACGAAACCTTCGGTTCTGACGCATATATGATCGTAGCTAAGACTGACGACGGCGCTATCGTTGACGTTGTTGCTTACCTCTACGACAAGGATGCTGTTGATGCAACCGAAATCGCAGACTTTGCTGACTTAATCCTCGTTCCCTAATCTTAACTGATTAGAATGAGAAACATAAAGAAGCGTGGCTTTGGCCACGCTTCTTTTTTGTGTATAACGAAAACCACGCTAAGCCTGCGTGGTTCAATAAAGGTTAACCGATGAACAAAAATAAAACAGTATAACCATGAGTAAAAGTATTTATATAGTACGAATGAGAAATTTAGCAGAAAGTTTTAATGAGA
>JAZRUU010000204.1:0-6890 GCA_045652725.1 Clostridia bacterium | reverse complement strand
TTAATGTCATCCACACGCATTTCGGTTTCAATCATAATACCGGCAGAAACAATGATTTCTGGTGCATAGTTTGCCAGCATATGGCAACCAACCAAACGGGGGGTTTCATTGTCAACAATAACCTTGCAGATGCCGTCGCCGCCTTCATTTTCAGCAACATAACGACCGCTGTATTTCATTGTCAGGTTTGCAACTTCAATATCCATGCCCTTTGCTTTGGCTGTTTCTTCGGTTTCACCAACGCTGCCAACTTCAGGATTGGTGTAAATAACAGAGGGAATGGCATTATAACGCATAATGTCTTTCTTGCCTAAAATGTTGTTTACAGCAACCTCAGCCTCGCGGTAAGCGGTGTGAGCCAGCATAGAGTGACCGTTAACATCACCAACTGCATAAACATTGGGGATGTTGGTTTTCATAAATCTGTCAGTTACAATGGCACCGCGTTCGGTTAAAACGCCTAAAGACTCAATGCCAATGCCCTGTGTAACTGCACGGCGGCCGATGGAGAGAAGCACCTTGTCAGCCTTAACTTCTTCAACCTTGCCGTCTTGTTCATAAACAACAGCGTCTTTCTTAACTTCGGTAACCTTTGCGCCGAGTTTAAAGGTGATGCCCTTTTTCTCATAGTTCTTCATCAGAATCTTGGAGATTTCAGCATCGGTGGGGCCTGCAATTTTGTTCATCATTTCAACAACAGTTACCTTAGAACCGGCAGAGTTGAAGTAAGATCCCATTTCAAGACCGATAACGCCGCCGCCAACAATAACGAGTTCATTCGGAATTTCTTCTAAATCTAAAATCTCGCGGTTTGTTAAAACGGTGCCTGCCTCAAAGTTTTCTTTCACGCCGGGGATGGGAGGCATAACAGGCATAGAGCCGGTTGCAATGATTAAGCGGGCAGCGGTGTAACGCTCGTCGCCAACTTTAACAACAATTTCGTTACCCTCTTTGCCATCAATAATGCCTTCGCCCTCAACAACAGTAACCTTGTTTGCCTTCATCTGCGCGCGAATGCCGCCAACGAGCGTATCAACAACCTTTTTCTTGCGGGCGAGAACGGCCTTGTGGTCGAACTTAACGCCTTCGCAAGTTACGCCGTAATGGTCGGAGAAACGGGCATAGTCATAAATTTTCGCTGAATAAAGGAGAGCCTTTGAGGGCACGCAACCTTCATTTAAGCAAACGCCGCCTAAAAAGCGTTTTTCAATTAACAGGGTGTTAAGGCCTGCGTGACCGGCGCGTTCCGCTGCCAGGTATCCACCGGGGCCGCCACCCAAGACGATTAAATCATAACCCATAATCGTTGCCTTCTTTCTATGTAGTTAAATTATTTAGCCAGCAATACGCTGAAGTTTTCCAGATTGTTCTTTAAGTCTTTTAAGAATTTAGCGGCAGGTGCGCCATCAACTGCTCTGTGGTCAAATGTCAGAGACAGACCCATTGCAGGATAGTACTTAATTTCGCCGTCAACTTCTTTTGCACGCTGAACAATGGTGTCAACACCTAAAATACCGGTCTGGGGTGCATTTAACACCGGTGTGAAAGATTCAATACCGAATGAGCCCAGATTGGTAACGGTGAAACTACCACCGGTGAGTAAGTCGGGGCTGATGGTGCCGCCCTGACAAGCGCCGGCAAGTTCCTTAGTTTCAGCACTGATTTCAGCAAGTGACTTAAGTTCAGAGCAGAAAATGGTGGGAACCATCAGGCCGCGCGGTGTGTCAACTGCAACGCCCAGGTTAACATGGCTAAAGCGACGCATTTTGTCATCCAGCATGTGAGCGTTTAAGTCTTCATGACCGTCAAGCAGGGTTCTTGAAACGGCATAGAGCACAATGTCGTTTAAGGTGATGTTGCCAAGGCCAAGTTTTTCTGCATTGTTCTTCAGTTTCTTGCGGTATGCCATAATTTCTGTAGCATCGAAACTGGTGTTTAATGTCAACTGTGCGGTAGTAGACAGAGAGTTGTGCATTGACTTGGAGATAACCTTTCTGATGTTGGTCAGCGGTGTATCGGTATAAGCCACACCCTCCTGCGGAGCCATAGCCTCGGAAACAGCCTGTGCAACCGGTTTCTTTAAGTCGCCGGTGGTTACGCGGCCGCCAATGCCTGTGCCCTCAAACTGTTCTTTGCTGCCGGCAGCGGCTGCCTGAGCGGCTTTTGTGAAGGCTACGCCACTCTGAGCCAGCGCTTCAACATCACGCTCAATGATTCTGCCGTTCGGACCGGAGCCTTCAGCAAAGCGAACATCAACGCCGAGTTTTTCAGCGTGGTTTTTCGCACGGGGAGAAATGAATACAGTGTCTTTTGCAGTGTCAGAAAGAGCGGGAGCCTGAACAGCTGCAGGTGCTGCGGCTGCGGCAGGAGCCTCTTCTTTTGCTGCTTCAGCGGGTGCTGCTTCTGCTGCGCCGTCAGGACGGAATGCAGAAACATCTTCGCCGGGTTCGCCGATAACGCAAACATTCAATAAGCATTCAACATCGTCGCCTTCTTCGAAGAAAATCTCCAAAAGAGTACCAGCGACAGTTGCTTCCTCATCAAAGGTAGCCTTATCTGTTTCATAGGTAAAGAGCTGGTCGCCTACATTTACCTGATCGCCTTTTTGCTTATGCCACTTTCCAATGATACAGCTTTCAACAGACTGTCCCTGTCTGGGCATAATAACCGGTGTTGCCATAAAATCCTCTCCTTTTTATTGTTAATGTGTTTTGTAAACTAGTTAAGCATAACCTGACCGCCGGTAACCGGAACAGCCTGGCCTGTTTCATATTCCTGCTCTACGATGTAGAAAATAGCACGGGCTACATCTAAGGGCACGCAACCACGCTTAATCGGGGTTTTTGATTCATAGAATTTTTTAACATCTTCTGTTGTTTTTGCACCGGGAACCTTACCGGTCTTTAAATACTGCACGAACAGACCACGCTCGGGGTCAGACCACAGCGGACCGTCATAATAGTTACCGGGGCAAATGGAGTTAACCTTAATGTTAAATTCAACCAACTCGAGTGCAAAGCTCTGGGTCAGACCAATGCCGCCGAACTTACCGCCGGCATAGGCAAAGTTCTTGTTTGAACCCTCTAAACCAGACTTGGAGTTAATCTGAATAATGTCAAAGAACTTATCGGGGCAAACGGCATGTTGCAGTTTCATCACGCGGGAAGCGTATTTGGTGCAGATGTAATAAGCCTGATAGTTGATTCTGGTAACAAATTCAAAGCTCTTAACATCCATCTCTTCCAAATTGCCTGCTTTCAGCACGCCGGCATTGCTCACGAAAATATCAAGACCGCCAAACGCCTTTACGGTTTCTTCAATCATTGCTTCAACCGAAGCCTCGTCACCTACATCAACTTTGCAGGCAAAAGCACGACCGGCACCATTTTTGGCGCAGAGATCATCTGCCACAGTTTTTGCAAGGTCATAGTTTAAGTCGGCAATCACAACGCAGGCACCTTCTGCCAGCATAGCCTCAGCCACGCCAAGGCCAAAGCCCTGTGCAGAGCCTGTAACAATGGCAGCCTTGCCGGAAAGACGACCGGGGGCTGCAGGGCAGGCGGTGAATACGCCCAAACCTTCAAGCTTAACCGATTTTTTGCCCGAAAGGCCTGCCGCTTTCACTTTTTCTACCACATTTTCTTCTGTCACGCCGGAGAGGGTTACCTCTGCCTGACCGTCAACTGAAAAAGAAAGGGTTGCAGCATTCATTGCGGCACGAAGTGCCGGAACAATTTTATACAGCATTTTTATCCTCCTTGTAACAGCACATAAGCCCTGACGGATATCAGGGCCTATTTTCTGTTTTTATTTATGAGAGAGCAGATAGTCTTCTGCTTCTTTGCACCAGATGCCGTTGTTCTTTTCAACAATCTTTGCAATTTCGCGCAGAACTTCATCATCAGAAGTTGCAAAATCAGCAATTGCAGTCATCGGCATGTTAATGTTTGTATAAGCAAGTTTTTTACCGCCGGGAATTTTCGGCAGGTTCAGTGTGGTGGGAATGATAGAATCAATACCGCCAACATGAGTAATCATCATAGCGGGATTCAGTTTACCCTCCTCCATCATTTTGATGGATTCAATCAGGTCATCTGTGTTACCGCCGCTGGTGCCGACAATGTGGGTAGAAGCATAGTGCACATTGTAGAAGTTGAATTCAGCAGAAAATTCAGGGTTTGTGGGGCCTGCAAAGAAGTTTAAGCAGCCATCTTTACCCAGAATCTTGTCACCCATTTCAACAACGGGCTTAACAGGGGCAAATACAAACACATCGTCATAACCCTTGCCGCCGGAGAGTTCCATCATCTTTTCAACGGGGTTTTCAATGTTACCGGTGTTTAAATAAATCAGTTCAACGCCGTTTTTCTTTGCTTCTTCAACGGTTAAGATAGAAGCCGCACGGTCAAGACGAGCCTGGTCAATATCAGTAACAACCAACAGTTTGGGCTTTCTTTCGTTGTGGATAGCATAGTCAATTGCGCCAAGACCCATGGGGCCAACACCGGCTAAAATTGCCATGTTACCGCCAATAACGGTGCCCATATTATGTACATAAGAACCTGCTTTGGTATGGTAGTTTGCATGAAAACCGCCAACAATGCAGCTCATAGGTTCAGCCAGAGAGCCGTAAAAGAAAGCTTCGCCGTTATAAGGAAGCAGGCAACCCAGTTCCATAACCTCGTTGGGGATGATAACATAGGTAGAACTGCCGCCAATGTCATGATAAGAATAGCCCGGGGCGGCTAAAGAGCCTTTGTAGTTAATAGCCGGCTGAATGGCAAATTTCTGACCTGCTTTATACTTATCCTGCCATTTAGAACCAACCTGAACAATTTCACCACAGAACTCGTGACCGATGATAATGGGGTTTTCTGCAACATCATCAGGAACACGCTTGTGGTCAGGGCCCTGAATTGAGGCCTTGTAAGAAGACATACAAATACTGTCGGAAATAACATGAGCTAAAATTTCACTGTCTTTAATTTCCGGCAATTCGAATTCTTCTAAACGCAAGTCGTTTTTACCATAGAGTCTAACTGCCTTTGTTTTCATAGTAACGCTCCGTTTCTGCCGCTTTGCGCGGCATATTTTATTTTTTATTAAACAATGTTTATTAAACAATTTCCATACCTGCGGCTCTGGCAACTTCTAAAAGCGCGGCATCCGGCTTTTCATCAAGCACTAAAACATCAACATCCTCCGGGCGGCAGAAGGTGTAAGCCATGCTCTTGCCGATTTTGGTGGAGTCCATCAGCACAATGGTTTTTTTTGCCTTTGAAATAACCTGCTGTTTTAATTTATATTCATCAAAACTGCCGTTGGTAAAGCCGTTCTCCGGGCTGAAGCAGCTCGCGGCCATAAAGGCAATGTCAATGTTAATATCACGAATGTGTTCAAGCGCGCCTGCACCCGAAACACAAAGGTTGTTGCGGTTGAGTTCACCACCAACAAGGTTCACCGTGGCGCTTTTGTTCAAAGACATTTCAAGAGCCACATTCACACCGTTTGTAATCACCGAGAAACGGCCTGAGTGCAGTTTTCGCGCAAGGGCCATTGTGGTTGAGCCGGCATCAATAAAAATGCTGCGCCCCGCCTCGGCATATTGCGCTGCCTTTTCAGCAATAATTTGCTTATTTTCGGCATTTAAAATTTCACGCTGGGCATAGTCACCCTCCACATCCTGCAGAATACTGCGCGACAGATGGCTTAAGGACTTTGCGCCGCCTTTGATTTTAATAATCTTATGCTCGTTTTCTAAATAGTCCAAATCTCTGCGCAGCGTCATAGAAGACACGCCGGGAAACAACGCTTCAAGTTCATGAATGCTGACCTCGCCCTTTTGCTCAATCAGTTCAAAAATTGCTTTTCGTCTGCCTTGCACCAACCGTCACCACCTAACCGGATGTGATTTTTTTTCAAACCTATGTTATTATATAACATTTTCAGCGCAAGGTCAAGTATTATTTTTATGTTTATCTCTATTTTTTTGCACAGAAAAAAACTGCCACAAAATGCTTTATTTAGCATAATGCAACAGTTTTATGTTCACAGATACACGGGTTGTGTTAAATTTTAACACTTTTAATCACAAAATTCACATTTTTCTTTCAAAGTTTCACATTCACAGTCAAAATCGGGCTCTTTTTCTGACAAATTTTCACAAAAATTCTGTTTACACACAGGCTTCTTTTTTTCTTGTCGTCCACGGCACAAACGCCCTAAAAAACTGCAAAGACCGTTTAATTCTTCTTCGGCTTTATCTAAATTGCGACAAAAATCACTTAAAATTCCGCAGGATTTCATTCGGGTTCCCCCTTTAAAAGATTCCTGCTAACAGTTTATTCCATCGCCGGCAAAAAGGTTACCTGCCCCAGCGCACGGCGCAGAACCGGCAGAATGGATTTTGTCATCAGATAAAAGCCCAAATCGGTGGGATGGCTCTTATCAACCGAGGGCATCTCGCGCGAAACCTCATCAAAAAAGCGGGTACCATCAACAAAATAAACATTTGTATCGCCGTTATTTCTCGCATTTAAGTAGGTCTGCATCACAATGTCACGACGCTTCTCATCCGTTTCCACACTCAGCCATCCCGAGCTGGGTCTTGAAACCATAACCACCGGCAAATCAGGTTTTGCGGCACGAATGGTTTTAAAGAAAGGTTCGTGGGTTTTTTGCAGATGCTCAAGTGTGGGCGCGTTGTGGTCATAATCCATCACAAAGCAAGATAAATCAAGCGTGGCAATGAGTTCTGCTATGTTCGTCTCGCCCCTGGCATTGCCTGAAAACCCGAGGTTAATCTGTTCTGCTCCTACCCTTGCCGCAAGCTGTGCCACATGGCAGTTAGAAGGTCTTGACGCACATCCGCCCTGCGTGATGGAAGAGCC
>JAZRUU010000203.1:0-7108 GCA_045652725.1 Clostridia bacterium | reverse complement strand
TTCTTCAGCAGAACCGATGTATTTTTCTTTGTTATTAGGATCCCACTTTGAGAAGCGGTAAGAAACATCGTCACCCAGGCCAAGCGTGGTCAACATGAACTTTGCAAGTTCAACACACTGTGCAAATTCACCCTCAAGTTG
Source organism: Clostridia bacterium (assembly GCA_045652725.1). GTDB lineage: Bacteria > Bacillota > Clostridia > UBA1381 > UBA9506 > UMGS755. Next base: position 6,967 of record JAZRUU010000203.1, on the reverse strand, counting down.
TTCAGGGGTGCATGCTAAATGCCCTTCAGAAATGGTGAACTGGCGAACACGAATGAGACCGTGCATTTCGCCGGATGCCTCGTTACGGAACAGCGTTGAAGTTTCGGCGTAGCGCAGGGGCAAATCTCTGTATGAGCGCATATCGGTCAGGTAAGCCTGGAACTGGAACGGGCAAGTCATCGGGCGCAGGGCAAACACTTCGCCTTCGGCATCCGGGTCGCCCATAATGAACATACCGTCACGGTAATGATCCCAATGGCCGGAAATTTTATATAAGTCGCGTTTTGCCATAAAAGGTGTTTTGGTTAACAAATAGCCTCTCTTCTGCTCTTCATCTTCCACAAAGCGCTGCATTAACTGAATCACGCGTGCACCCTTGGGGAGCAGAATCGGCAGACCCTGACCAATCAGTTCAGAGGTGGTGAAATAGCCGAGTTCACGACCGATTTTGTTATGGTCACGCTTTTTGGCGTCTTCAACCGCTGCCAGATATTCTTCCAGCTCGCTCTTCTTCGGGAAAGCTGTGCCATAAATACGCTGGAGCATTTTGTTTTTCTCATTGCCGCGCCAATAAGCACCAGCAACCTGTGTTAAGGCAATAGCCTTGATTTTGCCGGTAGACATCAGATGCGGGCCGGCACAAAGGTCAGTAAAGTCACCCTGACGGTAGAAAGAAATTTCTTCACCCTCGGCCAAATCTTCAACCAGTTCTTTTTTATAAGGCTCACCGGCCTCTTCAAAATAGCGAATGGCATCTTCGCGGCTCATGGTGAAGCGTTCAACACTGGCATCTTCTTTCACGATTTTAGCCATTTCGTCTTCAATCTGCTTTAAAATTTCGGCTGTGAAAGAAACTTCACAGTCAAAATCATAATAAAAACCGTTTTCAATGGCAGGACCAATGGCCAGTTTTGCCTGCGGATATAACCGTTTAACGGCCTGCGCCAGAACATGAGAAGCGGTATGGCGGAAGGTGTCGCGACCTTTCTGATCATTAAATGTCAGAAAGTTAACGGTTGCATCCTGCTTAATAGTTCGGCCAAGATCTGTAACAACGCCGTCTACTTCAGCTGCAAGGGCCATTCTTTGAAGCCCGCCGCTGATGTCACCCGCCAGATCATATAAGGTTTTTTCTGCCTCAACCGTCATCTGGCTTCCATCCTTCAAACTCACTTTAAACATATACTACTCCTCCAATTTAAATTCCGTTGTCACATCCACCGTTCTCCCGCCCTCATAGTCAAAGGCAAACACGCGGAATCCAATGGGCACAAACCGGATTTTTTTATAAAGTACAACCGGTTTTTCACCGGCATAATCTGCAAAATAAAGTTTCACACGCTCGGGCTGTTTTAAAAATTCAAACGCCGGCGCTTTTAAACCCGCATCGGATTGCATAAACGAAAGCGCATCCCGATGTTTTTTACAATAGTCATAAATCAGGTGCTGGGTAATGGTTTCATCACCAAACCGTTTCATATTAAAACGGTATAAGTCCTCATATGCCGTTTTCTGGCTTTTAGGAGAAACATCACCCGATAAAAATGCCGCCATATCGGCAAAAAATTCAAACTCCCGGTGCGCATAATAGGTTGCAAGAATATATGCAACCGTTTTATTAAAAGCACCACTGTTATAATAACGCTCAAGCATCTCCTCCACTTGTTTTAAGTGTAAGAGTTCATCATAGCGCATTGCATCACTATGTATCACCTCATAAGGCGGAAAGCTCCAGAACTCGCTGCCATCTGCCTTAAGCGCCGAGCCTTTTAATTTTTTCAAAAAACCGAGTTGCAGGGCGTGAGGGCGAAGCGCCATCACATCAGCAAATGAGCAGATAAAGGCATCAAGGCTCTCGCCGGGCAGGCCGGCAATCAAATCAAGATGAAGGTGAATGTTCCCGTTTTCTGAAAGTGCCCGAACCACTTCGGTAAGTCGCTCGTGCCGCAGGTGGCGGTTAATGGCCTTTAAAGTTTCGGGTTGTGTGCTCTGCACACCAATTTCAAGTTGAAACATGCCTTTCGGAGCACTTTTCAGGCTTTGAATCAACGCCTCGGTCATGCTCTCTGCGCGAATTTCAAAATGATATGTCGTTCTGCCGCCGCGCCGTTTAATGCCCTCAATGATTGAAAGCGCACGCTCAGGGTCAGCATTAAAAGTTCTGTCAACCAACTTAACAAGCGGAACGCCGCAGTTTTCAAAAAAAGCAAGTTCGCGCTCTACCCTTTCAAGCGGCAAAAACCGCAAACTCCCCGCCCCGCCCGATAAGCAAAAGGCACAACGATAAGGGCAACCGCGCGAGGTTTCATAATACACAATGCGGTTTTTAAGTGCACGAATGTCATCTGCATCATAGGGAAAAGGCACTTTGCAAAAGTCGGCCTCCATTTGCGGCACCGTGCTTTTTATAACCTGCCCGTTATTGCGGTAAAAAAGGCCGGGCACGCGCATAAAGTCGCCGGTTTCAAGCGCATCGGCAAAGGCAGCAATTGAAGGCTCACCCTCGCCGCACAAAATAAAATCAACCCAATCGCATGAAGCCAGCCGCTCTGCCGCATCAAAACTAACCTCAGGACCACCTATAGCAATTTTCAGCGTTCTATCTGCTTTTTTTAAAATTTCACAGATTTTTTCAACCCATGAAATGTTCCAGATGTAGCACGAAAACAAAAAGGTTTTTGCCCCTGTTTCAAAGAGTGAGGCAGCAATAGTCTCGGGTCGGTCTGCAATGGAATATTCACAAAAACCAAACCGCGGCTCAACCTTGGCAAGGTAGCGAATGGCGAGATTTGAGTGAATATATTTTGCATTAATCCCTACTAACAGCATAGGTCGTTGCTCCTTTTCCCGCTACAGGTTCAAAATAAATACAAAATGCGACGAACAGGAAAAGCCATTCGCCGCATTTTGCTGTTTGACTATGGGTTCCTGTTAACCGGGAATTTTACCAGAGGTTCAGTTCATTCATCGCATCTTTTCTGGAAAGATTGATGCGACCCTGTCTGTCAATTTCAATAACTTTAACGAACACCTCGTCACCGATGTTAACTTCATCTTCAACCTTCTCAACGCGTCTGTTGGCGAGTTTTGAAATGTGAACCATACCGTCTTTACCGGGCAGGAATTCTACAAAAGCACCAAAGGGCAGAATGTTAACAACCTTACCCTTATAAATTGCACCGATCTCAATGTTACCGGTTAAGCCCTTGATGATTTCCATCGCCTTTTTAGCCATTTCTTCATCAGCGGTTGCGATGTAAACCTTACCATCATCTTCAATGTCAATCTTAACGCCGGTTTCAGCAATAATCTTTTGAATGGTCTTACCGCCGGAGCCGATGACATCACGAATCTTATCGGTATCAATGGTCATTGTGAAAATCTTGGGAGCATAAGCAGAAAGAGATGCTCTGGGTGCTTCAATGGTCTTTAAGAGAACTTCGTCAATAATCTGGAAACGGGCGTTTCTGGTCTGTGCCAGAGCCTGTTTGATAATTTGCGGTGTTAAACCATCAATCTTAATATCCATCTGAATGGCTGTGATACCTTCTTTAGTACCTGCCACCTTAAAGTCCATATCGCCGTAGAAGTCTTCCAGACCCTGAATGTCAACCATAGTGATGAAACGGTCGCCCTCGGTAACAAGACCGACAGAGATACCTGCAACGGGTGCCTTGATGGGCACGCCGGCATCCATCAGTGCCAGAGTGCTGGCACAAACGCTGGCCTGAGAGGTACTGCCGTTAGAACTTAAAACTTCAGAAACCAAACGGATTGCATAGGGGAATTCTTCTTCAGAAGGAACAACGGGTTCAAGGGCGCGTTCAGCCAGCGCACCGTGACCGATTTCACGACGGCCCGGACCTCTTGAAGGACGGGTTTCACCAACTGAATATGAGGGGAAGTTGTAGTGATGCATATAGCGCTTCTGGTCATCTAAATCAATACCGTCGAGCGACTGTGCATCACCCATAGCACCTAAAGTAGCCACGGTCAGAACCTGTGTCTGGCCACGCTTGAACATACCTGAACCGTGTGTTCTGGGCAGAATGCCAACATCGGCAGAAAGCGGACGAATGTCAGTAATGCCACGGCCGTCAACACGCTTGCCTTCATCTAAAATACAACGGCGAACGATGGTTTTCTGCAATTTTTCCATTGCTTCATAAATCTGGCCGCCATGCTCTTCTTCAGTATACTTACCGTCAAAATGAGCATACATTTCTTCGTAAAGTGCCTTTAAGTTCTTTTCACGAATGTTCTTATCATCAGTATCTAAAGCAATCTTTAACTTGTCTTCAGCAAAGGCTTTAACATCTTCATACATAACGGGGTCAACCACATGAGCCTCGTATGCAAATTTTTCTTTACCAACTTCAGCCTGAACGCCGGCAATAAAGTCACAAATCTTTTTAATTTCTTCGTGTGCGAGCTGAATACCTTCAAACACAACATCTTCAGAAACTTCTTTCGCACCGGCTTCAATCATAACAACCTTTTCTTTTGTGCCGGCAACGGTCAGAGTCATCAGGCTCTTTTCACGCTGTTCGCTGGTGGGGTTAATTACATGCTGGCCGTCAACATAGCCAACAATAACGCCGCCGATGGGGCCGTTCCAGGGAATGTCAGAAATGCTGATGGCACAAGATGTACCAATCATTGCGGCAACTTCGGGTGAATTGTCCTGCTCAACTGACATAACAGTGTTCACAACCGAAACATCGTTTCTTAAATCTTTGGGGAACAAAGGACGAATCGGGCGGTCAATCACGCGAGATGTCAGAATTGCCTTTTCTGTGGGGCGGCCTTCACGCTTAATGAAGCCACCGGGAATTTTACCGACAGAATAGAGTTTTTCTTCAAAATCCACACTTAAGGGGAAGAAGTCAATCCCCTCTCTGGGTTTAGCAGATGCAGTTGCAGTTGACAGAATTACGGTATCACCGTAGCGAACCATAACGGCGCCGCCTGCAAGTTCAGCATACTTACCGGTTTCGATTACCAGCGGACGACCCGCCAGTTCCATTTCAAAACTTTTGAACATTTGGATATACCTCCGTTTAATTTTCTCGGCACACCCAAAAGCAAGAGATAAGAAATAAACCGTAAAAAAGCGTTTAAGGCTTATTTCTTACATCTTATCTTTCAGGCTGCCGGACTTATATATACTTATCATATATTATAACATAAATATCGCATAAAATAAATAGATAATAAAAAATAATTTTTCTACAATTTTTCACAATTTTTTACAATCGTTTTTGTATGTTTTTACCACTTGTCATTCTTTGCCTCTGTTTTTCGGCAAAAAATACCATTTTAACAAATAATCACTCAATTTGGCAGAAATTACATTTTTTCTTCTTCACTTTTTTATGACACTTTTCGTGTACTTTGTCACTTTATTTGTAACTTTTTCTTGATTTTGTCACAGGGCGGTGAAACAATTTTACCAACTTCCAAAAATATACAATTATTGCCAAAATATATCTTGCATTTCGCTGTCTAAAGGTGTTATAATAACCACGACAAATAAAAATTGTAAAAAATTGGAATATTCCATTACATCAACAGGAGGAACAATTATGGAAAAAATCTCGGTTATCTTGGTAGATGACAACAAAGCACTGTGCCGGGAACTTGCCGCAAGTCTTGAAAACGCAGAAGATATTGAGGTAGTTGGTATTGCCCACGACGGCGTTGAGGGGTATGAACTGATTAGAGAAAAAATGCCCGATGCCGTTATTTTAGATGTGGTAATGCCACGACTTGACGGTTTGGGCCTTTTAGAGAAACTGCAAAAATCCGACTTGATAAAAAAGCCGGCCTGCATGATGCTTTCTGCGATCAACAACGACAGCATTACGAACAAAGCCCTGCAACTCGGCGCACAATATTATCTGGTAAAACCCATTGAAGACGGTGAAATCATCAAAAAGCATCTGCGCCGCATCACCGTCACACAAAATGCCTCACCGCTTAGCCTTGCAAAAGAAAAGAACGAGAATTTCTCACTTATAGATACGCGTTCTTCTACTGCCCCGCAAGCCGTGAACAGCGAAAATCTTGAAGCCATTATCACAAATGTGATTCACGAAATTGGTGTGCCGGCACACATTAAGGGTTATAACTATCTGCGCGAGGCCATCACCCTCTGCATTCAGGATAAAGAATTTATCAATTCCATCACAAAAATGTTATATCCCACGGTGGCACGCAACTACCAAACAACCTCCTCCCGGGTAGAGCGTGCCATCCGCCACGCCATTGAAGTTGCCTGGAATCGCGGCCGTGAAGAAATTTTAAACAGCATTTTCGGTTATACCATTGACACAAATAAAGGCAAACCGACAAATGGTGAGTTTATTGCCATGATTTCAGATTCCATTCGTTTAAAAATGAAAAACACCGCAGGTTTTTAATCCACAGTTTATATCAGCGGTGAAATGATACAGGCGCATTTTGCCGCTGTTATAAAAAAGACGCTGTTTTTAGCCCCCCAAAAACAGCGTCTTTCTTTTTTTATTTATCCGAAACAATCATTTTACCGGTTTCCTCATCAAGCAGGCTGTCATCGTTGGTAATCCAACGCTCCACAGGAATGATGCGGTACTCGGTCATGGTATCTCTCACAATGACCTCTTTGATTCCGGCGTTGATGATCATGCGCTTACACATGCTGCAACTGTTTGAACCGGGGAAAACTTCACCGGTTTTTGCATCACGACAGGCAAGGTAAAGCGTTGAACCCATCATATCACGGCGCGAGGCACTGATAATACAGTTTGCCTCGGCGTGCACCGAGCGGCAGAGTTCATAACGCTCGCCGGAGGGGATGTTCATTTTCTCTCTCAGGCAATGGCCAAGGTCAATACAGTTTTTTCTTGAACGGGGTGCTCCGGTGTAGCCGGTTGAAATAATTTCATCATTCTTCACTAAAATGGCACCATAGTTCCGCCGCAGACAG
>JAZRUU010000202.1:0-4641 GCA_045652725.1 Clostridia bacterium | reverse complement strand
CGCACTTCCCTGCCGCCACAGGCGGCAGGGAAACAGTTAATTTTTGTTTGTGCGAAATTATCTGAGAGAATAAATTGTTTCGCTGATGGGTTTCATATTGGTCAGGCTATCAACCACGAACACTTCAACAAATGTGCCAGCTGTGTAAGCAGGAATGGGAATGTCGTTTGTGGTGAGCGTACCATTGGGTACGGTAATTTCCTGTACCATAATGTTTGCCATCTCGGTACCATCATACACAACGCCTATAACATAAGCGGTGTGACCTGAACCTGCGTTAATGCTGAAGTCAAGGTCACAGGTTACAGAAGTAACAGAATCGGTCAGGGTGGGAACGGAGAAAGTAGCCTCTGATGCAACAGCAACATCTTTTTTTGCAGTTGTAAAGGCGAAAACGCCGTTTTCTGCAATTGCTGCACCGTTAACATCTGCAACGCCTGTGGTTACAACCACTTCATATTCTCTGTCGCCCTTTAATTCTTCGTTAATCAGAACATATTCGCCACTATATACGGTTGAAATTTTTCTTCCGCTTTCAGTATCACGAATGTAAACATTGTTCTTTAAACTATCAGGATTAACCGCTCCACTCAGGTTAACAGAAATTTTATCTGCCGTGAGGGGAACTGAAGTTAAGTCAGAAATTAAAGACGAACCCTCATAAACCTTGATACCCAACACCTCGTTGCTTGTTTGGTCAATACGGTAGATGCCTGCATCGTCAAATAAAGCGGTGCCGGTTTTGCCGGGAACAGCATTCTGACTCACGCGAATGGTTGCGCCGTTCTGTGAAAAAGCAATTTTAAGGCCAGATTTAGTAGCAACAACTGTGTTGTCAAACATAGCGGTGTAAGTTGCTTTTGCTTTATCAACAATCAGTTTCAGGTCATACCACTCGCCAACATTATAGTTGGCAACTTTGGTTGAACCTGCATAAACGCCACCATCGGTCTTAAAGTCTAAATTAAGGCCTTCGGTACCCATTACTTCAACCTTGCGCTCAAGGTTCATATCGGCAAAGTTCACACGAACAGCCGCCTCCCAGGATGTGCCCGAAAGGCTTGGTCTGTAGCGCAACTGTGTGTAAACGGTTTCAGCCGCTGCAGCATCAGCAGAAGTAAACTTGGCAACTGTATTATCAGCATAATCAGTTGCGGTGAGTTCTATAGCGGAGCCAACCTTGGTCCAGCCGATGGCTTCGCCTTCGGCATATTCTTCAAAATCCACAAGCTCAACAGCGGGGAAAACGCGACCGTAATCAGTTACGGTGACTTTAACGCTGTTAGAAATGTTCTGCAGACCAAATTCATCGGTCACACGAACATACACATAGTTTTCACCCAGAGGCAGATCCGTGAATGTATAAGCATAAGTTGTGGCCACATTGGTGGCAGAATGAATGGTGTTTTCATTCAGAATAAACTCTACTTCAGCAGGTTCAGAGCCAACGCAGGTAACAGCAGCTTTCACTTCCACCGCAGGGTCGGTTGTAATACCTGCAAAGTTTCTGCCTAAAACTACTTCTTCCGTCGGTGCAGTCAGGGTAATTTCCGGTGTTTTATAATCTAACACCAATACGGGAACCGGTTCCGTTTCAGTTGCATCACCATTATTATCATAGGCTTTTGCAATAATGTCATATCCGTTTGCATTTTCAACGGGGTTCTCCCAAACAAAGGTGTAAACTCCGGCATTTAAAGTGCCCTCGCCCAGCAGAGTTTCATCAGCATAGAATTCAACCTTATCTACTGTGCCATTTATATCGCTTGCTTCTGCCTTGAATGTAATGGGACCTTCTGCAGGGAAAAACCTTGTGTTTTCTACAAGGTCAACAAGCGCAACGGTCGGCGGAATATTTTCGCCTTCACCTAAGGTTCTAAAAGATAACTCATAGGTGTTAAAAGGCAAAGTCAGTTCACCCTTGAATCCTTCACCGGAGATACGGACATTATATGTCGTGCCGGCAATGAGTTCATTGGTAAAATTCAGCTTTAAGGTGTTTGTTTCATAGCCTAAGGTATAATCAGTACCGACAGAAAGTGTTGCCGGATTGTGGGTTGCCTCATCATGAGTTCCCTCACGACAATATTTAACCGTTACATTGTTTGCGTTTATGGAACTTTCCGCTAAAGCAGGTGCCTTGAATTTAAGGGTCTGGGTGGTGGTTAACACCTTGTCAGCACCCTCTTTAACAGTAATGGTTTCAAAATCATTATTGCCGGGAGCATCAACAGTTAAAAAGATACTGTCAAAGTATACCGCTCTGGTTGATGAATATGCCTGTTTCTCCGATGAGCCATGGAATTTACCATCAGAGTTAAAGCTCATACCTATAACTCCAGTCGCACCATAGGTCTGCAAAGTCGCATAGGAAGTGTTCGGCTTGCTTGTTGCATATGTCTGAACAGTAATTAAATTCCAGCCAGGTTTAAAGTCGATAACTGTCTGCGGTGCAAAATTGGGATTAGTTGCTGTGGGAATTGTCATAGTAAAATAGGAAGAAAATTCTTCATTAGAATGTACCCAAAAATTGATAAAGTTATAACCGGTCATATCAAAGCTTGCATTTCTCGCCCACTTGAACTGACAGTTACCCTGGTCGTAGTGATTCACCCAAGGTACAGAGTGGGTACTAAGCTTTGTTTTTGTCGTGTTGGCACTGGCAGAAGTCAAAGCGTTTCCATCGGTACCCCATCTGTGGTTAAAGTTCGTTACATCATCGGCTGAATCCAACTGCAGAACCATTTTATATTGGTTAGCAGCTTCTGCTTTTTGACCAACAAACATCGGCACGGCAAAAAGAATTACTGCACAAAGCAATAAACTTAAAATTCGTTTCATAATTTGCTTTCTCCTTTCTTTAGATTATCTAAGTTTTGTTTCTGCCCCGGCTCTCCCACCCGGGAGAGCCGCAGGCAAAAAACAGATTACTTTCTGAAAGCGCAAAGTTCTGTTACGCTGACCCAACCGCTGCCACGGGTTGTGTTACCGTAGAAGCATACACGAATGTATCTTGCATTAACAGGGTCAAAGGTAAAGCTTTGATAATCAGTTGTCGTACCATTTGATTCGCCATTGTCATCAATCATAATCCAGTTTATGTTATCATTTGAATATTCAATGGTAAAGAATTCCTTACGGGAATTACCAACGGCAAACGCCATCTTTATTTCGGCTACTTCAACACTTTCGCCTAAGTCTAAGGTTACGGCACCACCCGTTTCATCAGTCGCAAACTTCGATGTAAGGCTTGCGTCAAACAGGTTGGCAACACCGTTTTCAGCCTGAGGTTCTGAAGATACCTCATAGCCAAAGATCGGTATCTGCTTGTCGTTTAAGAACTTGGTTGAGTCGTTAATCGGCATCATGGTTACATTGTAAAGGCCCTTCTGGTTGCCTTCAGCGTCAGTCAACAGAATGCTTGTTACACCGGGGAGACTTGTTGCCGGAATAATCTCAACATTATAATCGCCGTTTGCGGTAGCATCAACCACCGGAATCGGAGATTTTTCTGTTGCGAGTTTTACAGAGTAGTTATTCACGCCTGCATTAAAGCCTGCAATGGTCTCGCCGTCTAAAGTCAGATCAGAAAGGGTTGCAATGCCACTGGCGCCACTCTCAAATTTCCAGGTTTCCATTGGGCTGTCAACCGGCAGAATGCTTGGTTCTGTCTGTCCTTCTAAAAGTTGTTTAAACGCAACCGAAACCTTAAACTCTGTCGCATCGGGCTTATGAATCATCAAACGATAGTAACCATCATTCGGTGTCTGAAGAGGCGGATGCTTGTAAAGCGGCAGAGGAACCGCATCATAAGTCTCAAACTTAAGTTCAGGGTCATCAGAAATGATGGATACCCACAAGCGTTTGCCACTCATAGACAGAATTGCCGACCGTTTGTCTTCAGAAAGTTCAATCTGAGCCTGGGTGTTTACAAACCAGTGAAAGTCAGAAGGTTCTGATGCACGGAAGTTATCCTGCAGAACAACCTCTTGCAAAGCTCTGTCTAGTTTAACGCCACGGAATGCACACTCAAGCACCTCATTGGTCTCTGTCATGTCACAAATGGCATAACCGCCGGCATCCTGAGAGTCAAACTTAACAATATCAGAAACTGCATCCTGCACCATGTCATACTGACCGTTGTTACCTAAGTTAACAACAACTGTGTTATGACCCTCTGCCTTGGTACGCAGGAACTTACCGAAGAACTCGGTCTGATACGGCATACCGGGTTCGTAAACATAAGAACCGTAAGAACCTAAGTTATAGTCTTCTTTCGGCAGTTCGCAAATCCAGCGTTCACCAAAGGCATCCAGCATAAAGGTACCATTGTCTTCGTGACCGTGGGCTTCATTAACAGCACCACCGTGAAGGAGCGCAACTATGTCACTGTCACTCCAGCCGGTTCTTAGGGTTGCTGTGCCCATGGCTTCAAACATTATGTCTTTCTGCATGGTTACTTCTGCCTCTTTATCCACATCGGGAATATGATACAGAACATCCTTCAGGCCAAAAGAACCTGTATTGTTGGCACGGAGAATTGCGAGTGATTCATCGTTGAATTTCCAGGCATGCCACTGGTGAGATGAGTCATAAGAACCGGTCTGAGAGGAGTCACCGTAGTTAAATGAAGTCGGATCG
>JAZRUU010000201.1:0-9340 GCA_045652725.1 Clostridia bacterium | reverse complement strand
ATTTCTACAACAATGAAAGAATACAACTCAAAACAAAACTGACACCACAAGAAATGCGATGTCAGTATGCTGCTTAAAATTTAATATTATCTACCACAGGGGTATTTTTGTATTGTCTGCACAAACTGGTGCTGTTCATGGCGCTTTTGCCGTGACAGGGGTGTTTTTTTGTCTTTTACCAGGGGATGAATCCGTTAAACTGGTGAATGTATTTGCCCTCTAACGATTTTGCCTTAATGCCCCGCATCAGTGAGTTTGCTTCGGGCAGGGCAGCAAGGTCAATTTCTTCTACCAGTGTGTCTTTAATGTCAAACACATATAAAAACGCATCGGCAGCGTTGTTCTTTAAAGGGAAGATTTCATACTTGCTTTGAAACGAAATGATATTTGAGTCGGGTGCTAATATATCCTTGAGTTCGGGTGAAAGCATCCAGCAGCCAATCAAAAAGCCTTTAAAGGTTGTTTCGGGGAAACAGCGGGGGAAGACCTCCATCGCAATGCGATACGATTCTTCGCAGAGCTCTTTTGTCATTCTGCCACCGTTGGGAATGTGCACCTTAATCACATCGTCACCCGGCACAAACACCGGTTTCCACTCTTTTTTAGAAAGGGTGACGCGCGCTTTTTTAACAAGGCGCGTGGCTTTGTCAACGGTGTAACCTTCATAAGTTTCATCGGTCTCAACAAAGTCGGCATCAAAGGCACCCTCTTCATCGGTGCAGTTAAAAGAGCCTAAAATGTGGCCGCTTTTGTGCAGGCGGATGTTATCCATCAGCACACAAAGTTCGCCGCCTTTGTTAGCAAAAATGCGGACAGGTCGGTTGGAATCTTTGTGAATTTCAAACCGCAGACGACCAAAAATGAAGTTTGTGATATAAATCACCAGATTGTAGAGGCTGAAGTGTTCTTTGCCAAAGGCAGGTTTTCCGGCTTTTTCTATTGCAGCGGTGATGAACCTGTCAAAAAAGAAGAGACTTGAACTAATCAAATGTTTTTCCATTCCCCGTTCTTCCAGCTCTTTGCAGGTGGGGCGAAGATTCGCAATAATCGGGAACAGCGCCAAACAGTCATAACCAATCGTGTTTGCTGCTGTTTCGGGTGCTGCGGGGAGTTCAAATTCGGTGAAAGATTTGCTAAAGCCCGTTTTGTTTGCCAGAATGTTTGCAAGCGTTTTGGCTAAAAGGCAAAGGTTGGGGTTTTCTGCCACAAACGGTGCGGCAGAGAGCACCACATCAAGATTCTTTTCAAAAATGTTATATTCGTTGTGGAACGCCTGAATGTAATCTTTCGTCAGCCACTCGGGAAGCTGCGGTTCGGCCAGCGCTTTTTTATATGCTTCATCCCAATAGGGTGATTCAATTTTAATGTTTAAAACTTCGCGAATATCGCGCATTTACAGCACCTTCCTTTATTGTCTGTTTTTTTACATTGTAGCATTATTCAGTGTTTTTGTCAATAAAAAAGCAGGTTACGAAACCCGTCTTTCGCAACCTGTTTTACATACACTATTCACTTTAAAATTGAAAGATAAAAGCCTTAGGCAAACAATTTTTTCATATATTCTTTTGGGGTGCAGTCAAACTCTTTGTAAAAGGCTCTGTAGAATGTGCGCAGTGAATTAAAACCACTTTCTAAGGCACAGTAGGTTAACTTGTGTTTTCGCTCGTGCATCAGCATCAAAGCGTTTTTCAGACGGATGGTGGTCAAATATTGGTTAAAGCCAACGCGGAAGCAAGACTTGAAATAACGCGAGATGTAACTTTGGTTATAGCCAAGGTGTGCCGCCGCTGTTTTTAAGGTGATGGCTTCTTTAAAGTGGTTGTTAATATACATCAGAAGTCTGGTAGAGAGTTTGGTGTCAATCGACTCGTGTGATTCTTCTAACCCGATGTTTTCAAGCACAAGCCCTAAAATAACATAAATATACCCTTGCTTTTTGATGTCATTGTTGCCGCAGGCGTTCAGTTCGGCAATGTAACTTTTGATTTTTTTTACAATATCGGCATCGCAGATAAAAGGGGAGGTGAGCCGCTTATCTTTGATGGCTTCAATAAATTCTGTGCACAAATATGTAGGAATGATTAACACTCTTGAACGAGAGTGTTGCAGCGTTTGATAGCAATGCGCATCAAAACTGAGAACAACACACATTTCGTCTTTTGTGAGTATTCTATGATAACTGTTGACGGTTGCTTCCATTTCGCCTTCATCAACAAAATACAGTTCAATATGAGAGTGAAAACCAAAGATGCCTGTGTCATTTTCATATTCTTTGTAAAACAAAAAATTCTGCTGTTCGCGCTCTGCACGAAAGATAGCCTTCATGATAAAACCTCCTTAGTAAAAAAATGTCATAATTTTATGCATTATTGGCAAGATATGGCCAAAAAAATACTATATAATTATACACAAGAATAAAAAACTTGTCAATGGGTGATTTTATGAAAAAAAAGATTGTAGATTATGTAGTAATTGCGCTGGGGGCTTTTATTTTGGCTTTTGGCATCAACATCTTCTTGGTGCCGGTTAAAATTTCAACCGGCGGCGTCAGCGGTGTGGCAACGGTGTTTTATCATCTGCTCCATATTCCCATGTGGGTAACGACGCTTATCATTAACCTGGTTCTTTTTGCATTTGGTTTTAAAATGCTGAAAAAATCAACGGTTGTCAAAAATCTGGCGGGCATTGTGTTTTTATCACTGTTTCTGCGTCTTACGGAGAATTTTCCCACTTATAATGATGATATGCTGATATGCGCTGTTTTTGGCGGCATTTTAGTCGGCCTCGGCGTGGGGCTTACCGTGTTGCGCGAAGGTTCAACCGGCGGTTCTGACTTTGCGGCGCTCATGCTGAATAAGGCCATTCGTTACATAAGCGTTGCAACCTTTATTCTCATAATTGATACAGGTGTTATTTTAGCATCGGGCTTTGCCTTTGAAGATGTGACGATTATGTTTTATTCCGTATTGTCGCTTTATATCAGCAGTAAGGTCACCGACTTTATTTTAATCCGCGGCGATTTTGCAAAATCAATTTACATTATTTCAAAAAAGAATCCCGAAATTGCTGCATTTGTTATGAATGACATGGTTCGCGGTGTTACAGGCATCTACAGCCGCGGTTGTTACTCTGATACTGACGGCATGATGCTGATGTGCATTGTTAAGAGCAAAGAAGTGCAGACCGTTTTGAACAAAGTTAAAGAATTGGATAAAGACGCTTTTGTAATCATATCCGAAGTCCGCGAGGTTTGTGGTGACGGATTTAAAGAAATGTAAAAAACATAAAATAAAAGGAGAAGGAACTATGATTTTTGGTATTTTAAAAGACATCAAGGAGGGTGAGTTCAGAGTTATCTGCACCCCCGCCGAAGTAAAAAGCATTGTGGCTTCCGGTCACGAGGTTTGGGCACAGAAGGACTGTGGCAAGGCTGCAGGCTTTTCTAATGAAAAATATGAAGAAGCCGGCGCAAAAATTGTTGACACGATGGAAGAAATGTATGCCGGTTGCGATATGGTGGCTAAGGTAAAGGAATTTACAGCGGTAGAATATCCCTTAATGCGTGAGAACCAGATTCTTTTGGGCTGCATTCATCCGGCAGGTCACCCCGAAGAAGTTGATGCACTTCTTAAGAGCAAATGTATCGCTTTCACCGCAGAAGATGCACACCGTTTCGGTTCGCCGAACTGCGAAGCGGCCGGCAAACAGGGTGCGCTTTTTGGCCTTGAATCAATGCTGACCATTAACGGCGGTAAGGGTAAATATGTTGGCGGTTTTGCCGGCGCTCCCCGTATGAATGTTCTGATTTTGGGTTGCGGTCTGGTTGGTCAGAGCGCGCTTGAGGTTTTATATGCACTGGGCGCAAACTGCACAGTTATGGACATCAATGTGGGCATTCTGCGTAAACTTTTAAATGAGTATAAAGGCAAAATTAACACTATGTTTTGTAATAAAGAAACCATTGCTTCTGTTCTTCCGCAGATGGATATGGTTTTAAACTGTGTAAAATGGCCGAAAGAAAGAAAAGACTTTTTAATTGATAAAGAAATGCTCAAGACTATGGAGCCCGGTTCTGTTCTGGTTGACATTTCAAATGATGATCCCGGCGCTATTGAATCAAGCCACGAAACCCATCACGATGACCCCCGTTATGTTGTAAACGGTGTGGTGCATTACTGTGTATCAAACATTCCCGGTGCGGTAGCCAACACCACCTCTGTTGCTTACGCTGCTGAAATGCTGCCGATGATTATGAGCATTTTAAATGACGGCGTGGCGGGTTGCTGTGTAAAAGACGGTTTTTACAGAAGAAGCTTAACAACCTACAAAGGTTATTTAACTCACGAAGAAACCAGTGCCATTCAGAATAAGCCCTGGATTCGCCCCGAAGATGTTTTGGAAATCAGCAACAAAAAACTCGACCAGGCACCGCCTGCAACGGTAACCCGTTCCAATAATTTTTATAAATAAGACGAAAAATAAAACCGGCTCAAGTCCTTTGTGACATGAGCCGGTTTTATATGTTTTTAATAAGTTGTCGAACTGTTTTCTTCACGCAAAATGTATAGTGGAACTTCTTTTTGAATTCTCGCTTCGCTCGTCTTAACAAAAAGAAGAACTGGATTAAGTGCTTTCTGTCGTCGCTGCGCTTGACACAAAGCCTTACTCCATGTCCGGGGTTCGAGTCCTTTCCAACAAAAAACAAGAGCCAACCCTAACGGGTTAACTCTTGTTTTGGCAGGGGTAGAAGGACACAGCCGCTTTCAGCGTCTTATCTGCTCGTCGACCCAAGCCTGTGGCTTTGGTACCCGACTCGCACCTTTTTGCTAAAAACAGTTCGCCGAACTGTTTTCTTCACGCAAAAACCCTCTCAGGGTTCGAGTCCTCCCGAACGAAAAAAGAAAGAGCAACTTAAAAGTCACTCTTTCTTTTTGGCAGGGGTAGAAGGACTCGAACCCTCAAGAACGGTTTTGGAGACCGGCATGTTACCATTACATCATACCCCTATATTTAATTGTGTTCTTTTAGCGTACTTAAATATTATACACACAGAAACCGGCTTTGTCAAGTGGTTATTGTAAAAAATATCAAAGAAAAAGAAAGCAATGTAAAAGAGACGAATTGACACTTTTTTGAAGTTATGATATACTGTTGCAGGAAAAGGTTGAAATTTAGAAAATGCATTTGTATTGTGCAAAACCCAAAGCGGTGAGGCGGATCTATGAAAGAAGCAGTTCCCAATTATTATCATAAATTTAAATGCCTTGCAGGCAGTTGCGCCCACAGTTGTTGTGTGGGGTGGGAGATTGATATAGACAGTGACACAATGGCGTTTTACAGTAATTTGCAGACAGAAATGGGCGAAAAAATCAGAAACCACATTGCAGGCACACCGCCACATTTTGTTTTGGATGAAAATGAGCGTTGCCCTTTTTTAAACGAAAGCGGCCTGTGTGATATTATCTGCACCTGCGGCGAGGCGGCGCTGTGTGATATATGTACGCTGCATCCGCGGTTTCGTAATTTTTACGGTTCTTTTGTTGAAACAGGGTTGGGGCTTTGCTGTGAAGAAGCGGCAAGGATTATTTTAGAAGAAACGGCGCCGTTTTCTCTTGTGATGCCCAAAGGCATTCGCTTCTCGGCGGAAGAGAAACAGTTTTTTGCTCTGCGGGAGAGCGTTTTTAACTGCCTGCAAGACAGAACAAAAACCGTTTTTGAGCGATTTTCTGCCTTGGGCACAGCGTTTGGCTTTGCCTTTCCCTTTTCGTTTGGTGCACTTTTGGAGCAATATGAAACACTTGAACGGCTTGATGAGAGTTGGACAAAAATGCTGCAAGCGGTTGCAAACTTTTCGTTTGACGAAAAAAATCTTGATGATGAGGCTTTTAGTGTGCCGCTTGAACAACTTGCTGTATATTTTGTTTTTCGCCATCTGACAGATGCGCTCTATGACGGCTGCTACACGGAGCGCATACGCTTTGCGGTGATGAGTTGCTGCTTTGTTGCGGGGCTGTGGTCTTTTGCACGAAATGCTTCAGGCATGATAACGCTCGCTGAAATGGCAAATATTGTGAGAATGTATTCTGCCGAGGTGGAATATTCTGAAGAAAATGTTGAAGCACTTTTAACTTCTACATCGTAATGCAGAAAATTTTATATAAAAACAGGGAACTTTTTTAAATTCTCTGCGTATTATAAGTGACAAATAAATTCAAACAGAAAAAAGGAGAAAGAAAATGAAAAAATTACTTAGCATTCTTTTAATTGCTGTGATGGTGTTCTCACTCGCAGCTTGTGGTGCGAAAGACACCGTGGCAGAACCTACCGAAACCCCGGCGGCAACTGAACAACCCGAAGAAGTAACGCCGGCACCCGAGCAGGAAGAAGCAAAGGGTGACGAAAAGACAGAAGAACCCACAAAGGCTCCGACTCAGAAGCCCTCTGAAGCACCTACGCAGGCCCCTTCGCAGGCGCCCTCTGAAAAACCGAGTGAAAAACCGACTCCGACTCCCACACAAAAGCCGACAGAAGCGCCCACGCCCGCACCTGCACCTGCAACATTGGGAAATACCCTTTTGGCAGACTTTAAGGCAAAAGCGGCGTCCGGTATGAGCGCTCAGGCCATTGCAGAAGCACTTATGACAAACCCTGCCATTAAATTCTCCGGTGGCGCTATGGCGGTGGAAGAGGGATTGCTTTCAGGTTTTGACAATGCAGAAATTACTGGCTTTAAAAACGGTTCGGTATTTATGCCTATGATTGGCTCCATCCCCTTTATTGGCTATGTGTTTGAACTTGAAAATGCGGCAGATGCGGCATCTTTCATTAAAAAACTGGAAAGCAATGCAAACCTCAGATGGAACATTTGCGTTGCGGCCGATGAGATGGTAACCGGCAGCCAGGGTAATAAAGTATTCTTTGTAATGTGCCCTGAGAAACTGGAAGACTAATTTTTAAAAGAAAAACGGACGCGGTTTCCGTGTCCGTTTTCTTGTGCATAGGGAGCGTTTTTTATGCTTTTTTCGAGTATTCCTTTTTTATATTATTTTCTGCCGGTAGTTCTGGTTTTATATTTTGCCGTGCCGAAGTCTTTAAAAAACCCCGTTCTTTTGCTTTCAAGCCTTGTGTTTTATGGCTGGGGTGAGCCAAAATATGTCTTTTTGATGATTTTTACGGTGCTTATGGGCTATGTTTTCGGCTTGCTGATTGAAAAGTTCAGGGGCAGACCGGTATCGAAACTGTTTTTGGTGATTTCTGTCGGCTTGAGCCTTGCAGGCCTTGCCTATTTTAAATATGCCGACTTTTTTATCACAAATATAAACGCGGTAACGGGTCTTTCTGTCCCGCTTTTAAAGTTGGCGTTGCCCATTGGCATCAGTTTTTACACTTTTCAGATTTTAAGTTACACCGTGGATGTTTACAGAGGCACGGTGCCTGCGCAAAAGAACCCGATTACCCTCGGCACCTATGTAGCCTTGTTCCCGCAGCTCATTGCCGGGCCAATTGTGCGCTATGCGGATGTGGAACAACAACTCAAAGAACGCACACACAGTTTTGACTATGCGGCAGAGGGGTGCAGGCGGTTTGTTCTGGGCCTTTCTAAAAAAATTCTGCTTGCCAACACGCTGGGACAACTGGGTGAGGCGTTTTTACAATCCGGCGACCTTTCGGTGCTTTATTATTGGCTTTTTGCCGCGTCATATATGCTCCAGATTTATTTTGACTTCTCAGGTTACAGCGATATGGCAATTGGTCTTGGTAAAATTTTTGGCTTTGATTTTATGGAGAACTTTAACTATCCCTTTATTGCTAAAAGTATTACCGAGTTCTGGAGACGGTGGCATATTTCACTCGGCTCGTGGTTCCGTGATTATGTTTACATTCCCCTTGGTGGTAACCGTGTTCGCCGCGGACGAATGCTTTTTAACATTTTTGTCGTTTGGTTTTTAACCGGTTTTTGGCACGGCGCCGAATGGAACTTTATTTTGTGGGGGCTCTATTTTGGCATTCTTTTAACCTTGGAGAAGTTCTTTTTCAGAAATTATGTTGAAAAACATAAAGTGCTCGGCCATATCTATGTTCTGTTTTTTGTGGCCATCAGCTTTATGATTTTTGCGGCCGGAAATGCAGGGCAGGCTGTGCGCTTTGTCGGCGGTTTGTTTGGCGGCGGCGGATTGCCGCTTGTTTCGGCAGAGGCAATCTATCATTTGAAAAATTATGGTGTGGTTCTTGTGATTGCGGCACTTGGCGCGACACCTGCACCCAAAAAAATAATGGCGTGGCTTTCTGAAAAATGCCACGGCTCTGTCTGGCTTTTTGCGGTGCAAACAGTTGTGCTTCTGGCACTCTTTATGATAGCCACCGCCTATCTGGCAGACGGTTCTTTTAACCCGTTCCTTTATTTCCGTTTTTAGGAGGTGCACCATGAAACGAAATATGATTCTTTCTCTTGTGTTTGCGGCGGTTTTGTGTGTTTTTTCTCTTTTGTGTTGGTTTAAACCCAATACGGCCTTTTCAGAAGGAGAGCGCCGGCCGCTTGCAACCCGACCTGAACTTTCACTTGAAACGGTGTTTTCGGGCGAGTTTATGAAAGGATTTGAAATTTACACAACCGACCAGTTTCCTGCCCGTGAAACTTTCAGAAAATTTAAGGCAATTTTTGCAAATTATGTGCTGAAACAAAAGGATAACAACGGCTTGTTTTCGGCGGAGGGGCATCTTTCAAAGATTGAATACCCCGTTAATGAGCCAATGGTGGATTACGCCGAGGAACGCTTTAACTTTTTATATGACACCTATCTGAAAGATACCGATGCCAAGGTGTATTTATCCATTGTGCCGGATAAGAACTATTTTCTGGCAGAAAAAAACGGGTATTTAGCAATTGATTATGATGCGTTTATCAATGACTTTAAAAGCAGAGTCAGTTATATGACCTATATTGACCTTGTTCCTTTGCTTTCGCTTGACGATTATTATCGGACCGATTCTCATTGGAAGCAGGAAAACATTCGCGATGTTGCCGCTTTTGTTGGTGAAAACATGGGCGCAGATGTAACAGCAGACTACACGGTTAAGACATTGGATAAGCCGTTTGCGGGTGTTTATCTTGGTCAATCGGCCCTGCCGGAAAAGCCTGACACCCTTTGTTATTTGACCAATGAAGTGCTGGAGGGCTGCCTTGTTTCTTATTATGATACCGGCAAGGCGGTAGCCGGGGACCTTTATAACATGGAAAAAGCAAACGGCAAAGATCCTTATGAAATGTTTCTTTCAGGAACAACACCACTTGTTACCATTGAAAATCCCGCGGCAGAAACAAGTCGGAGGCCAAGCGGTC
>JAZRUU010000200.1:0-2449 GCA_045652725.1 Clostridia bacterium | reverse complement strand
ATGCGTTTTTTGACTATGCTAAAAACCATATGCCCGGGTATGGCTATGGATTAGGCGTCCGCACAATGTATGACCCCGTAGTAGGTGGTTCAAACGGCCCTGTTGGTGAATTTGGCTGGGGCGGCGCAACGGGAAACTATGTTTTGATTGACCCCGAGAATACCTTGGCGGTTTATTATGCACAGCATATGCATAACAGTAAAGAGCCGATTATACACCGCCGCATCAGGAATATTGTATACAGTTGTCTTGATTAAAAAAAGAAAACGCCGTTCCGAGGTTTCGGAACGGCGTTTTTTATTGCTGATTTATCTTTCGTTATTAAACTGGTTGTTGTTTTTGTTTTGCTGATTCTGCTGGTTTTTGTTCTGCTGATTCTGCTGATTGTTGTTCTGGTTGTTCTGGTTGTTCTGGTTATTCTGGTTGTTTTGGTTATTCTGGTTGTTCTGCTGATTTTTGTTATTCATTGTAATTCCTCCTGAAATTTTTTTGGGTATGCGCTATGTCTTATTCTAAACAAAATTTCAGGAAATATACGCGCTATAAGAGATTTGTTTTTGGTGAATCGATCCGTTTGCCGATGAAACGCCAAGCATATTTAATGCCGAAAATTTTAACAGGAAACATAACAAGAGCCGTAATGATTCTGCCGGAGAGTATCACCCAAACGGGATTGTGATATAAAATATGAAGCCAAAGAGTTGAGAGCGCTAAGTCAATGGTGAGCGTTTGCAACAAAACACAAGGGATAATGTGTTTAAAATTGACATTCTTTTTATAGAGAAACATACCGTAGATAAAAGCATATAAAGCCTCGTTAAGACCAAAACCGGGAAAATAAGGACCTTTTGGAAAAATCATCATACCCAAAAAATCGGCAACAAAGCCGAAAACAGCGCCAATCCACGGTCCAAACAGCATAGCACAAAGTGAAGTGGGCACAAAACTGAAACTGATTCTGAAAATCTGTGTCTCAATGGCGACGAATCTCGTAACCACAATGTGAAGAGCAAGAAGCAACGCAATGGTGGCTAATTTTTTTGTTGTGAAAGAATTTTTTTGCATAAAAATAACACATCCTTTTTTACGGCAATTGCCACAAAAAAAGAGGTGTTTCTTTCTCTTTTCGTGGCAGCGGAATGCAGTTATGATACCGCAAACATACGATGTATGTTTTTCGTACAGTGGCAACTTCCCGTCCAACTGTCACTTAACGCATCAAAACCTACTCTGCCAAATATTGCTTTTTCATAAGAAGTATACTACATTTTTTCAGGTTTGTCTATATTTTTTGCTATATTTTTTTGTTTTATGATAAGAATATTTTTTGGTAAAGTGAGTAAAACTAAAAGAAAAATGTCGAGAGGTAAGAAAATGAGCGGAGAAAAAAGAAAAGGTAAGCAAACAATTTTTTTCAAAAATCCGCCTGTCATTTTGGGCACAGGTACAGTGGCAGGCAAAAAAGAGTCAGAAGGACCCATAGGGCAATGTTTTGATGTTATTGCAGAAGATAATGTGCTCGGCGAATCAACATGGGAAAGAGCAGAAAGCGCCTTTGCGGCCCGCGCTGCGGCCGAGGCTTTAAAAAACAGCGGTATTGAACCTGAACAAATTGATTATATTTTTGGCGGCGATTTGCTGAATCAATGCACGGGCACAAGTTATGGCGTTCGAGATTTTGGTCGCCCGTTCATTGGTCTTTACGGTGCTTGCTCTACTATGGCGCTCGGCCTTTCAATTGCTTCGGCTTATCTTGATGGCGGCTTTGCAACCCATTGCGCCGCGCTGACATCAAGCCATTTTTGCTCGGCGGAAAAACAGTTTCGCTTTCCGCTTGAATATGGCGGACAACGACCGCCGGGGGCACAGTGGACCGTTACAGGTTCTGCCTGCGCCGTGCTGGGTGCAGAGGGAGAAGGCCCGCAGGTTGAATGTGTTACAAACGGAAAAATTGTAGACATGGGCATCACCGATGCCAACAATATGGGTGCGGCCATGGCGCCTGCCGCGGTTGACACTTTGCTGGCGCATTTTGAAGACACAGGGCGCGGCCCGGAAGATTATGATGCCATCATCAGCGGTGATCTGGGTATGGTAGGTAAGGCGGCTGTAATTGATTTGCTTGGTGAGTCAGGCTATAATATGACGAAAAACTATAACGATTGCGGCTTGATTATTTTTGATAACGAAAAGCAGGATGTTCACGCAGGCGGCAGCGGTTGCGCCTGCGCCGGCCTGACCTTTTGCGGACATTTATACCGCCTTTTAAAACAAAAGAAAATTAACCGGCTTTTATTTATGGCTACCGGCGCTCTGCAAAGCACTCTGACAGTGCAACAAGGGGAATCAATGCCGGGCATTGCGCACGCAGTCAGCATTAAAAACTATTGAGCAAAAAGCACATCTGCAATTGCTTTTCCTGTTAATTTACCTGCTAAAACGGCTTCTT
>JAZRUU010000199.1:0-2405 GCA_045652725.1 Clostridia bacterium | reverse complement strand
AATGTCATTATCACGACGGTAAACATTGGCACGGGGATTATCCCATGAACGGAATACGGCTTCAATAGCGCCCATTAACTGTTCTTTGGGGTCAGAGGGGAAATCAAAGCCCTTTTCCTTTTTGAATTCGTTTTTAAACTGCGCAGCAAGTTCTGCCAGATCATCAGCGGTCAGGTCAACATCCTGCACTACGCCTTTTTCTTCTTTCATTTTGTCAATGAGTTCTTCAAAATATTTTTTGCCGACACCCATAACAACATCAGAATACATCTGAATAAATCTTCTGTAGCAGTCCCAAGCCCAACGGGGGTTGCCCTTCTTGGAAAGAACATCAACAACCTCTTCGTTTAAGCCAAGGTTTAAGATGGTATCCATCATACCGGGCATAGATGCTCTTGCACCGGAACGAACAGAAACCAAAAGGGGATTTTCAAGATCGCCGAACTTTTTGCCGGTGATTTCTTCCATCTTGGTGATGGCTACCATGATTTCAGCCTTAATATCATCATTGATGTTTCTGCCGTCTTCATAGTACTGTGTGCAAGCTTCGGTAGAAATGGTGAAGCCCTGGGGAATCGGCAGGTTTAACTTAGTCATTTCAGCCAAGTTAGCACCTTTACCACCCAGCAGATTTCTCATACTAGCGTCGCCTTCGCTAAATAAGTAAACATACTTTTTGCTCATTGGTTAACCTCCTGTTTCATTTTGCGGGCACGCTGCCCGACAACATTTGTTTTTTGTTTTCCCTCAATCTTCCTTATTATATCATAGATTTTTCCAAAAGTAAACAACAAAATTGCATTTTATTTTTTTTGTTGCTATGTCATAATAAAAATAACCGATAAGAATTTTTTTTAGTAGCATTGATGAAAGGAACGCCATTTTGCGGCCTGTTTTTCATTTTTTGGTTTGAATTTAAAACAATTATGACATAATAAGAAATAATATGTTTTTTACTGAAGAAAGGTATTTTCTATGCAGAAATTCAGAGATCTTTATGTTACACTAACCAAGTCGGCCTTAAAAAAAGAACTTGAGGCGGCAATTGCACGCCTTGAAAAAGGCACTTTTGACAGTTACCATCTTGACTGTCTTTTAAACCCCGATAAAAAGCCGCCCATCTGGAGCGTTCGCACCTGTGATTGCGGAAGTGATGACTGTGCCTGCGTTTCTTCTTGCAGTTTCGGCGCGCTCAGCAAAAACAAAGACGGTGAACTTGTTGTGGATGCCGAGGCCTGTAAAAGTTGCGGTGATTGTTTACACGCCTGCCAGGCGCCCTGTTTGACCGACGCCAAACAAACCCTGCCGATGCTGCAGGAACTCACCGACAAAAAGCGCCCCGTTTACGCGATGATTGCGCCGGCCTTCATCGGCCAGTTCAGTTCTGATGTCACCCCGGGCAAACTGCGTTCAGCCTTTAAACTGCTCGGTTTTGCCGGCATGGTGGAAGTCGCTTTGTTTGCCGATATTTTAACGCTGAAAGAGGCGTTAGAGTTTGACCGGGCGGTTAAAACCAACGAAGACTATATGTTAACCAGTTGTTGCTGTCCCATTTGGCTCTCAATGTGCCGCAAGGCGGGGCTTATGGAGCACATACCCGGTTCTGTTTCCCCGATGGTAGCCTGCGGCAGAGGCATTAAGCGTTTGCACCCCGATGCCGTTACGGTTTTCATTGGCCCCTGCATTGCCAAAAAGGCTGAAGCCAAAGAGGCCGATGTTTGTGACGCAGTTGACTATGTGCTGACTTTTCAGGAGATTAAAGAAATTTTTGATATTGCAGAACTCAACCTTGAAAATCTGCCTGACGACGGCCGCGAGCACACCTCCACCGCCGGACGCATTTATGCCTATTCGGGTGGCGTGAGCGAAGCGGTGCGCGGGTGCCTTGAGAGACTCCGCCCCGAAAGAAGCCTGCCGCTCACCGCTGAGAATGCAGATGGCATTTCCGGTTGCCGCGCTTTGATTGAAAAAGTGAAAAACGGCGATATTGCTGCAAACTTTATTGAGGGTATGGGTTGCCGCGGCGGTTGTGTTGGCGGCCCGAAAGTGCTTATTGAACACGGTCTTGGTGCTGAACATGTGAAAGACTACGGCAACAAGGCAACTTATGCCTCACCCGCCGAGAATCCATATGTAATTGAACTTTTAAACCGTCTTGGCTTTTCTACCGTTGATGAACTTTTGGAAAAAGATGATATTTTCACACGGTATTTTACCAAAAGCCTCTGAGTTATGGTCAAGGGGTATTCTCTCTGTGTTTTGTATGTCAAAACACACCTCCCCCGTCAGATGGAGGCAAGAAAACTTTTTTGAAAATGCCTAACGGTTTTTCTGCAAAGTTAAAAGATTTTGGAACCACGGGCACAGTGAAGTAGTAAAATGAAAGTAGACACATGGAAAACCAC
>JAZRUU010000198.1:0-1493 GCA_045652725.1 Clostridia bacterium | reverse complement strand
GTTGATGAAGCGCACGGTGCACACTTTCCCTTTGCGCCGCAGTTTCCGGCATCAGCCGTTTCTCAGGGGGCCGATATGAGCGTTGTCAGCCTGCACAAAACTCTGCCCTCACCGAACCAAACCGCGCTTTTAAATGTTGGGAGCGGCATATCTATCAGCGCAATGCGGGATGCCGTCAGGGTGTTTCAGACCAGCAGCCCTTCGTATCCTCTGCTGGCCGCGATGGAATATGCCCTTTTATTTGCCGAAGAAAAAGGCCGGGCCGAAACCGAGAGAATGCTCGCTCTGCTCCGCCCGCTCGGCCTCCCCTCGCTTGATGATAAATTCAAACTTCTGCCCACATGGGCCGATAAAGGCATCACAGGGTATTTGGCAGAAGAAATTCTGCGCGAGCGTTTTGGCATTTACATAGAAATGTGCACCGCCCACCGCGTGTTGTGTATGGCATCGTGGTGTAACAGAAACGAAGATGTGCACCTGCTTGAAAAAGCACTCAATTACATAGATAGCCTGCCCGCACAAGGTGAGCCGCTTGCCGCCGCGCCGCAAACAGGTGGCAAAATCAGCGTTCCGCAACTGGCGCCCGGCGAACTGCGAAACCACCCGCAAACCCAAATGCCGCTTGCAGAATCGGCAGGGAGAATCTGCGCTAAAACTGTTGCCGCCTTTCCGCCCTGCATACCCATTCTGCTCCCCGGGGAACTGATCAGCGAAGATAAAATTGCAGAACTTTGTGCACTCAAAAAAAATAAGGCCACCATCACAGGGATGGAAGCCGATGAAATTTCTGTTATTTAGCAATAAAGCGTTACGCAGGATTCAATTTGCATAAAAAAAGACTTGCCGTTTGGCAAGTCTTTTTTTGGAGCTGTCTAGCAGAGTTGAACTGCCGACCTCTTCCTTACCAAGGAAGTGCTCTACCTACTGAGCTAAGACAGCACGCTTATTTCTTTCGTACCTTGTGTATTATAACACAGGTTTTTTCATTTGTAAAGTCTTTTTTTTAATATTTGAAAAAATTTATTCAAAAGATGCCGAAGATACTCTAAAACCGATTTATATTTTCGGGCAAAAGAGAAGAGCGAAGATGTAACAAAGTAAAAAAACCGCACACTGGCGTGTGCGGTTTTTTGGTGCGAGTGACGGGACTTGAACCCGTACGTCATGGACACACGCCCCTCAAACGTGCCTGTCTGCCAGTTCCAGCACACTCGCTCAGGAGTTTATTATACATCATGACGAAGGGTTTGTCAAGATGTTTTTCAATAAACTCTCATGTTTCTTTATTATAAGGTAGAAAATTTGAGCAAATAGCAAGATTAAAACTTGCAAATTTCACCGGCTACCATAACTTTTTTCACATTAAAGCGGTCATCCACAAACACAAGGTCGGCGGGTTTGTTCGGTTCAATGGAGCCGATTTCATCACCCAGCCCCAAAGCCTTAGCCGGGTTAGTAGATGCCATTAAAAAGGCCTGGGCAATGCCGCAGTT
>JAZRUU010000197.1:0-2238 GCA_045652725.1 Clostridia bacterium | reverse complement strand
CAGAACTTTCATCTGTGCTAAAACCAAAGAGGCAGCAGGCCCCACCAATAACTGGATGGATCCCCAGGAAGCATACAAAATGCTGTATGACATCGCTAAAGATTCATACAAAGGCAGAACCATGTATGTTATCCCCTATTCTATGGGTCCCGTTGGTTCCGAATTTTCTAAAATCGGTATCGAGCTGACAGACTCTATCTACGTTGTACTGAACATGGCTATTATGACCCGTGTAGGCGCTGACGTATTAGCCGCTTTAGGCGACAGCGAAGACTGGATTCGCGGTCTTCACTGCAGATGCGAAATTGATGAATCTAAGAGATACATCTGCCACTTCCCCGAAGATAACACCATTATCTCTGTTAACTCCGGTTACGGCGGTAATGTGCTTCTGGGTAAAAAATGCTTTGCTCTGCGTATCGCTTCTTTCTTAGGTAAGAACGAAGGCTGGATGGCTGAACATATGCTGATTTTAGGTCTTGAAAATCCCAAGGGTGAGGTTAAATATATTGCTGCTGCATTCCCCTCAGCCTGCGGTAAGACCAATCTGGCTATGCTGATTCCGCCTGAAAAATATCGCAAGCAGGGTTACAAAGTTTGGTGCGTAGGTGATGACATTGCCTGGATGCGTGTTGGCGAAGACGGCAGACTGTGGGCTATTAACCCCGAAAACGGCTTCTTCGGCGTTGCACCCGGTACCAACGAAAATTCTAACCCCAATGCGCTGGCTTCTACCCGTAAGAACACCATTTTCACCAATGTTGCTCACGATTTAGACAACAACGAAGTTTGGTGGGAAGGTCTTGATAACAACCCGCCGACAAACGCTCTTAACTGGCGCGGCGAAGTTTGGGATTACAAAAAGTATGACAAGGCTGACAAAGTTGGCACAAGTGGTGCTCATCCCAACTCAAGATTTACTGCACCGGCTGAAAACTGCCCCTGCATCAGTTCTGAATTTAATTCAGGCAAGGGCGTGCCCATCTCTGCAATTGTGTTCGGTGGCCGTCGTGCTAAGGCTGCTCCGCTGGTTTACCAGTCAAGAGATTGGGATCACGGTGTGTTTGTAGGTGCGGTTATGGCTTCTGAAACCACCGCTGCTGCAACCGGTAAGGTTGGCGTTGTTCGTCATGACCCCATGGCTATGCGTCCCTTCTGCGGTTACCACATGGCTGAATACTTCCAGCATTGGCTCGATATGGGCGACAAACTGGGCGAAAAGGCTCCGAAAATTTTCAATGTTAACTGGTTCCGTTTAGATGATAACGGCAACTTCATCTGGCCCGGCTTTGGTGACAATATGCGCGTGCTGAACTGGATTTTAGACCGTTGCGAAGATAAGGTTGATGCAAAAGAAACCGCAATCGGTTATGTTCCCAATGCAGGCGATATTGACATTGAAGGTTTAGATGATGTTGATGCAGATGTTTTAGCTGAACTGTTAAATGTTGATAAAGATGTTTGGACAGCCGAAGCAAAAGATATTGAAGAATTCTTCGCTTCTACCTTTGGTGACAAACTGCCGGCAGAACTGCAGGCATCTTTAGATACCTTAAAAGAAAAACTGAACTAATGTAAAAATAAAAAAGGCGGCCATCGGCCACCTTTTTTTATGCTATACAACAAAAGCCACCCGCATCGCGGATGGCTTTTTATCTTCAGGTTTACCAGAACATTGGCTCAAAGCCTTTTAATTTATACATCGCTTCAACAAAATAATATTCACCGTAAACCGCAGAACAGTGCACCTCTTGTGCATAAGATCCGCTGCAATCCTGCAGAATGGTCTGTTCTTCTTCGGTAAAGTCGGTGTGGCGGTCAACAATGGCTTTCATAATTTTAAGCGCCGCATCCATATAGAGTTCTTTTTCATATTCGGGAACCGATTTGGCAATTTCAATCAATCCACAAGCAGCAATCGCACCGGCCGAAGTGTCGTAATAAACAGGCTCTTTCGGCGCGCGGAAGTCAGCACGGGGGATGTAATCATCCCGCAGGATGGAGGCAATGAAATAGTGCGCCACTTTTTTGGCCGCATCTAAATAACGCTGCTCACCCGTGTGCAGATAACTAATGGCAAAACCATAAACAGCCCACGCCTGACCGCGTGACCAGGAAGATGTTTCTGCATCATAACCCTGTGTATGGGTTGCATAACCCTTGCACTCGCCGGTTTCAATATCATAATCCATAATGTGATAAACCGAACCGTCAGGACGGATATGGTCACGCAGAGAA
>JAZRUU010000196.1:0-4425 GCA_045652725.1 Clostridia bacterium | reverse complement strand
GGCGGCCTGCACGACCGGCATAGTTCTGATATTCGTTGAGCGAAAGCAAACGCACATCAGAGCCTTCGTGTTTATATATATCGGCAATGATTACAACATCAACAGCGCTGTTTACACCAAACGCCAGCGTTTCGGTGCTGCAGACAATTTGCAGTTCGCGGCTGTCTAACAGTTTTTCTTCAACATAGGTGCGCAGTTCATTGGGCAGAGCGGCGCTGTGAAAAGCAATGCCGCTTTTAAAAGCCTGATAAAATTCATCTTCAGAAGCATCATTCAGGCCTTGCTCTAAAATGCCGAAAACATCGTCTGATTCCAGTTTGCAATCTGCCAAAATGGCCTGCTTGCACTCTTCAACGGGCGGTGCTGCGGGGAGCAGGTCTTTGAGTTCGCGGTAGAGCAAACTGCAATATTGCATAACGCGCGTTCTGTCATTAACAAATATAAGAATTTGCTGACCGGCCGATAAATGCTCGCGGCAGATTTTTAATAAAATGGTTTCGTGGGTAGAGTGCTCTTTAACAGGCACGCGCTCAATCATATCGGGGCAGGGTTGTTTGGTTACGGAGCAAACAAGGCTATGGTCATTGCGGCAGGGCGTTTCCATAGGACAGGGTTCATCACCCAAATGTATGCAACGGCTTGCCGGCGTGCCGTAAGACTCTTTTAAATTCTGAAACTCTTTGTCAGACACAAAGCGTGTGCGACGCAAAAAAGAACAGTTGCCGTCAACACGGTCAATGCCCTGCTTGGCGTGAAACACGGCAATTTCATCAAGCGTAACCGGGCGACGGTCAGCCCTGATGGGTGTGAAGCCGTAACTTTCAATGTAAGCACTCCAGTCAAAAAACGGTGTGCCGAGTGCCACAATGCGCGGACGACCGTTCTGCAGTTTCTGGTTTTCGGCCCAGGCGAGAACAAAGTCTAACCTTATGCCGCGGTCGGCGTTGTTAATTAAGCCAATCTCGTCAAGCACCAGATAGTCATATTGAGATAGAAACTCAGGGTCTCTTGCTTCATATTTATAAATTTTTTCGGTGATGACAACGGCAATGTGCAGTTGTGCTTTTTGCACCGCGTCATCATCCTGACGAAATTCACCGGTAGACTGAATGATTTTCAGATCAAAATCTTTGAAAAATTCCTGCATCTCTCTGGTTTTCTGAGCGGCAAGTGCGCGATAGGGCACAACGAACAGCATTTTAGGATATTCTTTGCCCTGTTCTTTGGCTTCTTTCAGCGCCGCCCCATACAAAAGCAGGGGAATCAGCGTTTTGCCTGAAGAGGTTTCACCCATAATGAATAAGTCTTTTTCATAAATGTAGGCATCTTCATTGCGAAATGCCTGTTCCTGCAGGGTGGTAAACTGCGCGAAACCGTGTTCTTGCGCCAAAGCCAGCGTAGATTGATAGTTCATTTTCTTACCTCGTGTTAAAAATTAAATTTCGTCTTTAACTTTATCATTGTATCACATTTTGGTTCAAAATTCAACCTTAGCCGTGAGAATGATTTGATAAAGCCGATGTGACTTTTCTTTTTGTGTCGGCGTGAAGAAAGTCGCAGAAACAATCGGTGGTAAAAACAGTTTATCGCACCAATTTATAAAAAAAACAGCGACACAATGGGAAACATTCTGTCGCTGTCAGATATCGTTGACTATGTAAGATTTTCAGCCTTATTTATGTAACTCGTTTTTGTTGGAAAAATAGGTTTTCGTCAGTTTGGCCACAACGCCCGAAAGTGCAAAGAGGGCAATAAAGTTCGGGATGGCCATCAGGCCGTTAAATGTGTCTGCCAGGTCCCACGCTACATCTAAAGAGGTGGTTGCGCCGACAACAATCATAGCAATGAAAATAACTTGATATACTTTAGTGGCCTTTAAACCGAAGAGATATTCAACACATCTGGTGCCGTAAAGTGACCAGCCCAAAATGGTGGAGTAGGCAAAGAACATCAGCGCAATGGCAACAAAGAGAGCGGCAAACTTATCACCAAAAACAGTAGCAAAAGCGCTTGTAATGAGTTCTGCGCCCGGTTTTACACCAAAGGAAATATCAACACCGCTGATGATGACGGTTAAACCGGTGAGTGTGCAGATAACAAGAGTATCGGCAAAAACTTCAAAGATACCGTAAAGACCCTGTTTAACAGCGTTGTCAGTATCGGCTGCGGCGTGTGCAATGGCGGCAGAACCAAGACCGGCTTCATTAGAAAAAGCACTGCGGCGCAAGCCCCATACCAACGCTTCTTTCAGGGCAATGCCGCTTGCGGCGCCCAAAACAGCCTTGGGTGTGAATGCGGCAGTAAAGATTTTTGCAAAAGCACTGCCTATGTTTGTGATGTTAAATCCAATTACGGTTAAGGTGAACACAATGTAGAACAGGCTCATAAACGGCACGAGAAGTTCGGTCACCTTGCCGATGCGTTTAATGCCACCGAGAAGTGCCACGGCGGTGAGCACAGCCATCAAAATTCCCACAATGAGGCTAACTGTAGCAGAATTTTCTGCCATAGCGGGCACAAAAGCGGTGATGGCGTTATTGATGGAGCCTGAAATGCTGTTTGCCTGCGAAAGGTTACCAATGCCAAACGATGCCAAAACAGCAAAAATGGTGAACAAAACAGCCAGCCATTTCCATCCTTTACCCAAACCGTTTACAATATAATACATAGGGCCGCCAACCCAATCGCCTTTTTTGTTGCGTTCACGGTAATGAACAGCTAAAACAACTTCAGAATATTTGATAATCATACCCAAAAGAGCGGCAATCCATAACCAGAAAAGCGCACCGTAGCCGCCCATGGTGATGGCCTGACAAGTACCAATGATGTTACCTGTGCCAACTGTTGCAGCAAGCGCAGTTGTGAGCGCCTGAAACGGTGTAACAGAACCGTTTTTCGTGCCACTTTTCTGAAAAGCCTTACCAATGGTATTTTTTAAGGCATAACCGAACTTTGAAAACTGAATACCGCGGTTACGAATGGTGAAGAAAATACCACCGATAGCCACACAGGGGAGCAGAATATACATCCACGCCACGGTATTAAGTGTTCCTGTGAAAAAGTTTAAAATTGCTTCCATTTGATAACTCCTTTATAAATATTTAAATACAAATGACCTGCCTGAAACTACAACATTAAACTTGAAAAGGCAGTAAAAACAACAATATTATGTTACCATAATTTGTGAAGGATTGCAAGAAAAAATTGTATATTTGTTTGCAGGCAAGAACAATAAAAAACTATTGACTTTTATGTTTTCATTTGGTAAAATAATATGGTACAAATAAATAGGGGCTTTTAGCTCAGTTGGTTAGAGCAACCGGCTCATAACCGGTCGGTCCGGGGTTCGAGTCCCTGAAGGCCCACCAGAAAAAAGCATCGACTATGTCGATGCTTTTTTTATGAAGTAAATTCTAACAGATTTATTTTGAAAAAAACCGCCAATCTTGTATCAAGATTGACGGTTTTTTTGGAGGCGCCACCCAGATTTGAACTGGGGGTAAAGGTGTTGCAGACCTCTGCCTTACCACTTGGCTATGGCGCCATACACTATTAAATTATATGAAAAAAATCTTGAAAAAGTGCGTTTCTCAAGAAAATTTTTGATAAAAAAACTTGCCTCTAAAGGCTTAGAAGCAAGTTTTTAATTGGAGCGGAAGACGAGATTCGAACTCGCGACGTTCACCTTGGCAAGGTGACGCTCTACCACTGAGCCACTCCCGCATAATAACCAAGCATAAAGTTGGTGCCTCCGGGTGGAATCGAACCGCCGACACAAGGATTTTCAGTCCTTTGCTCTACCGACTGAGCTACAGAGGCAGGTTTGGCGACCCGAGGGGGGCTCGAACCCCCGACCTCCAGCGTGACAGGCTGGCATTCTAACCAACTGAACTATCGGGCCATGACACTGGGATGAAATGGTGGGCGCTACAGGGCTCGAACCTGTGACCCTCTGCTTGTAAGGCAGATGCTCTCCCAGCTGAGCTAAGCGCCCGTTTTTTTGTTTCCATCCCTTAGCGACAAATAGTATTATACACGAAACTACCCCTTATGTCAAGAGAAATTTTCAATTTTTTTTAATTTTTTTTAAAAAACCCTCAAAGTGGCTTAAAATAGGGCTTTTGAGGGATTTTTTATAGTGGAAAAACATAAGAATTTGAAAAAAATTTTAAAAATTTTTTGAGTTTCTGCAAAATTTCATGGCATATAATTTTTTAAAAATGGCAGAACTGCGATGCAGCTCTGCCAAAAAAATTTTTGAATTTTATTTTGAAATTGTACCGTTAATGATAATGCTTTGTGTTGTGCCAATCCATTCCACGGTTAAACCTGCGTGCTCTGCAATGAAACGTAGCGGCATCATTGTTCTTTCATTGTGCACAACCGGTGCAACATCTAACTCGTAAATAACATCATTGACCTGTG
>JAZRUU010000195.1:0-19731 GCA_045652725.1 Clostridia bacterium | reverse complement strand
GGATGGCAGCGTTACAATTGACCAGGATGACGGCACGCTGATTATTACCCCTTTAAAACCGCTTGTTACAAACATTACCGTTACAGCGGTTGAAGCAGGCAGAAATGAGGTAATTACTGCCGAGTTTCAACTCAAATTCGTGAATGCTATTTCCTTTATGACAAATGAAATTATGGGCAAAATCTGGTTATGCCTTGTGTTTATTTTGTTACTTTTTGCGGCTGTTTTCTTTGTTCCCATTAATGGAAAAATCATCATTCAACCATTTGAGAACGAAAACCATTTTGGTGCTAGTGAAACAATGGTGCCCCAATGGGCGTGGAAAAATTATGGTGATAAACGCTATATACACGGTTGGTTTCAGGGTGCATTATTTAATCAGCTTATTTTTGTTCCTTATAAAGAAGTTTATATTAAATATACGGATGCAGACGGGAACACAACTAGCAAAAAAATGAAAAAGATTCGCCTACGACGAGCAAGTTTAATTGATTTATTTGAAGATGCTGACTGCAAAAAGGGGATTCGGATTGAGTTTGCACCCCTTGATAACTAATTTTGAGGAGGAATTTTAATGGAAACGGTTATTGAATCGTTTGGTATCCCCAAAAACGATAACGATCTTGATAAGAATAGTAAGAAAAAACAGCAGAAGCCGGAGCCTGAGCCTGAGGCTCCCCAAAAGGTCGGATCGGTTCGCTGCCCTTATTGTCAAACAATGATTTCGTTTGATAGTTTTCTTTTCAGAGCCAAAAATCCGGAAGATGAAGAAAAATTAAAAGCAAAATACCAAAACGGTATAATCAGTGATGATGAATACAAAAAAAGATTACAATATGCAGCAAAAACTGATGAGGCTATGATTGACTTCTGGACGGGCGAGGTACGAAATTGGAAAAGAAACAATGTGCATCTTCGTGAGGTGGATAATGGTTATTCTGAATTTATTCCCGAAGACAAAAGTAAGCCGCATGAGACCAAGCGAGATTTACCCGGCAAAGCCTTTGCAGATGTTACTTGTTGCGTTCTCTCAAATGAACAAATTGATAAAGATAAAACTGTAACAGTTGGCCTTGGTTATCCCGTGAGTGTTACAGATAAGCGTGGCGAAACAACAACTCAAAAAATATGTCCGAAATGCCATTGCATTCTGCCGCCTGACTACGGTTTACACAAAACTTTCTTCATTGCCTGTACCGGAATCAAACAGTCAGGAAAAACAGTTCTTCTTTCACAATTATTTAAAACAATGAGTGGAGAGTTATCACGAAAAGTTAATGTGATGTCTCGTTCAATGAACGCTGAACTTTTTTGGAGAGAAAGATTAATTCAAACAGGTGTTTCTTTGCCGGATGGTACAAATAAAGAAACATTTAAGCCCCCTGTTTTTTTCTCCTTGAACAAACATAAAGATGAGAAAGAATATACTTTTGTTTTTTATGATATCGCCGGTGAAAATTGTATATCAATCGATGCCATGAGGAGCAAAGGCTCTTTCATCGAAAATGCAGACGGCATCATTATGCTGATTTCTCCCAAGCAATTAAGTGATATTTATGCTATGGCTGAAAATGAAGAAAATGATGTTTTAAAGGTGTTAGATACATTACATTTTGCTTTTGAAAATAATAAAAATAACACATCGCTTGCTGTGGTTATCTCTAAATGCGATGAATATGACAATGTTGAACGGGTTCCTGCTGCTGTGAAAGAGACAGATGAGAAGAAGTATAAAACTATGTATGAGCAGCGCAAAATTTTACACGAAAACATTACAACTATGCTTAAAGGCACAGAACTTTATAACTATGCAACGGATGATTATACTCATATGAAATTCTTTGCTTCTTCTGCTTTGGGTCACGCGCCGCTGAATAACATACCTCAAGGTGAAATTAACCCCAGACGCTTGGCAGACCCGCTCATTTGGTTTCTCTGTAATTTTGGCATTATAAAAGATGATAAGCCATCGTTGTTATACATGGCTTATGAAAAGATTAAAGAAGTGTTGATGGAATTATGGAGAAGGGTAACAAGGAGGCATTAACAGATGCTGCAACTGACATATACAAATGGAGAAAACGGATGGAATATTGAGCGCGTTTCGGGTAATGTCAGCAAAACAACAAGCGAAGCATTCAGCCGTATCAGCAGCCAATGTAACCCGAATCAGGAAATTTATACCTTTGGGTATGATGACATGCATTTTATTTTGTTACATTCAGTTCCCTGTGGTGTAGATAGCGCAAACCGCCCCAAGTTCTATGCACACGGCTATATTTTTTTGGAAGAGAATTGGGAAGCCCTCTTATCAGACTATGCTCTTTTTCTCGGTATTGACTATTTCGCACAATCCGGCGCTGACGCCCTTTACTCTGCTGAAGAAGTGCTTCGTAAACGCTTTTCTAAACAAGCGGCTTGCCCGGACATAAAGGGTCTGATTGAATGTGTTTATGAGGCTGTTTTGTGCAATAAAACACTTGAAATTTTAGCACCTTCATCTGATTCTGTTACACAGATTAAACAAATTATGTTCACTGTGTATCCGTTTTTGCCGCTTTCATTACGAAAGTTTGTTTCATTTTCAAATGATACATTCAGCGTCAGAAGAACGATAACGACTGTAAACGAATACAGCGGTATAACAGAACTGAAATATGATTTATCTACCGGCAGAGCAGAGGGCAACAACAATAAATATCTGCCTTTTGTTGAAAAACTGTTTACCGGAGAGAGAGAAACCTATCTTGAAAACCTCGACCGAGAGATTAAAAACTATTCTGTCTATAGCCTTTTAGATGCAATTTATTATGACCAGATATTCAGAAAGGTTTTGCCATCTGACTGTGCGGAGAGGTTTTTGAGTGCTAATGCGCTTGCTTTGCAACTGGTTCATTTTTTGATTAGCGGCAGCTATAAATCTCCGCTAGGTTTAAAACTTACAAACGGCATGCTTGAAGATGTTTTGAAAGAAGATATCACTACGCCTGCAGTTTTGGATGAATCACTGCTGGAGATTTATAATGAGACAGATTTTGCGCCGCTGAAAGATAACATTATTTTGTTTTTTGTGCAAAAATATATCAGCCAATCTGCTGATGATTTTGCATCGTTTTTTGCGATTGCCAATAGTGGCAGCAAACTCTTCCACCTTATAGCCGAAAAAATGCTTGAATCAGATGATTCGGCTTTTATTTCTGCTTTTGCTGAACGATATCTTAATAGTCAAAGCGGCAGAACAACCTTAAAGGGTTATTATAGTGAGCGTGCTGTAACAAACCTGGTTCTCGGTATTACAAAACTGATTCATCAATCAGAAAATAAAACAGATTTGTTTGCCAAACTCATCGGCACAGAACTGCACGGTGATGTGATGCAACAACTGTTAGATGCCGACGCCGATGAAGAAACTTTCTGGACATATTTTAAACGCGTTTATGCATCCCAAAGCACATATTATTCTTATTCTCACCTTAAAGATGATGTGTTGCAATGTCTTGAAAGCATATTTTATAGCATTGTTTCAAATCACGAAAGCGATGCATTGCAGCTTTTAATTGCTGCCTTTGAAAACTTTGAAGCAGAGCAGTTTTCTGCTTTTGAGAAAAAACTGGCCGATAGCGCTTGTGGCGGAATGATTGAAAAGTTTTATGTAAATCACATGATTCATAACGCCTTGTTTTGCGATGAACTTGAAGCAAGAAAGAACCGGCTCGATGAACTTGGTGTTTCAACTGTAGCGTTTGTTTCACAGGCGGCCGATTATTTTGTTGAACTGTGCGGCCAATGTGATGTTAAAGATTCTGAAAAATCAATTGAAATTTTAAAACGAATCAAGAATTTTATCGGCGATGTGCCCTTCTCTGAAGAAGAGGAGATTGTGCAACTTAAGAAAAAATTCTGGAAAGATTTTTCGTGGAAGAATTTTGATTTTTTCTCTGATGATGTCAGAATTATGAAACTGCAGGGCAACCGCAAAAGTGACATTATAAGTGACATTTTGCTTTTGGCAGACTTTTTGAGCGAAAGGTCAGAAATTTTGTCGAAAGATATTATTGTAAACTGCCAAAAAGCGCTTTGTTTAAAAAACAAAGAACTTTCACCGGCAATGCAGAAAAAAATCTTAAAAGAACTCTCCGGCCTTTCAGATTACCGCGAGCGTATGGGGCTTGATTTGTATCTGATGATTCATTATGTGCCTACGAACAAAAAAGTGAACCTTAAACGCTCGGATATTTCTTGTGATGAATTTTATTCTTACCTTACTGCTGCTAACGCAGGGGAGAATGAAATGCTTGCTGTAGATGGTGTTTTTGACAGTATTTATCACTATTTAAAAAAAAAGAAACCCGCGCAAAAACGGTCAGATAGTCAAGAAGAACTGAAAAGAAAGGCCATCATAAAAATGATGGAGCACACGGCAGGTAATGTTACCCGTCGCGCTCATAAGGCTTTTTACGGAACGGTTAATATTGAATCGTTTTGCCTTTGCAGTTTACTTTCGCTGTTTGTTTTTTCGCTTTATGTTTTGCTTGATATTGGTGTTTTTTGTGCAACCGTTTATAGCGTGATTACTGCATCTGTCACGACGATGATGCTTAATCTCTCGCTCAAAAAAACACCGATAGTGCAGGCATTTTCTGTCTTGTTTATTTGTTTTTGTGTGCTTTTGCAAATTTTGTTGTTGATTTTATAACCAATAGGGGGCAAAAAAATGAACATTCCGGTTGTTGATGTTGTTCTTTTAATCACAAAGGAAAAACTTGTTTTTGATGTAATTGAATGGCTTTCTGCTAACATTCAAAATACAGAGGATTTTTATGAATTTAAAACTTCTGAAGAAAAAAGCAGCTGGCTGAAACGGTTTAAAGATTTTTTATCGAATCCGTCGCCCTCTTATGGTACCGGTCTTGCAATTTTAAATGATTTTTCCGAACATTTTCTGAACAATCCGTATTCTTATGAATACGATAGCTCGCCTGCAAACCATTTGATTATGGCCAAACGCCTTGGCAATTATTTTGTCAGATGTATGGATGTACCTGTTCCTGTCAGAATTCTCATTGATAAATATAATGTTAATGAAAATCAATTTTTAACAGGATTTATAAAAGGGCAAAACGATGCTTTCACCCGTAATGCAAAACTCGTTTTAAACGGTTGCAGCAAAATTATTGGTAAAGGCAAAGAAAAATGCAGATTTTTTGCAATTATTTTCGCTCTGTTGCTTTGCGGTTTTGCAGGCGTTTTTGGATACAGGTATTTAATTAGCGCCGTTCGGTGGGACTTGCTATCTTCAGCAACGAAAAGCGGTGCTGATTTCTTTCAGATTGTTGGCTATTTAACAAAAGATGCATTTGGCCTCAATTTAAATTGCAGTTTTTCGCTCTGGTTAATTTTATTTGCCTTACTGTGGCTTGTTGGCGGTTTCTTTTTATGTATTAAATTGATAAAAGAAATGAAAGTATTTTTTCTTGGCGCCAAGAAAAATGCAATTATTAAAAAACTTGCTGAAGCGCTGCCTGTTCTTGATTCTATTTCAAACGATCAGGGGAGGCACGACAGAAATGTTGATATTGAAAAATGTAAAGATGTGCTTGTGCACTCGCATTTTCTTAAAAAAGATTTTTCAATGTCTTCAGTTCTGAAATTACAAAATCAATATGAAAAGTTACCCATAAACATAAGACACGGAAAACTTTTGCCCGGTAGCGGAAAACTGTTTTTTCTGATTGTTTTAATGATTCTGACTCTGTGGGTTGCAAATCTTGCAAAGTCAGAGACATTTATCGGGCGATATAATATGGTGACACGGTCAGTTTCACATTTTCTTGATAGCCAAAAACTTCGCGTTAACACATTGTATTATGTAAAAGAACCAACCCCGATTTTTTCGGGCATGTCACAAGAGTGTTTTGAAACCTATGTGTTAAATCCCAACAAACCGCTTGAAATTATTAACAAGGTGGAAAAAATAAGCGGTGCTTATCATGTGAAATTTGATACTGAATTTGGCATGATGACAGGGTGGATACATAATGGCGCGCTGCTTTATTATGACCCGACATACAGTGAACAAATTACTAAAATGACTCCCGACACGGCCAAAGCTTCTTCAACGGCAAGCGGTGATGTTAATAATTTGTGTAACGACAAATCATATCGCGGTTGGGGCGAGGGTGTGAACGGTGACGGTATTGGTGAATTTGTTGAATTTACCTATAGTGAACCGGTTTCGGCTAAATATCTGCTATTTCAGATTGGTAACACTACCAGCCAGCAATCGTTTGTTAATTATAGCCGGCCAATTGAGTTTATGGTTGACTTTTACAATCAGGGCACTCTGGCTGCTAGAATCCCCATTACTTTAGATGATGTAAGAGATAAGCAATATATCCGCTTAAATAAAACCATTGATGCCGATAAGGTACATTTTGAAATAAAGAACATTATCGGTGGTACTAAATATAATCAAACTTATATATCCTGCCTTGGTGTTTATAAAAACAACCCGGAAACAAAGTAGCATTTTTAAGGAGTGATATTTATGCCAGACAGCATCTTAGCGGAACAAACCCCGTTTAGTTTTACCAAAATTGTTGATGAGAAATTTTATGAGTTATTTCATGGCGGAAAGAAAACAGAATATTTAATTGAAAATACAAACCATCCTGTTTTTCGCGGTGCTGTAGAAAATTTGGGCATCGAATTAGGCGAAATTATTCATCAGGGTAATGGTATTGTGTTTCGGTGCATAAAGCCTGAAAATACAGTTTTTAAAGTAACATCTTCGCGCGTTGCGGGTTTTAATGAAATTGTTGATATAAACAGTAATGCTGAGAGTGAAAAAACCGAACGCGATATGCTCGATTATGGGTTTGCATCTGAAGGTTATGCTTATGATTCTCTCCCTTCTGACCGTAAAAAGGGCCTGGTTCCTTATTTTCGCATCAGAATCGATGACACAAACGGAACACTGGTAGATTATCTTAATTGTTACCATTTACCTTTATATGAAAAACTCGATGAATGTGATGCTCTTAAGAATGCCACCCAACAAAAAGAGCGTGAAACAGAAACGCTTCGGATTGTAAGAGATGTGTTATATGCTCTTGAACAATCAAACGGAAAAATTCACAGAGACATTAAGCCCGAAAATATTATGTATGATTCCGTCTCTGAAAAATATGTTCTGATTGATTGGGGTGCTGCCGGCAAACAGGGTGCAATTGTTTCTTTGCCGCGATTTTATTCACCATATTTTGTTGACCCCAGGCGATTCTCTGAAAACAAAAATAATAATGCCGGTTTAACAACTTCTGACACTATTGATTCTAACCCCTCGATTGACCTGTATTCTCTCGGCGTTTTTATGATTTATTTTGCTAACCCGGATGGTTGGTTTAGCGACAAGACCTGTTCTGTTTTATTCGGCAAAAATGAAACACTTTCTTCAAAAAAGGGGATTCAGTATTTAGCTAATGATAAAATTCCCGCTTTGACGAAAGACAACAGCGAAAGTTATAACAGCATTATACAAAACGCCATTCATCATAACTATGATACCGTTCGTGATATGCTCCGTGATGTTGAAGACATATTGAACGAAAATAAAAATGTTAAAATCATTCATTCAATTAAACCCTGGTCCGGCCTGTGGATTGCGGTTTTTCTTGCCGCTCTTACAACTATTTTTTCGGGCCTTGAAGGTTTTAACCCCACAATGTTTTTTGACGGAACCCAAGGTGTTGGTTATGAACTTTTATTTGTGTGTGCTTCGCTGCCACTTGTTTTGTGCATAACAAATATTATTTGCATAGACATTCGGAACAAGAAGAAAAAAAAGACCGGAAAGAATTTGCCCTATTTATGGAAAATACGACTAAAGAGCAGAGAAGGCTTAAGCATTGTTTTGCTTTATCTTCTGATATTTTTCGTAACTAAATTTGTATTTTTTGAAGAAATATACAAGAAAATGACAATTGATGTTTCGTGCTTTTTATTCCTTGTTTCCTGCGGTATTCCTTTTGTTGTTTCAAGAATGAAAAAAATTGAAAACAGTTTAATTCTGAAAATGCTTGTTTATGGCGTTTTATCAGGTCTTAGTGTTGGCATTTGTGTCGCCGCCGGTATTGCAAGCGGTGATTACTCCAACATTTTGTCGAACGATTTTATTAAGTTGATTTCTGCCTTGGCTGTTTTAGGCGGCGTAATGGGTATTGTTGTATATTTGTGCCGGTTGTTATTTTACCCTGTAACAAGTTCGGCAGATAATCAAAATACAACACAAGCATAAAGGAGAACGGCATTATGACAACTGCTTTGATTATTTTGGTGTTACTATTCGGGTGTTTGTGTTTATTTCTTGCATTTTTGCTTTTTAAAAGCAAGGTGAGTGATAAAACTACAGAGGCCGAAAAAAATACAGAACTCCCAAAAGATAAAATAACAGATAACGAAGAAACAACTGACGATGAGGATTATGATGGTCCGGAAGAGAACTTGCCACGCGCGTCGCGCGGTAACGATAAATGGGTGATAACCGTGTATCCTGCAGGAGAGCGAGAAAACGGCGAACCTGTTGTTGAACCGTTTCAGATTTCTGTTTTTGATTGCATTTACCTTACAAAGAAAAATTTAAATTCGGTCAAAATCGGCAGAGATAAAGAAAAATGTCATATTTTTCTTGAAGATTTTCCGCTTAAATACATTCTTGTTACCTTTGAACAGGATTTGGGAATGTGTTATTACAAGTCAAACGGAATCGTTGGAAGCCTTACCGATGGGCTTGTCTTACACGAGGGCGATTATGAGATTGTTTTTACTTTAGAAGAAAAAGAATATGCCGGTTTTCTGTTTAAAAAATCAGAACCCAAACCGGTTCATCAACCAAGCGAAGATGAAGATATTAGTCTTGAAGAAATAAAAAAACATGTTAAAAAAACCGTTAAAAAGTCTTTAAATCGAACCCGAAACAGCCTTATTGACTGGTTTAAAAGAAACTTCTGATAAAATGAGAATGGAGTGAGATGTATGCCCCCCGTAATTGTGCATATTGTTTTTGGCGTTTTGTGTGCTTATCTGGTTATTGGTGGTTTATATGCCTTATATGTTTCAGGTAAATTAAAGAAATGGTTTGCCGGCATAAGTGGTTGGCTTGCTAACTTAATGGAGGAAAAGAGAAGTGAATAATACAATTTTATCTGATTATATATGCTTTAGTTTTACAAGAAGCAAAAGAGTCTTTCTCGTGTCTATGTGCTCTGTTGTTGTTGCTTTTTTGTTTTTCATCTGGGCCAGTTTTAAAGGTTTTTGCACGCAGTCGATTCTGCCGCTTATCATTGCGCTTGTGATCAATGAGCTGATGATTGTTTATGGCTTTTCACAAAAAACAAATCACTGGTGTGTTTTTGGCTTTTGTCTGCTTAATCTTTGTGCAGCAATGAGCCAGACAATGTTTTCCTATCTGAATGAATGGTATATTTATCCTTTTGGCTTTATTGCCATTGTTTGTCTGGCTGTTTTTATGAGAAAAATCCACTACGGCTGGCTGGCTTTGTGGTCGGCTTTAGGCGTGATTCTTTTTCTGGGTATG
The DNA here is from genome assembly GCA_045652725.1 of Clostridia bacterium. Lineage (GTDB taxonomy): Bacteria > Bacillota > Clostridia > UBA1381 > UBA9506 > UMGS755. The sequence goes on along the minus strand of JAZRUU010000195.1, from coordinate 10,136 downwards.
TGTCTTTTTGTGCCGCGCGTTTACGGCGTTAAGGCGTGGCTATACATAGGCGGCAGACCGATTCTGCAGCTTACTGAATTTGCAAAACTTTTTTATGTTATTTTTATTGGTAGTCTTTTTTCAATAAAAGGCTCTGAAAAGTGGGTGAGATTAAAATTTTATATCTCTTTAGCCCTGCTTGGCTATGCGGTGGGCATATTGTTCATTGCAAATGAATTTGGCACTATGCTTGTGATGTGCATTTCGTTTGTTCTTCTTGTTCTGACAACATTTGAAAGAAAAGGATATAAATATCTTGTTGTTGGTTTAATGCTTTTGTCTGTGGTGTTGGCAGTTTGTGGCTATAACCTCGCCGCAACGCATATGGATAAATGGGCTTGCCCCAAATGCGAAACACTCAACCACAAGACATTGGTGTGTGATTCTTGTGAGCACAAGCCCAATCTGTTAAATTGTCAGTTTAAATGCCCCACCTGTCACTATACATCGTGGGGGAATGAAAAAATTGAAAATCTGACCAAAAACTGCCCTATGTGTCACGAAGATGATTTCTTACAGGGCTATCTTGGAAAGGCTTGCCAAAAACTCTATGCCAGAGGCAGCGTTGCATTTGATTATGAATTTCAAAAGGCAGCCGGCAATGCCTATCATGCAGCACAGAATCTGCAGGCAATAAAATCCGGTCAGTTTTTCGGCAAGATGGATGTGTTAATTAACATTCCGAACATTGAAAACGACAGTATTCTTGCCGCTATGATGAACCGTTTGGGCCTTTTGTTTGCCATAGTGGTTCTGCTCTCATTTTTAATGATATTCTCAGGTGTGAAACGCGCTTCATCTCCAATGCGTATAATGGCTATTTATGTAATGGTTTTTCAGGCGTTTTTTACTTTTGCAGGCACGCTCAATTTCTTGCCGATGACAGGTATAGGTCTTCCCCTTTTATCAAAGGGCGGATCTAATCTGGTTGTCAATTATATATTGATTTATATAATGTCGACGGCTGTGCGTAACAGGGAGGTGTAACCTTGAAAAGACATTTTACAGTTTTTTATGCAGGAACATTGCTGTTTTTTGTTCTGCTTGTTTTGCTTGTTGTATCTTCTAATCCTTTTGGCAAGATGGACGAAACAACAAAAACAACTGCAGAAGAAAACCATAAAGAAATGACGGTTGAAGGTTCTTTTGCAGATAACAACGGCAAAATTATTTTTGCGCCGCAGCGACCCTATCAGGAAGATGAAACACCTATGCATCCTGCATATTCATATCTTTTGGGTTATAATGATGAAGTATATAAAGCCACGGGTCTGCGCGCTATGTATTCTGACCATTTATATGATGATATGAATACGGGAAAGGGTGGCAGTATTCAGCTGACCATCGACAAAGACCTGCAGGAAAAAGCCTACTCATTTTTGCAAGAAAAAGATTTATCAGGCTCTATCACGGTTTTAAATGCCAGAAACGCCGAGATTCTTGCAATGGTTGGCAGAAGAGAAGAAGATTTTGATGTTACTAACCTTGATGCAGAAAAAATGCAAAAATATAATCGCATACCGGGCTTTCTTCTGTCACCTGCCACGGGCGATTATAAGGCTCCCGGTTCTGTTTTTAAAATTTTAACAAGTGCGGCGGCCTATAACAATAATTTGCAGGATTTTGTTTATGAAGATACCGGCGAGTTGGTTGTTAATGGGGTTACACTTCATAATGCAACATCCACTCCGCGCGGAAGAGAAAATCTGCAAATGGCGTTTATCAACTCAACAAATACCTATTTTGCTTCGCTCAGCCTTAAATTGGGTGACAAGGCGATGACAAATATTTTTAACGATTTTCTTGTTGGCAGTAAAATTGATTTAGGTTTTACCACTCTTGACTCTTCGGCTACCCTTTCAACCACCGATTTAAATCTGGCGATGGTTGGTTACGGTCAGGGTGCTGTTGCTGTGTCGCCCCTGCACATTGCCATGATTGGTCAGAGTATTATCAATCGTGGCAGAATGATTCAGCCTTCAATTGTTAAGGCTATGTATAATGCAAAAGGAAAAGAAGTCTATCGCAACATTGAACATAAAAAACTGGTTCAAACGGTTACACCCGAGGTGGCAGAAAATATTAAAGGGCTAATGAAGGGTTTGGTTGATGCAAAATATGCCAAATGGTCAGCCTATACCGATGCAATTTATGCCAAAACCGGCACAGCAAAGCAGACGGATAATGCCACCATATATAATTCATACTTTTTATGTATGACAGAAGAATATGTTATTTTGGTTTCTATTAACGATACACCGGATTTTGGTGGCGATTTCTCTTATATTGCCGAAAGACTTCTGAGTGTATTATACTAAATATTAAATGAGGTGCAATGATGAAAAAGATTGTTTCTTTACTGTTAAGCGCGTTACTCGCTTTTTCTTGCTTTGGTTTTGTGTTTGCTGAAGAGGAAGTTACCGTTTTGGTAAACGGCGAAAAACTTGTGACAGATGTGGCTCCGCTGGCTGTTCCTGTTTATGATGAGGCATCGAATTATGTTGGTGACCGCATTATGGTGCCGCTTCGCGCCATTTGCGAAAAACTGAACCTTGATGTAGCGTGGGATGCCGAAACATCCGGCATCGTTTTATACAGAATGGGTAACATCTACTGCATGTGGGTTAACAAGTCAACGGCTTTTAACATTGGCGAAGATGCTGCGCTTGAAAAAGGCTACACAATGGATGCTCCGCCCATGATTCATAATGACCGCACTCTTGTGCCTTTAAGAGCGGTGGGCGAACTTTTAGGCGCAAAAGTGGAGTGGATTGGCGCAACAAAAACCGTTGACATTCAACTGGATTTAGGTGAACTTGAAGATAATGCAGGCGCTGCAGAACTTTTGATGTTTGTGGAGGCGGTTCTGCTTGATATGTATGATGCCTACGAGGCCTATATAAACGGTGAAGCCGGCACGGTTACCGGTAAATTTGTGCTTGAATCAGGCAGAGAAATCAAGTTTGAACTGTATGAGAATCTGGCTCCGTTTACCTGCCGCAACTTCATTGAAAATGTTGAAAACAAGTTTTATGACAACACGGTTTTCCACCGCGTTGTTAAAGATTTTGTAGCGCAGGGTGGCGGTTTTGACGAAAAAGGCAATCCGAAAGATGCAAAAGCCGTTCCCGGTGAATTTGTTGCAAACGGATTTTTAAATCTTATTCCGCACGACCGCGGCGCGCTGTCTCTCGCGCGGGCGGATGACCCGAACAGCGGTTCGAGCCAGTTCTTTATTGTGCATCAGGATGCGCCTTACTTAAACACAAACTATGCGGCTTTCGGCAAAATTACCGAGGGCATGGAATATGTTGACGAAATTTGCGAGGCAGAAGTTGATGAGTTTGACGAACCTGTAAAGCCGATTATCGTTAAAACAGTCGTTTTAGATAAATAGAATCTTTTCTTTATGAAAAGTATATAATACAATATAAGACAATTAAGGAGATTTACAATGAGAATTTGTGTTTTCGGTGCGGCTTCACCAACCATTGATGCAGAATATATTCAAAAAGTTGAAGCAATGGGCAAAACAATGGCAGAGCGCGGCCATTCTCTTGTTTTTGGTGGCGGCGCAAACGGATTGATGGGCGCGGCAGCTCGCGGTGTTCACGCGGGTGGTGGCTATGTTTTGGGTGTTATTCCCAAATTTTTTGGCGATGAATCTGTTGAAGCTATTTATGAACAAAGTGACAAGCTGATTGAGCCTGACACCATGCGTGAGCGCAAACAGATTATGGAAGATAACGCCGATGCCTTTATTATTACCCCCGGCGGCATTGGAACATTTGAAGAATTTTTTGAAATTCTGACTTTAAAACAACTTTGCCGTCACAATAAACCGATTGCCATTTATAACATTAAAGGCTATTATAATGAAATTGTAACGGTGTTAAAAACGGCAATGGCAAAGAACTTTATTCGTGATAACTGTTCTGATTTATATTTTATTTCTGAAGATGTTAACGAACTTTTTGCTTACATTGAAACACCGGTTGGCGAACCAAGACATGTTAAAGAATTAAAAGACGGTTGATTGAAGCATAAAAATGGGGGGCCGGAGCAAAACAATTGCTGCGGCCGCTTTTTATGTTTATTATTTTAATTTTTCTTCTAAAACGGTTTTAATTACAGCGGGGTCACCTGCGCCCTTTAACTCTTTCATACAAGCACCGAAGAGAGCCTGCATGGCTTTAACTTTACCGTTTTTATAATCTGTAACCGACTGTGTGTTTTCAGCAAGAACTTTATCAATAATTGCTTCAATTTCTGCTGTGTTAATCTTTTTGTCAAGGCCTTTTTCCTTGCAGTAGGCAACGGGGTCAACATCATCTTCAACAACGGCGATTAAAATCTTTTTGCCGGCGTTACGGTTAATTGTGCCCTTATCTACCATTTCAATAACTGCATAAAGTTTTTCTGCCGTAATGGTTAACTCGTTTAAGGTTTTGCCGTCTTTACGGAGAATGCCTGCACAGTCTGTTAAAATCCAGCCTGCAGCATCTTTGGGGTTTGCGCCCATAGAAACAACATCATCAAGCAGTTTGCTCACTTTGGGGCTGGCAATTAACATATCAATTTCTTTGTCAGAAATGCCTGCCAGGCGGTAATCTTCTGCCTTTTCATCAACAGCGGCCGGCTTGTTGGCTTTAATTTCATCAAGCCACGCGTCATCAATAATAATAGGCATTAAGTTCGCATCGGGGAAGTAGCGGTAATCAGCCTCGGTTTCTTTGTTGCGCATTGCAAAGGTTTTGCCGCTTGCATCATCAAAGCGTCTTGTCTCCTGCACAAGTTCTTCGGTTTCAAACTCAAGTGCATCAATGTGACGCTGAGATTCATAGCAAATGGCTTTTTCAATGGCTTCGAATGAACTCATATTTTTGATTTCTGTACGAACGCCAAAAGCCTCGCTGCCTTCAGGGCGAACAGAAATGTTAACATCACAGCGCATTGCGCCTTCTTCGCACTCAGAAATGCCGCCCAAACGGAACATTGACTTGAGTTTGTTTAAGTAAGACACAACTTCTTCAGCGCTTCTGAAATCAGGCTGGGTTACAATTTCAATCAGCGGCACGCTGGTTCTGTTAAAGTCAACATAAGAATATTTGCCACCGTGAACAAGTTTGCCGGCATCTTCTTCCATATGAATCTGCTTAATGCGAATATCACGGCTGCCACCTGCTGTTTTCACGGTTACACAACCGTTTGTGCAAATGGGGTGATTAAGTTGGGTAATCTGATATGCACACGGCAGGTCAGGATAGTAATAATTCTTTTTGTCAAAGGTTGTGTAGCGGTTAATGTCACAGTTGAGCATTAAACCTGCGGTAACTGCCAATTCAACAACGCGTTTGTTCATAATGGGGAGCATGCCGGGCATACCGCTGCAGGCAGGGCATACACAGTCATTCGGCTCGTTTGCGGCAGAGTGACCGCCGCAGGAACAGAAGATTTTTGATTCGGTGCTGAGTTCAACATGTGTCTCAAGACCGATGACTAATTCATAATTCATTTTATTCACCCTTCCTTTCAACAGCAGATGCAAGGCTCAGTAAGGTGCTTTCGCCAAAGTGTTTACCCATCAGTTGAACACCGCCGCTAACAAGTGCGGGTGCGCCAATCAGGTTTGCTAAAGCGGTAAAGACAGATTCATCAAACACCTTGCCGAATGCATCGTGAATATCATAAGGCTCATACGCTGTTTTTGAGCAGGCAGGGAGCAGAAGTGCATCTACATCTTTCATCAACGCACTAAATTTATCAAACATAACACGACGAACACGAAGCGATTTGTCATAACAATCCTGATATCTGTTTTTTGATAAAACATCAGAACCATAAAGAATCACTGCTTTTGTTAAAAAGTTAAACCCTTCGGTTCTTGAGTTAACATAAAGTTCGTCAATGTTTCTGTATTCACTTGCGCGGTGACCGTATTTCACACCGTCGTAACGAGAAATGTTGTTGCAGGTTTCTGCAGTCATTAAAATCTGCCACGCGGTATTTGCCGCATCAAAAACATCGAATGAAATCTCTTCAACAGTTACGCCTTCGGCACGAAGTGCATCAGCATAGGCCGTTATGTTTTTCTGCACGGAGTCATCTGCCTTTTCAAAGAGTTCTTTAATCAGGCAAACTTTTTTGCCACCGACAGAAGAAAGAGAGAAATCATAACTTTCGTTTTTGAGGCTTGTGCCGTCTTTTTCATCGTGGCCGGCAATTGCATCCATCACTTCTTTAACGCCGGCAGCATTTTTGGCATAAACACCAATTTGTTCGCCGGAGGCGGCACAAGAGATAACGCCGTAGCGTGAAACCGTGCCATAGGTCGGTTTTAAGAAACACACGCCAGAAAGGGCTGCGGCGCGTCTTGTTGCGCCGTTCATATCAACGCCCAGAGCGGCAACCACTTCACCTGCGGCAACAGCCTGTGCTGCAGCACCTTTTAAAGAATCGGTTGTTTCGGCATAGTGAGAAAATTCACCAACAAGGTCAAGACCAAACTCGCCGACATGGGTTTTGCCGGCGATGGTGTAGCCTTTGTTTTCAAGGCGCACAACGGCTTCGGCACTAAAGAGAGGTTTATAATTTTCAAGCATCTTTGAACCGGCAGAAGCACACAGGCCTTTTACTAAAATAGTATCATCAACAGCGATGTTACCGCCGTTTGTTTTGTCTGCATAATATGTCATTTTTCGCACCTCACTTTACAAGTCTGGGAACTTGCCAACTGTCTTCACTGCGTTCGGGAGCACCTTCTAAAAGGCTCTCTCTCGTAAAGGGTTGACTCCGCACATCATCGCGCAGAACATTGGTCATGGGCATAACATGCACCATTGGTTCAACATTTTCTGTGTCAATTTCAGACAGAACTTTTTCACTGTCATTCATTGCAGTAAAAATGCTCTGCACAACTTTTTCTTCATCGTCTGACAATGAAAGTTGGTTAAGTTGCTGTGCATTTGAGAAAGTAGAACGCTTGCCCGAAGCCTGCTTTGAAGAGGTCTGCGGACCGGCCGCACGCTGCGCAAGTGCCGAACCGCTGCCTAAAAGATGCACATCTTCAAGCTGTTGGTTGGTAACATTGCTCGGAGCGCCAAGTAATAAATCCTGCGCGTTGCCGTTTAAGGGGAAGGCGATAACATCAATAATCTTTTCTTCGTCAGTCAAAAGCATAACAATTCGGTCAACGCCCGGGGCCATACCCGCATGCGGCGGAGCACCGTATTGGAACGCGGTGTAAAGCGCATTGAAGCGGCCTTTTAATTCTTCTTCAGAGTAGCCGGCAATTGAGAAGGCTTTCTTCATAATGTCAATATCGTGGTTACGAACCGCACCGGAGGCAAGTTCAATGCCGTTACCAACCAGGTCATATTGGTAGGCCAAAATCTCGGTAGGCTCTTTGGTAAGAAGCGCTTCCATTCCGCCCTGCGGCATAGAGAAGGGGTTGTGTGTAAAAATGGTTTCGCCTGTTTCTTCATCATTTTCATACATGGGGAAGTCTACAACAAAGCAGAACTCAAACGCATCTTCGTTAATTAAGTCAAGTTGTTCTTTTTTGGCAAGCCAGGTGCGGATGTGACCGGCTTTTTTCTCGGTGTCGTTCTTCTTGTCATCGCAGATAAAGAAGAGTGTTTCGCCCTCTTTTACACCGGTGAGGGCCACAATTTCGGCTTTCTTTTCATCACTTAAAAATTTAGCAATGGGGCCGGCGAAGGCACCGTCTTTTAAAGTGATGTAACCAAGGCCGCCAAGACCAACCTCGGGCGAGGTGGCAAATTTTAACGAATCTTCAAAGAACTTTTTCGACTTGCCCTGACAGTTTGCAACAATACCGCGCACCGGTTTGCCCTTGAAAGCGGGGAAGTCAACCCCGGCAAAAAAGTCTGTTAAATCACAGATGAGCAAGGGGTTACGAAGGTCAGGCTTATCAGAACCGTAGAACATCATCGCATCGGCATAGGTGATGCGGCGGAACGGTTTTTCAGTAATTTTTTTATCTGAGAAAGTTTTGAATGTGTCATAAATCACATCTTCACAAACTTCTAAAACTTCATCCTGTGTGGCAAAGGCCATTTCAAAGTCGAGCTGATAAAATTCACCGGGTGAACGGTCAGCACGGGCATCTTCATCACGGAAGCAGGGCGCAATCTGAAAATATCTGTCAAAGCCAGATACCATCAAAAGCTGTTTGAACTGCTGGGGTGCCTGCGGCAGAGCATAAAACTTGCCGGGATGCTTACGGCTGGGAACCAAAAAGTCTCTGGCGCCCTCGGGGGAGGAAGCAGTCAAAATCGGAGTTTGCATATCTAAAAAGCCCTTAGCTTCCATCTTATTTCTCAAATGACGGATGATTTGCGAACGCTTAACAAGATTATCATGATTTTTCGGGTTACGCAAATCAAGGTAGCGATATTTTAAACGCAACTCATCTTTGCTGGCTCTTGATGCACGAACATCAAAGGGCAGCTTGTTAAGGCTTTTGCCTAAAATCTGCAAAGAGTCTGCCACAAGTTCAACCTGACCGGTTTCAATTTTTTCGTTAACAGTTTCAGCGTCACGCTTGCAAACAATGCCGCTGACAGAAATAACGGTTTCACGGTTAACATCTTTCACTAATGATTCATCGTGAATAACCACCTGCGTTACGCCGGTGTAGTCACGAAGGTCAATAAAGATAACACCACCGTGGTCACGCACAACATCAACCCAGCCGGCAAGTTGAACCGTCTGACCGATATGTGCATCACGGATGTCGTTACAGAATAGAGTTCTGTACATAATGATACCTCCTGTTAATGGTAAAAATAAAAGCCCCGGAAATATAACAACTATATTTCCGGGACGAGTAAACAAAATAAACCCGCGGTGCCACCCGCATTGACACTTTTAAAGTGTCCGCTTTTATATTTAATTATAAATTAAAAACACGGAGCGTTCCCGAACTTACTACTCATCTGAAATGCGCTTACAGTCTATGACGCATTCTCCCTGACAGACTTTCCCAAAAAGCCGAGTCTCCACAAACGATTATAGCAAAAATAACTTTGTTTGTCAACACTATTTTTACCCGTTTTTACTATAATATTATATGCAATTTCAATTTTTATTGCAATGCGGTTTTTCTGAATTTTGCCGGCGTTATGCCCTTTAACTGTTTAAATGTTTTGATAAAATAACTCAAATCGTTAAATCCGCAGGCAAAAGCAATGGCAGTGACGCTTAAATCGGTGTTAAGCAATTTTCGTGAGGCTTTTTCAACGCGGTAAAGTGTTAAATATTCTACCGGTGTTTTGGTTGTTGTTTCTTTAAAAAAATAGCAGAAATATTTAGGCGACATACCCGCGGCGGCCGCCATATCATCAAGTGTGATTGCCGAGCCGTAATTGGAGCGGATAAAGGAAAGCACTGAGCGCAAACGCGGCACATTTTTATCAGCGGCAAGCGCTGTGCTGCCAGTTGAGTGATAAAGATGTGAATCAATAATTTCGCCAAACAGTTTATAAAGCGCGCCGATGACCTTAAATTTATAGCCGGATGATTGATTTGCCATCGCATCAAACAGTCCGTGCGCAGCAAAGGAGAAGTTACTGTTTATTTCATCGCAATATTCGTTGATGATATATTCGTGATTTTTTAAACTGTCAACAAAATAAATTGAGCCGCTGTCAAACGCGGGCAGAATATCAGGATTAAACACAATGCACTCATAGATGCAGTCGGTCGGTGTTGCCTGATGCACCGTTTCGGGGTTAATGAAAATGATTTCACCTTTTTTGGCTGTGTAATCTGTGTTGTTCAAACGAATCTGCAAGGTTCCCTCTAAAATGCGGACAATCTCAATTTCGTTGTGCCAATGTGCCGACATTTCATAGCGCGTGTGATGTTTTTCAATATGATACAGTTCAATGGGAAAGTCTTCCGTTCCCCTTTGTTTTAGTTCGTTATAAATCATAAGTTGCTCACGACCTGAAAATAATTATATTTTTTTCTATTATAACACAAGTATTATCTTTTTTTCAAGTATATAATTATAATAACAGTGATTTGTTTATGATTTTCTTATGATATAAGGAGGAAGAAAAATGGCAGAA
>JAZRUU010000194.1:0-5576 GCA_045652725.1 Clostridia bacterium | reverse complement strand
ACTTTAATTCGTGCAGTTCCTTTTCGTATTCTTTGATGTGTCGATACTCTCTGGGCATAAAAAATCCTCCTATGGTAGCTTATATTATTCTACCATAGGAGGGTGTTTTTTTCTATTGTCCTTTTTTACTGGTTCTGTTCACCATAACAGGGGTGTTTTTTTATTAAAATGTGCTTTTAATGCTGCTTTTGTAACCGGCCGCCGTGATGGTGTTATCTTCACTAACGGTTTCTGGCAGTTCAATAAAGAAAGTGTAATTTCGGTTGCCCGTTTCGGCATTGCGGTCAACAGCCACATCTTGCAAGGTAATGCCGTTTTTCTTAAAATATTCTGTCATATATTGCTGATAGCCTTCTTCAGCCACACCCTCAACGGTTAAAACCTTAACGCGGGTGTTTTTGATTTTGCGAAAGTTAAGGTGCAAAAGAAGTTGAGCACAAAGAACAATCAGCGTAGCGGCAACGCCGAGAACATACATTCCCGCGCCGATGGCCATGCCGATGCCTGATGTCGTCCAGATGCCTGCCGCCGTGGTCAGACCTTTAATGGTGTTGCGGTAGATAAAAATCATACCCGCGCCTAAAAAACCAATGCCACTTGCTATGGTTGAGGCCACGCGTGAAGGATCAAGGCGCACATCAAGACCGGCATTTGCACCGGTTTGAATCACATCTGCAAAGGCATATTTAGAAATCACCATAATGAGCGCCGCACCGCAGGCAACAACAAAATGAGTGCGCGTGCCTGCCTCTTTGGAGCGGTTTTTTCGCTCAATGCCGACAACCATGCCGCAAAACCCTGCCAAAAGAATGCGGGCAATATATTCAAGATTTGCTAAATCAAACATCTGTTTCGCCTACTTTCACTTTTTTAAAATATATAATTTTAAGCGCCGAAGAATATTTCGTTAAACTTTTTCACTTCGTTCTCAAGCAGTTCAATAAGGTGTAACTGCCCCTCGTGACCCGTCACATGGCGCAGAACAGCCTGCCCTACCGCGCTACACAGTTCATCGTGCATAAAATAATAATTTTCAAGCAGGAACCAGGTATATTTCACCAGTCTCAAATCACCGTAAACATTTTGGTTTTTCGGGTCGAGGTTATCCACCGCAACAGAGCCGTTGGCCAGAATGCTTTCAGGAATTTTTTCAACATCTTCTGCAAACACAATCGTCCACATAGCGTCAAAATTCTCGCCGTGCACAAAGGCAGAATGAGAATCGCTGGAGGCCACAATGGGGAGTTTATTCTCGCCGCCAAAATACTGATAATACAGTTGCGCCTGCATTTTGTTGATTTTATAAGAGTTACCGCCGTAGAATTCATAAACATCCATCAGTTTGCGCCGCATTACCTCGTCGCTCACCGGCTGGCGGACAACATAAGAATCAAACACCGTCCAATACGGATGGGCATAAATAGAAATGCCGCCCGTTTCGTGAATCGCCTCGTGAATCCAGTAAAACCACGCCACCTCTTTTCTTGCAAGGGGATCTTCAATATCGGTAAGCGTTGCCGCAATTGCATCAACTTCTCTGTCTGCCTTGGCAAAATCGGCCTGGGCGCGTTCATTCACACTCGCCTTACCGCCAAAGTTCACCACATGGAAAATGCCAGAGGGCACGGGATGCACCTCTTCACCGGGGAAGATTTTAATATTGGTGGGAATGTTTTGATAGGCCTCAATTGCATCAAGAGAGGGGCCCATTTTATTGTGGTCAGAAATGGTCATAAAGTCAAAGCCAAAGCGTCTGTATTGCGCTACAACAGTCTTGGTGCCGATAGCGCCGTCAGAATGCCAGGTGTGCACATGCAAATCGCCTTTAAACGGCCGCTTTTTATATAAATCCTCGCAAAGTGAATAAACTTTAAACGAAAAGCCGTTCATATAGCTGTTGGTGCGCCACACCCAGCCATATTTTGCATTTTCTGCCGGAACATGCTTATCGCTGCCCGGCGCAATGTGAATGGTCCACTCGCCCTCACCTTTAAAGAAATATTCAATGTAGAGAACGCCGTTTTTGCTGTGGCAGGTGATGGTTTCTGCGTTATCTCTGCCGCGCATCACAAATTCACGGTCTTCAAAATAACCCCAGCCGTCATTTAACGGTGTGATTTTAACGAGATAATCAATATCATCGTAAAACTGATACGACTCATCAAGCCCGCAGATTGTTACCGTTTGCCTGGCATCGGCCTTAATGACGCGCGGTGTAATTAAAAACCTTTGCAATCCTTCGTACATAACCATTCCTCCCGTTTTTAAAAGAAAAAATGACATACGACCGACATTCGCAGAATATCGGTCGTTTAGTAATTCTTATTGTTTGAAATGATACTGTCTTTAAAGTATATCACAATGCAAATAAAAAGACAAGTGCCATTTAATCTATTTTTATTTTCGCAAGGCCGCCCTCGGCCGTTTCTTTGTAGGCGGTGTGCATATCCTTGCCGGTCTCCTTCATGGTGTTTACCACCCAGTCGAACGAAATTTTTCGTGAGTTCCACAAAAAACTTGCAAGGCTGACTGCGTTAATGGCACGCATCGCCGCAACGGCATTGCGCTCAATGCAGGGAATTTGCACCAAACCGCAAATCGGGTCACAGGTCAGGCCCAAATGATGTTCAATGGCCATTTCTGCCGCATATTCAATTTTCTCTACGCTCAGTTCAAACAGTTCAGCCAGGGCAGCCGCCGCCATAGCACAGGCACTTCCCACCTCAGCCTGACAACCGCATTCAGCGCCCGAAATGGAGGCGTTTGTTTTAATGATGTTACCAATAACGCCCGCCGTTAAAAGAGCGCGAATTATTTTTTCATCACTAAATCGGTGTTTTTGCTGCTGATAGTAAAGAACCGCAGGCAAAACACCTGCCGCACCGCAGGTTGGCGCGGTTACAATGGTTTCACCCGCCGCATTCTGCTCACCCACGGCAAAGGCATAAGCGCAAACCATTCTGTTTTCACGCGTTTCAGCCGATTCATCAATATGCTGGCTGGCCAGCAGGGCTTTGGCCTTTTTCTGCACCTCCAGCCCGCCGGGCAGAACGCCCTCATCCTCAAGGCCGTTTTTGACTGAGGTCTTCATCGCATCCCAAATCTGATGCATATAGTCACAAATACCGTCGCCCTCAACTTCTAAAGCATATTCCCAAACGCGAATAGACTGCGCTTTGCAATACTTAACAATGTCATCAAAGCGGCTCATTTTATAAATCCGTTTCGGTGTTTCATTATGAAACTTTTCACATTCAATGCTGCCGCCGCCAACGCTTAAAACCCGGGCAAAATCAACTTCTTTGCCTGCTTTGCAGGCAAACAAATCCATCGTGTTCGGATGTGGCAACTTGCTTTCAACAACATTAAACACAACCTCACAGGCAAAAGGCGCAAAGGTTTTTTGAATAACAACATCCGTGCCGTGTCCCCTGCCGGTTTTAGCCAGCGAGCCATAAAGAACCACGCGAAACAGGTCTGCATCCGGGTTTTTTTCTTTAAAAATTCTGCAGGCGCGTTCAGGGCCAATGGTATGAGAACTCGATGGACCACGCCCGATTTTATACAGTTCGCGCAGAGATTCCATCCCCGCGGGAGCCGTCTGGTCTTCGGCCGATTTCTCCTCAGTTAAAAAATATTCAATCGGAACATTAAATATTCTCGACAAATACACAAGGTTCTGGCCCGAAGGTTTTGACAACCCGTTTTCCCACTTTGAAACGGCGCGGTCTGAAATGCCCAGACTTTTAGCCAGAGCGCGTTGGGAAAGATTGTGTTTAACGCGAAGTTCATAAATTTTTTCAGGACGAAATTCGTTCATACCATTACCTCTTTTGTTCATCATTGCATTTTTATTATAAGCAAAAACAGCTCAACTTTAAAGGTAATATAAAATATTTTCCATCAAAGCACATCAACCGATGGTTGATAGTTTTACACAAACTGCTCCACAAATTCAATGATGGGAGTGGGATCTTCTAAACAATGCGGATGGTGACCCATGCAGGACTTTGAAACAACCTTAATGGTGCCGCCGTGTTTTTTATAGAACTTTTCTAAAATCATACCGTTTTCTGCATATAAAACAACGTCATCGGCATTGCCGTAAAGCAAAAAGACGGGAATGTTATTTTCAATCAAAACATCCATATGGTCAATGGGGCTTTCACGGAAAGCGGTGATTGAAGAACGGTTCACATCATAAACCGAAACAATTTCTCTCCAGAACTGTTCAACCGCCTCGTTCTTACATTCACCAAGACCTGCCATGCTCAAAATATTCAGAACAGGCGCATCAAGATATAAAACAGCCGCAAGTTCAGGGTACATTTCAGCCAGTTTTGCCGCCTGCAGACCGCCACAACTCATACCCTCTAAAATACAGCGTTCAGAAGCATTCAACTCTTTCGCACAGTAGCGAACAAATTCGGCCATCACTTCAATTTCATCGTCAGAGGCCCAACGGTTCTGGTGCTCAATAAAAATCAGGTAATAGCCGCGTTCCAGCATTGCCACATCAAACATCGGAAAAGCCGCCAGATATTCGGTTTTTAAAACCATTTTTCCGTTCGGCTCGCCCTTGGGGAAAAAAATGCGCGCACGGCGTTCACCAAAGATAAATTCTTTACACTTAAAAGGTTCAAAAGGGGTCATCATAATTACTCGTCTCCTTCTATCTATTTCATTATAAACTGCCACACAGGGCGTTAATTAACCGGGGTTGATAATAATCTTCATAGGGATTCAGCATATGGTGAGCATAAAAAGCCGCAAGTTCCATTTCAGGAACAACAACCACATTACCGCCTGCAGCGCCGCCCCAGCCGAACTCACCGACTGTGCTGAGCGCACCGCTTTCAGCCTGCTCCATCATGGTTCTCACACCAAGACCATAACCATAACCGCGGAACTTGCCGCAAGAAAACATTTTTCTCTGCCCGGCGCTCAATTGATTCGTGCGAAGCAGGTCAACGGTTCTTTCAGATAAAATCCGCCCGCCCGAGGCGCCGATGCCTTTATTTGCAAGCGCACAGGTAAACTTGGCAAATTCGGGCACAGAAATTGTTATGCCCGCACCGCCGCTATCATAATTCTCGCCAAAAATAAGTTCATTCCCTTTACCAACATTAACAAGGTAGCCGCCCTCTTTGTTCCCTGCAGACATCTGCAGGTTAACAAGATCCGCCTCGTGCCCTGTTTCAAACTGATATTGTTCCGCCATCAGGTGCTCTGCCCCCTCGTGATGGTAGGTGGCACCCCGAATGTCAAGCGGGGCAAAAATATGCTCCTCAACATATTGTGAAAAGCGTTTACCCGAAACCGTTTCAACCACACCGGCCAGCACATCATGGCTTAAGCTGTATTGCCATTTTTCGCCCGGATCAAAACTTAAGGGGTCTTCGGCAAGAGTGCGGATTACCGTCAAGGTATCCATTTTGCCACCCGTCAGCTTGCGCGCCTTGTCAAACGCCGCCGTTTTACAATTATAGGTAAGGCCCGAGGTCATTGTAAAAAGGTTCCGCAGTGTAATGGGATTTTTAGCCTCACGAAGCGTTCCGTCATCCTGCAAAACAGAC
>JAZRUU010000193.1:0-17132 GCA_045652725.1 Clostridia bacterium | reverse complement strand
TGCCCCCTTTATTTCGCAAAGTGCCTGCTCAACAGTTGAGCAGACGGTGATTAAGCGGGTGAGCCCCGACATGGTTACAAGTGTTTTCATTCTTGGGGTGTTACACACAAGCACCACCGAACCGCCGAGCGACTTAATCAGTTTGTAGCGGCCGATAATCATGCCAATGCCGGAACTATCCATAAAAGACAGCGCAGAAAAATCAAAAATCAAATTTTTCACATCCCTTTGTGTGATGGCTCGCTCAATCACCTCACGAATCTGCCCGGCCTCGTGGTGGTCAAGTTCGCCCGAAAGGCTCACAATGAGTGTTCGGGCGTTTAGTTTTAATGTCATTTCCAAGTTGTTTCCTCCTTTGTAAAAACTGTGTTTGTAAAAAACTTCCATTTAATCATTCGTTGTTGTGTTAAAATTTCCTTTGGTGAAAAAGAAAAGGTTTTGTCGAAACGAAAAAACATTTCGACAAAACCTTTAATTTAATGTTATTTTTGTAGATTAATCGGCTAAAATTGTGCGATACACCTTTTTGAGCCAGATAACGCAAAGCACAAGCGAAACAACTTCTGCAATTAAAAAGGCAAACCAGACAAAGTTGACATTGCCAAGCAGCGAGAGCAGATATGCCGCAGGGAGCAGCACCACAAGTTGGCGCGCGATGGAAATAAACATACTGATCATTCCTTTGCCAAGCGCCTGAAAGACCGAGGTGATGATGATGCAGAAACCCGCGAACAAAAAGTGCAGGCTTATGATTCTCAGAGCCGGTACACCAATGGCAAGCATCTCAGAAGAGGCATCAAAGGCAGAGAGTAACTCTTTGGGGAAAATGTTCATTACCAAAAGGCCGGTAGCCATCAGGCCGGTAGCGTAGAGAATGGCGAGTTTGACGGTTTTAACCATACGCTCTTTTTTTCTGGCACCTAAATTGTAAGCAATGATGGGAACCATACCGTTGTTCAAACCAAAAATCGGCATAAAGATGAAACTTTGCAATTTGAAATAGATGCCAAAAACCGTTGCAGCGGTTTTGGTGAATCCCATTAAAATCTGATTTAAACCATAGGTCATCACAGAGGAGATAGCCTGCATGATAATGGATGGCAACCCCACGCGATAAATACGCCTGATGATTCTTATATCAGGGCGAAAGCCTTTGAAACTGAAGTTAATTTCTTTGTTATATTTAAGATTCAAAAAGGCGGCCATACACATGGCACAAAACTGACCGATCACAGTTGCAATGGCTGCACCGGCAATCTCTAAACGCGGAACGCCAAACCAACCGAAAATAAAAATGGGGTCTAAAATAATGTTCACAATCGCACCGAGACTCTGGGCATACATACTGTAAAGCGTTTTGCCGGTAGACTGCAAAAGCCGTTCGAAAATAATTTGCCCGAACAAGCCCAATGAGAAGGTGGTGACAATGGTCAGATAGTCGGTTCCGTAAGTGATGATATTTGCAATGTCGGTTTGGGTGCGGAAGAAAAAGCCGGAACCGAAAAGGCCGAACACGGCAAAAATAAGGCTGCTTACAAAGTAGAGAAAAATGCCGTTTGTGGCGGCTTTGTTCACATCGCTTATGTTCTTTTCGCCAAGCCGTTTTGAAAGCAGGGCATTCACGCCCACGCCTGTACCCGAGGCAACAGCAATCATCAGGCTCTGCACGGGAAAGGCCAGTGAAACGGCTGTTAAGGCATCTTCGCTGATGCGTGAGACGAAAATGCTGTCAACAATGTTATACAGCGCCTGCACCAACATTGATACCATCATTGGAAGTGACATTGAAAGTAACAGTTTGTTAATGGGCAGTGTGCCCATTTTGTTTTCTTTGGTTTGATTCATTGAGTCAGACATAACTTTTCCTTTCGGTTTTATCGGTTCACCTTTTTGCCGTCTAAAAATACATCCTGAACGGTTGTGTCAAGGCTTAAGAGTTCCCCTGTGAGAATAACAATATTGGCATCTTTACCCACGGCAAGGCTGCCCACGCGGTCATCAATGCCGGTGTTTTTAGCGGCGTTAATGGTGATGGCGCGCAGAGCACCTTCTTTGCTCACGCCGTTTTTGTGTGCCAGCGTTGCAAACAGATATAAATTCTCAATGGGGAGCACATTGTGGTCGGTGATGATGGCAAACGGCACGCCGGCCTTTTCCATTTCAATGTAAACATCATATCCCATATTTTTGGTTTCGGGTTTGTCGCTGACATCAAAGGTGGGGCCGAGCATAACGGGAATCATTTTTTCTGCTAAAAGCGGTGCAATCAAATGCCCTTCGGTGCAGTGCTCAATTGTCAGACGAATGCCAAATTCTTCTGCTACGCGAATGGCTGTGCAAATATCATCGGCTCTGTGTGCGTGCACTTTTAAAGGAATATTCTTGCGGATAACTTCAGCGAGAGATTCCATTTTAAAGTCAAACTCAGGGCGGTTGGTTGATTCGCCGGAAAGGTAGGCATCTTCTTTTTTTACATATTCAGAAGCGCGGCGCAGGCTCTCGCGCAAAATGGCGGCTGAAGCCATTCTGGTTTTGGGGCTGCCTTTACCGCCGTGTGTTTTTTTAGGATTTTCGCCTAAAGCCGCTTTCATGGCAACGGGTTCTCTTAAAATCATTTCATCAACCCAGCGACCGCCTGTTTTCATTGCGGCAAACTGACCGCCGATGATGTTGGCGCTGCCGGGGCCAGTTACAACTGTGGTAACGCCTGCGTTGAGTGCCTTTGAAAAAGAAGGGTCAAAGGGGTCAATTGAATCAATGGCACGGAGTTGGGGGGTAACGGGGTCAGAAGATTCGTTGCCGTCACTTGATTCAGAACCGTGACCGTAAGCCCAGAGACCGATATGGCAATGGGCATCTATAAAGCCGGGGAGAGCATAAGCGCCTTCAGCATCATACACTTCATCAAAAACTGTTTCGTCTTCTTTTAAATCATCCATAGCGCCGACACTATGAATTTTTTCATCTTTTATAACAATGTAGCCGTTTTCAAATTCAGCATCTTCCATCGTTAAAATATGAGCATTTTTAATAAGTAACATAACAATCACTCCTTCAACGGACTATTATATATGTAATTGCGGTTTTTGTCAATTTATTTTGCCCAAAATAGTTGACAGAAAAAGGTTTTGAGTTTATTATATATAATATGGTGTAAAATAACGATAACTATGCTTACACAAGTGAAGTTTAAACGGATGTAAGTCTGTTTCCCGAAAGGATTGGTAAAGTCAATGAAAGTATCAAAATTATTGCTGAAAACGCTTCGTGAAACACCGGCAGAAGCCGAAACCGCAAGCCATCAACTTATGCTTCGCACGGGTATGATGCGTAAACTCGCCGCCGGTATTTATTCTTATCTGCCGCTGGGGCTGCGCTCTCTGCACAAGGTTGAGCAGATTATTCGCGAGGAGATGGATGCCGCCGGCGCACAGGAACTGTTAATGTCTGCGCTGCTTCCGGCTGAATATTATCAGGAATCCGGCAGATGGGATGTGTTTGGCCCTGAAATGTTCCGTTTAAAGGATAGAAACGACCGTGATTTCTGCTTAGGACCCACTCATGAAGAAATTTTTACACAAACCGTTAAAAGCGAGGTTTCTTCTTACCGTCAGCTGCCTTTAACGCTGTATCAGATTCAGACCAAATACCGCGATGAGCGTCGCCCCCGTTTCGGTGTTATGCGCTCGCGTGAATTTATGATGAAAGATGCTTACAGTTTTGACCGTGATGAGGCAGGTCTTGATGCATCCTATCAGGCAATGTATAAGGCTTATTGCCGCGTGTTTGACCGCTTGGGTCTTGACTATATTGTGGTTGATGCCGACAGCGGCGCTATGGGCGGCTCCGGCTCGCAGGAGTTTATGGTAAAATCTGATTCCGGTGAAGCCATTGTGGCTTATTGTGATGCCTGCGGTTATGCGGCAAATGATGAAAAGGCTGAATGCGTACCTGAAATTCCCGCACAGGAAGCTAAAAAAGAAATGAAAAAAATACATACCCCCAATGTCGGCACTATTGAAGAACTCGTGTCGTTTATGGGCACCGATGCAAAGCACTTTGCCAAAACGCTGATTTATGTTGCGGCAGGTGAGCCTGTGGCTGTTATGGTTCGCGGTGACCGTGAAGTGAATGAAACAAAGCTTGCAAACCTTTTGGGCATTAACGAGGGCGACCTTGAAATGGCCGAGGCTTGCGTTGTTTCTGAAGTGACCAATGCCAAAGTTGGTTTTGCCGGCCCTGTGGGTCTTTCCATCCCCGTTTATTGCGATTTGGAAGTTGCAAAAATGTGTAACTTTATTGTGGGCGCAAATGAAACCGATTATCACTATGAAAATGTGAATCCTGAAGATTTCACCCCTGCTAAAGTGGCTGACCTGCGTACCATTACCGAGGGTGATGTTTGCCCCCGTTGCGGCAAAACCATTCAGACCACCCGTGGCGTTGAAGTGGGCCACATCTTTAAACTCGGCACAAAATATACCGATGCATTAGAGTGCACTTATTTAGATGAAAACGGTAAGGCACAAACCCCGATTATGGGTTGCTACGGTATTGGTGTGAACAGAACGCTTGCTGCCGTGATTGAACAGTATAATGATGAAAACGGCATTATCTGGCCGGTAAGTGCCGCACCTTATCAGGTGATTGTTGTACCGGTGAATAAGGATAATGAAGAGCAGTCGGCTCTGGCTGAATCCATTTATAAAAAGCTTAAGGCCGAGGGCATTGAAGTTATGCTTGATGACCGTGCAGAACGCCCCGGTGTTAAATTTAAAGATGCTGATTTGATTGGCATTCCCGTCAGAATCACCGTTGGGAAAAAAGCAGGTGAGGGTGTTGTGGAATATAAGCTGAGAAAAGAAGCAGACCTTTGCGAAATTTCTGCAGAAGAAGCCATCAGCCGCGCCTGTGAATTCATTCGCGCTGAACTTGCATTTGAAAGGGATGATGCATAATGAAAAAAATGCTTTTAATCTCTTTTGTGCTTTTGTGCCTTGTGCTTGCCGGTTGCGGCGGCAAAAGTGCTAACGACAGCAAGGTTGAAACAGAAAATGAAACGGTAACATCTACACTGCCTGAACCGAATAAAACGGTTGTGAAAGACGAAAATGCGCCGAAAATTTTCTGGAAGTCTGACATTGCTTACCATCTTGAAACCTGCCCGACCTTGCAAGAAGGTGTAGAGGTAAAAGCGCAGGAGATTCCCTGGGCCGTTGCAAAAGAGATTGGCTTGCGGCAGTGCCCTGCCTGCAATCCGCCTCGTTATGAGGGCTATGTTGAGGCAGAATAAAAATCAATAATAATGAATTAAGGAGGACGGATGAGCTTGAAAAAAATTGTATCTTTATGCTTAGTCGCCCTCTTTCTTTGTCTTTTGCCGGGCTGCGGCGCAAAACCGGTGGAACAGGAGCCGGGCATCAAACAGGTAGTTGATTACGAAAACCAGAACGAAACACCCAAAAAGGGCGGCACGCTTCGTTTGGCTCTTGCCGGCGTGAGCGAACTGAACCCGCTTCTGGCTGAAAATGATAATAATCTTTCGGTTTTCAAACTTGTGTATGACAGTTTGTTTCAAAGAACACCCGCAGAGGTTACAGAACCCGTACTTTGTGAAAATTATACCGTTAGTGCCGATGGGCTTTTGTATGAATTTACCTTAAAAAGCGGAATCGGATTTCATAACGGTGATTCTTTGACGGCGGCCGATGTTGAGGCTACGCTTGGTATGATTTTTTCGACAGAAAATCATTACAGAGAGCGACTTAATATGATTTCGTCTTTTCACAGTTATGGGCAGGTGCTCAGCGTTACACTGCAATATCCTGTTGCAAACTTTGTGGCGCTCCTAGACTTTCCCGTTTTGTCTGACGAAGATGTAAGTGCCTATGATGCGCTGACTTATGTGCCCAACGGCACGGGGCGTTTTAAGGTGCAGAGTTATAAAAAAAGCAAAGAACTTTATCTTTCGGTTAACGAAAATTATTTCCGTGAATTTTCGCCCTATATTGAAAATGTTTCGGTTATGCTCTTAAAAGATAATGCAGCGGCAGTTTCAATGCTTGAAAATTTGCAGATTGATGTGCTTACATCAGATGTTGTTAACTTAAATGAATACACACCCAAGCGCAACCTTGCCTCGGTGGAATATGCCGGCGGTCGCTTTACCTTTATTGGTATTAACAACCAGAAACCTGCCTTTCTTTCTGCGCTGACAAGAACGGCGCTTAGTGGTGCGCTGAGCCGTAAGGCCCTTGTGACATCGGCGGCTGTCTCTTATGCGGCGGTTGCAGATGTGCCTGTGCCCTCGGGTTCTTTTTGGAACAGCAGCGGTGTGCCCGATGCTTTAGAGAGTGCCCAGGTTAAAACGCGCCTGATTGAAGATGGCTGGCGCAATGTTGACACAAGCAACCTGCCCGAAAAAGAAGTTTATGGCGAGTTGGTTACGCTGCAGCCTGAAATTTTGGTCAACAGCGATAATCCTACACGCGTTAAACTGGCTGAGCAAGTAAAAACCATGTGGAATGCCGCAGGGATTCAGGCCTATGTTACGGCTTTGCCGTTTGCAGAATATCGCGCCCGTGTTGAAGCGATGGATTATGATGTTTTCGTTGGCGGGGTTTCTGTTTTAGAAAATTATGATCTTTCATTTTTGCTTCGCACCAACGCCAATTTCTGCGGCGTTTCAAACGAACGGATTGACTTATTGTTGTCTGATATTTCCCTCTGCGGAAAAGATATTGAGAGCCAGCGACTTTTTTATGAACTTTGTGAGTTGTTAAAAAGTGAGATGCCGCTGATAGGCTTATATTTTGAAAATGATGTTTTAATTTTTGATTCGCGTGTGCGAGGCGAAATATCCCCCTCGGGTTCAGATGTGTTTTACGGTTTTGAATTTTGGTTTTTGGCAGAATGACTGAAACCCTGTAACAAAAAAGTAAAATATAAACAATTGACCTTTAACGAACTTGATGGTATAATATTATTATAAAATACCGTCAGTACACAAAAAAATAATTTATATTATGGAGGGAATCAAATGAAAAAAATGAAAAAGTTATTGTCACTTCTTTTGGTATTGGCTATGACAATATCATTGGCTGTTCCTGCGGCTGCAGCGTCAGACTTTACTGATGTTTCTGACACACATCCGTACTATTCAGCCATCCAGAGCCTTGTTGCTCGCGGCATTATCTCAGGTATGGGAGACGGTACCTTCGCACCGGATGCCAGCATCAAGCGTTCAGAATTTGCCAAGATGGTTATTCTGTCAATTGGCATGGGTAACATCAGCACAACGGTAGATTCTACCGGCTTCCCTGATGTTGCTGCAGACCACTGGGCAGCAGGTTACATCAAAGCTGCACACGGTCAGGGCATCATCAACGGTTATGATGACGGCACCTTCAAGCCGGATGCTGAGGTTACATACGAACAGGCTATTGCTATGGTGATTCGTGCAAAATCAACTTTCATGAAAGCTGAAGCTGAAAAAATTGGCTATCCTGACGGTTACATCCAGATTGCAACCAAATACCGTTTTGTGAGCGGCATTACCGATGGTGTTAAGGGTGAACCCGCAAAGCGTGCTACCATCGCCAAACTGATGGATAACTCAATTAAGGTTGAACTGCCCAAAGATGTTGGTGGTATCCCCACATTAGATACAGGCAGCGAAATGGAAGAACTTAAAGGTCAGATTATTGCCATCAATGGTACCAGCCTGTTGAGCGGTGATACTGATACTTTAAACACCTACCAGTTTAAACTGCTTTACTCTAACGATCCTGATGATGTGATTATTTTTGATGCAAGAAACCTTGCTATTAAAGATTCACTCCGTTCTTACCTCGGTAAGAAAGTTGTTGTTTACTATGAAGAAGATATCAGCAACGACATTCAGGTTCCCACGGCTGTAAGCGAGCAGAAAGGCCGCAACTATGAAGAAGAACTTTCATTGACTGAAATTACCGATTATTCTAACGATTTTGTTGAATATGACGACGGTGAAGATGAAGTTAAAATCTATGTTGACGATCCGATTATCATGTATAACGGCACTGTCACAAGCGATGCACTGGAAGATCTGATTACTGCAAACCGTTCTAATTCCGGCTCTATCCGTTTTCTGTGCACAGACGGTGAAGGTGAAGCTGCAGATGTTATCTTCTTTACCTCTTACACTAATTGGTATGTAACATCTACAATTTCTTCTTCCAAGACTGTTTACGGCGAAGTTAACGGTGTTGGCGGTCAGAGCATTGTAGTTGATGATGAGTCTACTGCTAAGGCGGTTACCATTACAAAAGATGGTAAACAGGTTGAGTTCAGAAACATCGCGAAGAACCAGATTCTTTCAATTTCTGAAAGTTCGAAGGTAATTGAAGTTCTGATTTCTGATAAAACTGTTTCCGGTCAGGTTACTGCAAAAGATGCAACCAGAAACACTATTAAGGTTCAGGGTAAAGATTACACCTTTGCAGGTGGCTTAAGCGTTGCCGGTATTAATCTGGGTGTTTCCCTGAAGTTGTATCTTGATGCTTTTGGTCAGATTGCCAAATATACCGAACAGATGACCTCTACCAATTATTTTTATGGCTACCTTTTAAGTGCCAGCAACGACGGCAACGCAATGAACGGCAAGGTGGCAATGAGCATCCTGAAACTGAACTCAACTTCAAATACATCTCCGGCTAATTTATATCTGGCAGATACAGTCAGAATTAACAACACAAACTATCAGCCGAGCGAAGATGCTGATGAAATTGTTACGATTCTTAAAGAAAACGCTGCAATCTTTGGTGCAAGTTCCGGTGATTATGCATTTGTTGATGAAGTATGTCAGCCCATTCGCTATTCAACCGGTAGCGACGGCAAAATCAATATTTTAAATATTGGTATTCAGGCTGATGTTGCAACTGACGCTGATCTTAAGATCAACAATTCTTTTGTAGATGCATCAATTGAATGTACTACCGGTAATGCAGCTCCTGTATTCCAGCGCATTTATAAGCTGAACTCTTCTACAAAGGTTGTTTATGTACCTGAAACTCCGAGCGACAGAAAAAGTAATACTTGCTATGAAATCAGAAACGGTAACAACTCCGGCTTTATTCAGGGCGGAGAATATAAATTACTCTTTGTTGATATGAATGCTTCTTATGTACCGGCTGTTGTTGTTGTTTACAGTGACGAAGCTCCGTCTTCAACTGAGTGGGAAGACTGCAAACCCGAGATTGTTACTGAAAGAAACCGACTGGAAGGTATTAACAGAAATCAGATTGTTACACTGGATTACACCGGTGGGCGAAAAGAGTATATTGATGAAACCGGAACATTCTATAATGCGGTAAAGATTGGTGATGTTGTCAGAATCTCTGCTGCAAGCGACGGTTTAATCGAAGCTGGCGAAATTGTGGCTGAAGCAACAAAGATTTATAACGGCACAGAATATATTAAGCCTGTTCAGAACAATGTCAGCGAGCGTACAACGGTTGATATGTCCGGTGATACATCTTTAGGTTCCAGCCGTCCTTTATTTAAAGAAGGTGACCGTTCCGTTACTCGTGAAATTGTTGTTTATGCCGGCGCTGCATTCGATGCAACAGAATCTGCTATGCTTGTGGCCATGGCTTACCCCAATGCGGCTACTCCGTGGACAGAAACATCCTTATTGAGTGGCAACGCTCTTGACAACATCAATATTTCCGGTGCGAGAGTGGTTGCTGTAGAATTTGACGGAACTTCTGTAGAAGTTAATACAGAAGCAACTGCCGATCAGATTAAAACCTACAAAGATGCAAGTTCAGCTGCCAATAAGCTGGTTGTTTACTGCTATGGCGATACTGCAAGAATGATTGTTATCTATCGTGCGGCGAAATAAAATTAAATTAGAAAAACCTCCGACAGGCTTCCCTGTCGGAGTTTTTTTATAAAGTTTTTATTCACATAAGCGTGGCACGCGGGTGGGTCTTCCGTTTTCGTCCAGCGCTACGAACACGAGGTTTGCCTCATTTGTCATAATGATAGAGCCGGTCTGCAAGTTTTCTGCCCAGACATTGACCTTAATTTTCATTGAAGTGTTGCCTACAGAAACAAGTGTTGCCACAAGTTTAACCATTTCGCCCAAACGAATGGGATGCTTAAAATCTAGGCTATCCATTGAAACGGTTGCCACAATCTTTCCCGAATGTTTTGAGGCGGTGAGTGCGGCGGCAATGTCAATCCAATGCATTAACTGGCCTCCTTTTAGATTGTTAAGCAGATTCACATCGTTTGGCAACACGAGTTCAACCATTTCAATAACTGAGTCGCTGATTTTTTTCATTATTTCCATTTTAATTTCTCCTTTAACTGTTTTCTGGTGCTTTTATACTAATTAAATCATATTCAAAATGAAAATAAAAGTATTTTTTTTATTTTTTCCAATAAAGTGGCTGGTATGAATGAATTATTAAAAGAAATAATAAAAATAAAAAAAGGAAAGAATTATGAAGAAAATCATTCAATTTTTAACTGTTTTAGTTGTGGTTTTATGTTTAGGAGGCTGCGTGGGGCAAACGAAGAACCATGAAAGTCAAAATCGGAGGCAACCGGCCCAAGTAGAAGCACCGGAACCGGTTTTAATTGGTGCGGCAGAAACAATGATTTTAGATAAATCAGAGAGCCGGATGCACAACATTGCGCTTTGTGTTCGCACGCTTAATGGCTCAACGCTTGAGCCGGGTGAAACATTTTCATTTAACAAAAGAGTGGGTGAGCGAACGGAAAAACGCGGCTATCGCAAGGCCACGGTGCTCATACAGGGCGAAAAGGTGCAAGACTATGGCGGCGGTGTTTGTCAGGTGAGTTCTACGATATATCAGGCCGTAAGAGCAGCCGGCCTTTCTGTTACAGAACGACACAGCCACCAAAAAGATGTGGGTTATGCCCAACCCGGAGATGATGCGGCGGTGGATTATGGCAATATGGATTTGCAATTTATAAATTCGAGTGAGTTTAAAGTTAAAATCAGTTTACAGATTCTTGAGAAGTCGGTGAAAGCAGAGGTGTATCGGCTATTTTGATACAATCGAATGAATGTAAATTGCATTTTTATGCATAAATCTACTTTACTAAACGGGAAATTTATAGTAAAATATAGTAGTTGACTTATAAAGAGCGACAAAAAATTAAAAAAAAGGGGTTTTAAAAAATGAAAAAATTTACAAAAGTTTTAGCACTCGTTTTTGCTGCAGTTATGTTGCTCACAGCCTGCACAGCCAATGTTGCTAAAGATTCTGACCTTAAGTATGTTCAGGAAAAAGGCAAACTGATTGTTGGTATGACTTTGTTTGCACCTATGAACTACTATGAAGGTGAAGAATTTGTTGGTTTTGAAACCGATTTTGCAAAAGCAGTTGGTGAAAAACTGGGTGTTGAAATCGAATTCGTTGAAATCGACTGGAACACCAAAGAAGTTGAGCTGGAAGCAAAGAACATTGACTGTATCTGGAACGGTATGACCATCACACCGGAAAGAAGTGCAGCAATGAGCATCTCTGTTCCTTACATGCAGAACAAGCAGGTTGTTGTAGCTAAGGCTGAAAATGCTGATGCTTACAAAACTGCTGAAGGTTTAGACAAAGTCGTTGTTGTTGCTGAAGCTGAATCTGCAGGTGAAGAAGTTGCTACTACCGATGCATTTTTCTCTAATGCTGCTTACACCGCAGTTGATTCTCAGGCAAAAGCTCTGATGGAAGTTAGCAGCGGCACCGCAGGCGCTTGCGTTGTTGACTATGTTGCAAGCATTGGTATGATTGGTGAAGGCACCGACTATGAAAATCTGGTTGTTGTTGAAACCGGCGAATTCTCTCCCGAACAGTATGGTATTGCTTTCAGAAAGGGCAGCGACATCACAGAAGTTGTTAACAATGCCATTAAAGAACTGGCAGAAGCCGGCACTTTAAAAGAAATTGCAGCAAAATATAAACTCGCAGACCTGCTGATTGGTTAATTTTTGCTACATAATTAAAGAATTTTTATGCAAGAACTTTCTGCACACGCGTGCAGAAAGTTCTTGCAAGTAAACTGTTTGGAGAATGCCATGACTTTCACCGTTGTAACAAATGAACTTTTGCGGGGGTTTTCTGAAAACTGTCAACTGTTTTTCTTTACCCTTGTTTTTTCCATTCCTCTGGGCCTGATTATTACCTTTGGCTCTATGTCAAAGTGGGCTCCGTTTTCTTTTATAAATCGCTTCAATTTTAAAAACACCGAGGCGGAAAAGAATGCATTTTTACGCGTTTTACATAGTGTGTTTTCGGCGCTTTCTAAATTTGCGCCCATCAAATGCATCACCCGTCTTTTTGTGTGGATTATTCGCGGAACACCGTTGTTACTTCAGCTTCTGGTGGTTTTTTATGTGCCCGGTCTTGTTTTTGACTGCCCGATGACAAACCGTATGCTGGCGGCGCTGATTGCTTTTGTCATTAACTATGCGGCATATTTTTCCGAAATATACAGAGGCGGTATTGAAACGATTTCTAAAGGGCAATATGAAGCCGGTCAGGTTTTGGGTATGACCAAATTTCAGGTATTCTTCAAAGTTGTTCTTCCGCAGGTTATTAAGCGGATTATTCCGCCGATGGGCAACGAAATTATTACACTTGTTAAAGACACAAGCCTTGCGCGCATTATTGCTGTTGCTGAAATATTAAAGGCGGCTGAGCGTTTTTCGGCGCGTGGCGTTATCTGGCCTCTTTTCTACACCGGTGCTTTCTTCTTGCTGTTCTGCGGCGCGCTGACGCTTCTGTTCGGCTATATTGAGAAGAAGTTTGACTATTATAAAGGTTAAGGGGGTGCCGGAAATGTATGTTTTAGAAGCAAAAGACATTCAGAAAAGTTTTGGCAAACTTTCTGTTTTAAAGGGTGTTGACCTTTCGGTTTCCCGCGGGGATGCCATTGCCATCATCGGGCCTTCAGGCTCCGGCAAAAGCACCTTTTTGCGCAGCCTTATTAACCTTGAAAAAATTGATGCCGGCACCATTACCGTTGAGGGCCAGGCCGTTGTGGAGCAGGGTGTTTATGTTAAAAGCCCTGAAGCCAAAGAGGCTTATAAAAAACTTGGCATGGTGTTTCAGAACTTTAATCTGTTTCCCCATAAATCTGTGATGGAAAACATCACAATGGCGCCTGTTTCATTAAAGAAAATGACGCAGGAAGAAGCCGTAGAAGAGGGTAGAAGGCTGCTTGCTCAAATCGGCCTTTCAGATAAGGAAAATGCCTATCCTTATGAACTCTCCGGCGGTCAGCAACAGCGTGTTGCCATTGCGCGTGCGCTGGCGCTTAAGCCAGAAATTTTGTTGTTTGATGAACCCACCTCGGCGCTTGACCCCGAACTCACCGGTGAGGTGCTCAGGGTTATTCGCAAACTGGCAGAAGAAAAGATGACGCTGATTATTGTTACACACGAAATGTCATTTGCCAGAGATGTTGCCGACAAAATTATTTTTATGGATGGCGGCGTGATTGCCTATCAGGGTACGCCCGAGGAAATTTTCAATCATACAGAAAATGATCGTTTAGCGGCATTTTTAAAGAATTTTAACGAACATTAAAACACAATATAACAAGGCCGCAACTGTTTTGCGGTCTTGTTCTTTTTTCTGCAGAAAAACCTTGAAAAAACTGTAAAAAAAGGTTGACAATGGTGCGTTTTGGTGTTATAATATTTCGTAGCCGCGTGTGCAAGGTTATAAATGACGAAATGTCTACCTTAGTTTAGCAGCGAGCAAGGATGGAGGAGGTGCAGTTATGTACGCAATTATTAAAACCGGCGGTAAGCAGTATAAAGTTAGCGAAGGTGATTCTATTTTTGTAGAAAAACTCGGCGCTCAGGCTGACGAAACCGTAACCTTTAGCGAAGTTATCGCAGTTGGCGAAGGCAGCGAATTAAAAGTTGGTGCTCCTTTTGTTGACGGTGCAACTGTTAGCGCAAAGGTTGTAAAAGAAGGCAAGGCTAAAAAGGTGATTGTATTTAAGTACAAGCCGAAAAAGGGTTATGCTAAAAAGCAGGGCCACAGACAGCCGTATACAAAGATTGTTATTGAAAAGATTAACGCGTAAGATGATTACAATCAGTTTATTCAGAAACAAAGAACAGAAAATGGTTCATTTTTCCGTCAGCGGTCACGCGGGGTATGCAGAAAAGGGTGCCGACATTGTTTGCGCCTCTGTTACCACGGCGGCTTTTACCGCCGTTAACGGTTTGACTGATGTGGCGAAGATTGAAGCATTGGCAGAAGTGCGCGAGGGTTATCTTTCTTGTCGCCTTCCAAAAGTCTTGTCTCATAAACAGAGAGAAGCGGCTGATTTATTGCTTGAAAGTATGGTTTTAACATTTGAAAACCTACAAGAGCAGTATGCGGCCTATGTAACTGTGAAAAGTTACACCGAATAGACTGGAAATTCGTTTTTCACAGATTGCAGGCCATAAACGGCTTGCAGAAAAAAGGAGGTTACACCATGATTAAGTTCGATATTCAGCTTTTTGCTCATAAAAAGGGTGTTGGTAGCACAAAGAACGGTCGTGACAGTGAAGCAAAACGCCTTGGCGTTAAAAAGGGCGACGGTCAGGCAGTTCTCGCCGGTAACATTCTGGTGCGCCAGAGAGGAACTAAAATTCATCCCGGCATCAATGTGGGCAAAGGCGGAGACGATACGCTGTTTGCTTTGATTGACGGCAATGTTAAGTTTGAAAGAAAAGGCAAAAACAAGAAGCAGGTAAGCGTATACTCTGCATAAATTTTAAAACAGAAAGCCCATTGCGGTCCCGCCGTGTGGGCTTTTGTTGTTTTTAAGGAGTTTTAATTATGGCAATTTACGCCATTTCTGATCTGCACCTCGGCATCTCGTCTGATAAACCGATGGATATTTTCGGTGCAAAATGGGAAAATTATTTAAACATATTGAAAGAAAACTGGCAGAGCACCATCGCGCCCGATGATTTGGTGCTTGTTCCCGGCGATATTTCGTGGGCGATGTATATTGATGAGGCAGAAGAAGATTTCAAGTTTTTAAATAGTTTAAACGGTATCAAACTGATTACCAAAGGGAATCATGACTATTGGTGGGAGACATTGCAGAAACTGAACAAATATGCCGAAGAAAAGGGGTTTGATACCCTGCGCTTTATGCACAACACGGTGTATGTTCACGATAAAATTGCCATCTGTGGTGCCAAAGGTTACCCCGATAACGGCAAAACAGAAGAAGATGAACGGCTGTATCGCCGTGAGGTGAGCCGCTTGAAACTATCTTTGGATATGGCGAAAAAAACCGATGCCGAGATTATTTATGTTTTGCTGCATTATCCGCCTATGCTTCGGTCTGAATTTGCGCAGTTAATGGAGGAATATGGCGTTTCACGCTGTCTTTACGGTCATCTTCACGGTGCAAGTCATAAAATGGCATTAGAGGGCGTTTATAACGGCGTGGAATATAAACTCGTTTCGGCAGACTATTTGCAGTTTCGCCCGCTTCTTTTAATGAAATAATGTCCCTTGGGCAAAAAGGTGGTGAACACCGTGTCAGAAAGTGAATACATCAGGCTGAGTTTAGAGGGCGATATGACTGCTTTTGAACAACTTGTGCTGCTTTATGAAAACAAAATATTGAATTATTGTTATCGAATGCTCGGTAACCGTGCTGACGCGGAAGATGCCACACAAGAGGTGTTTGTTAAACTTTTTCGCTTTTTAGAAAGTTACACGGGGCAATCGGCCTTTTCAACCTGGCTCTACAAAATTGCCTCTAATGTGTGCCTTGATTATTTGCGAAAGCATAAACGCCACCGCGCTGAAACCGTGAGCCTGCATCAAAAGAATGATGAGGGCGATGAATTTTTGCTGAATGTAAAGGCAGATGCACCGTCACCCTATGAAACGGCGCAAAAAAAAGAAGCACAACGCGCTTTAGCGGCGGCACTTTTAAAACTGGGTGAAGAACAGCGCCGCGTGATTGTGCTCCGTGATGTTAACGGGCTTTCATATGAAGAAATTGCCCGCATCACAGGTCTTAACGAGGGCACGGTGAAATCTCGCATTAACAGAGCGCGGCAAGCCCTGAAAAAACTTTTAGAAAAAGACAGGGAACTTTTTTTGTTCTCGTAGCGTCTAATTACTATCTACTGAAATTATCTTGCCAAAGAAAGGAGGGGTAACGATGAAGAATGACTGTGCATATGTTCAAAATCAGTTTTCGGCCTACATAGACGGAATGCTGACGGAGAAAGAAGCAGAAACAGTTCGCAAACATCTTGCTCAATGCGAGATTTGTCAAAAAGAATTTGCCTTTTTGAGTGCCATTACCAAAGAAGCGGCAGAACTGCCTGTTATAAGCGTTAATGAGGCACTTCATACATCCATTATGCAGCAGGTTTTACAAGCTAAAAAGCCGGCTGTAAAACGGTTTGGCGGCAGAAAAGTATGGCAAACTGCCTCAGCTTTTGTTGCTGCTGCGGCGGTGATTGCAATTTCGGTCATCTCTTTCGGAAACTTGCCCTCACATCCTGATTTGACAGTTGAGAATCCTGCGGTGGTTACCCATGCGCCTGAAGTCATATCGGCAGAGGAACCTGCAGAAAAAATGACACAACAACCAAGAACCCCGTCAGAACAAGCCCCCTCGGTTGCAACGCAGACAACGCCGGAGATTCCGGTGTATGAAGAACCTTCATCTTATGCGCGGACACCGGAGAGACGGATGACAGAAGAACAGGGAACCGTGTTTTTCTACTTCACATCGCAAACCTGCACGAAAGCAGCAGAAATGCTTTCTGCCTACCAGAAAGACGGAGAGGGTTATCGTATCCCGGTAGAAGAATTTGATGCGCTTAAGGTGCGCTTGACGGGTGAAAACGGCTATCTGCGACACGCCGGTGAAGTGACCGACGGAGCGGGCGTTGTTACACTCATTTTAATAGCAGAATAAAAACACCCCTTTTGCGGTAAGAACAGAACCAGTAAAAAAGGACAATAGAAAAAAACACCCTCCTATGGTAGAATAATATAAGCTACCATAGGAGGATTTTTTATGCCCAGAGAGTATCGACACATCAAAGAATACGAAAAGGAACTGCACGAATTAAAGTT
>JAZRUU010000192.1:0-20525 GCA_045652725.1 Clostridia bacterium | reverse complement strand
TATCCTGCCCGTAGCCCATAGAACCCATCATTAAAAGAACGGTGAACCGGTCTTCAAGCCCCAAACGCTTGCGTGCCTCGGCCTGTGAAAGTTTTTGAGAAAAATGCGGCCCGATAGGGATGCCGAACGGCTTGATTTTGTTTTCGGGAATCCCTTTTCTGATTGCCTGATAGTCAAGCAGTTCTGAGGCGGTGATGTAATAATCTACCTCCGCATCCTCCCAGAAGGGGTGGATGGTGTAGTCTGTGACAATGGCAATGCTCTTGGCTCGAATGGGGTATTTTGCGCGCAGATATGTGATGGCGATTGCGGCAATTACATGCGTTGCCACAATAACATCGGGGTCATACTGACGAATGTAGGCCAAAAGTTTTTTATGAAGCACCGAATTCATCAATTTTGAAATGCCGGAGTCTTTTGACACATCGCGGCGGTCAGCTAAATCGTAAAAACGACCGTAAATGTGCGGTGTCACCTTGGTTGAAAGCAGGTAGCCCTGCTGAATGGACTCGGCAAGGTGCGGGCTGACATTATCCATAATGTCTAAAAAGCGGCATTCAACCTCTTTGTTATCTTTAAAATATTCCAAAAGAGCCTTGGCAGTCTGATGATGCCCCTGACCTGTGGGGACGGACAAAAAAAGCACTTTCATAACGCTTCCTCCGTTTTGCCGAAAACGATGTTATCAGAACAAACCGGGAATGTTTAAACCGCCTGTGATGCTTGCCATGCCTTCTTCCATCATAGCACCGGCTTTAGCGCCTGCCTCGTTGACAGCGGCAACGATTAAGTCTTCAAGCATCTCAATGTCATCGGGGTCAACAATCTCGGGTTTTAAACTGACAGAAACCAATTCGTGGCTGCCCTTCATAACAACGGTAACAGCCCCGCCGCCTGCAGTTGCCTCAACGGTTTTTTCGCTGAGTTCGGCCTGCATTTTTTCCATATCTTCCTGCATTTTCTGCACTCTCTGCATCATAGCGGCTTTCTGCTGGTTCACACCGCCACCGGTGAATTTATTTCCTTTTGCCATAGTTAGTGTTCCTCCGTTTATTCAATCATACTTATAAAATTTCAATATTACCGTGTGTGTTGCCAAGTTCGAGCAAGCGGTCAAACGCATCATCACCTGAAAGGCTTACGCCGGCCTCATTTTCAGAAAGGCATTGCACCTTGCGCTCTTCACCTGTGATGGCCTTAACGGCAAGTTGAATCAGTTCAATGTTGCCGGCTCTTGCCACAATGGCTTTGTTAATCAGCGCATCTTTGGCGAAAACGAGTGACAAAACACCTTGCAGCACCATGGGGGTGGCGCGGTTGATGTGCGGCATAATCGGCGCACCGCCGTGCGCGCGGATATATTCTTTAATTTTATCAAACTGTGCGATGGCAGCATCTGCCTCGCTGTTTGCTTCTACCGGCTTTTCTGCCTGCTTTTCTGCCGGAGTGGCTAAAGCAGCCTTTGCCGGTTCGGGCGCTTCTTTGGCGGCCGGGACAGGGGCGGGGCTTTCGTCCCACGGGGGGGCATCTGTCGGTTCGGCATTGCCTGCCGGGGCAGGAGCCGCCGCGGTGGCCACAACACCTGAGGCAAACTTCTTTTCAAGTTCTGCCACTCTGGCGTGGAGCGCTTCAAAAGAAGTGTCATAAGCCGGTGTGGCGAGTTTGACC
This sequence comes from Clostridia bacterium, assembly GCA_045652725.1. Classification (GTDB taxonomy): domain Bacteria; phylum Bacillota; class Clostridia; order UBA1381; family UBA9506; genus UMGS755. Next base: position 18,857 of record JAZRUU010000192.1, on the reverse strand, counting down.
AGAGAAAATTCATATACCATTCTGCCGTAGCCGGAGGCTTTGGCAGAAATAACAGCGTCGTTTAAAGTTTTTAAAGCAAAAATCAGTTTTTCACGCGTGAACCTTTCGGCCAGCACCTTCATTTTTTCAAGATGTTCGGCAGAGGTGTTCACAATTCCTTCAGGGTGACTGGTCACTTTTGTAACCAACAGGTCACGAAGAAAATGGGTCAGCCTGTCAACAAAAACATCGGGTTCTTTGCCGTTTTCAATAACGGTATCAAATACCGAGAGCACTTCGCCGCTGTTTTCTTCACTAATGGCCCGGCAAATCTGAAACAGCGCTTCATGGTCGGTGATGCCCATAATGGTGAGCAGTTCATCGTAACCGATTTCATCATCGGTGTAGCCTAAAACCTGTTCTAGGATGCTGAGCGAATCACGCATAGAACCGTCACCAAGTTCGGCAACCATTCTAAGGGCCTCGCGGCTGACTTTTCTGCCTGCGGCCGCAACAACCTTTTCAAGGTGATGCGTGATGTCACTTTGGGTAATGCGTTTAAAATCAAACCGCTGACAACGGGATAAAACCGTGGGCGGTACTTTGTTGAGTTCGGTGGTTGCCAGAATGAACAAAACATGAGCCGGAGGCTCTTCCAGCGTTTTTAAAAGTGCATTAAAGGCCTGTGTGGTCACCATATGCACCTCGTCAATAATATAGACCTTTTTTCTGGCGCGGGTGGGGAGAAACACAACATCGTCAATAATTTCGCGAATGTTTTCAACCTTGTTTTTCGAGGCGCCGTCCATCTCCACAACATCTAAAATAGAATCATCTAAAATGCCGCGGCAGATTTCACACTCGTTGCAGGGGTTTCCATCCTGCGGGTTTAAACAGTTAACGGCTCTTGCCAGAATTTTTGCGGTTGAGGTTTTACCGGTGCCGCGGGTGCCGCAAAAGAGATAAGCGTGTGCCAGGTTACCGGTTTGGATTTCGTTTTTTAAGGTTTTTGTAATATGCTCCTGACCGGCCACATCATCAAAAATTAAAGGTCGCCAGGTTCTGTAAAGTGCCTGATAAGCCAAAACCGGCACCTCCTTTTTAGTTTTGGGTATATACGAAAAAAACCGCACTTTTGGCGGAATTGTAATGACGATTTTCACACCGGGTGATCCTGCATCACATCTGAGATTCTGCTTATCGCTGCTTGGTTCCCCACCTGACGAGGTTCACAGGCTCAGATTGCGCAGGACCCGGCCGACAACGCTTTCGCGCTGAACGCTAAATTATAATATACGAAATTCCGCATTTATCGTATCTCTCATATAAAATTTTGGATAAAATAAATGCCTCGCTGTTTGCATTTTATGAAAGGCGATAAATGAATCTGCCCCTTCTGTATGTATTATAACATATATATAAGGAAGATTCAACTCTTTTTTTTTAATAAAAACAGGAAATCGGAGAAAAAATTGGTTAATTACATTCGTTTGGTTGTAAATTCAAAGATTCAAAAAAAATTCTTTACAATTTTTCTGATTTGTAGTAGTGTAATATGAGAAACGATTTCCGAAGAGTTTGGGAAAAATTACAAAAAAACGGAAAGGGTGTCGGCTTTTGTCAGAACTGAAATATTGGCTTTGGCTAACCCTGAAAAAAGGTCTTTCAAACCATAAAATAACGCTTCTTTTAGACTGTTTCGGAACGCCTGAAAAAGTTTTCTACGCCTCGTCTGAGGCGGTTGAAGCCGTTCCCGGGCTTCTGCCGCGAGAACGCAAACTGGTACAGGATAAGGATATGCAAAAGGTTTACCGCGTGATTGCGGTCTGCAAGAAAAAGAACATTAAAATTCTCACCTTTGACAGTCCTTATTATCCTAAACTCCTTGCTTCGGTTTATGACCCGCCGTATGTATTGTATGCGCGGTGCAGGGAGAGAATAGACTTAAATGAACACGCCACAATAGCGCTTGTGGGCACGCGAAAATCAACAAATTACGGCAACTCTGCCGCCCGCGCGCTTGGGAAATCGCTGGCAGAAAACGGCATGACCGTTATCAGCGGTATGGCCGAGGGAATTGATGCCCACGCGGCCGCAGGGGCACTTTCGGCAGGTGGTAAAACCGTTGCGGTTTTAGGTTGCGGTGTGGATATTTGCTATCCGCCGGAAAATAAAAAGTTGATGGAGAAAATTATTGAAAGAGGTTTGGTGCTGTCGGAATATCCGCCCGGTTCGCCGCCTGTTTCCAAACATTTTCCCATTCGCAACAGAATTATCAGCGGCCTTTCGCTGGGCACAGTTGTGGTTGAAGCGCCCAAGCGGAGCGGCGCTTTGATTACGGCCCGCCTTGCCGGTGAACAAAACCGTGAAGTTTTCAGCGTACCCGGTGATATTACGAGAAAGAAATCGGTCGGCTCAAATCTTTTGCTGCAAGAGGGTGCAAAAGCCGTGCTTGCGGCAGAGGATGTTTTGGGTGAGTTCCGAGATTTATATGGTGAATTGCTGGAGAAAAACCGTGCCGCAATCGGTGGCTCAGCAGATGAAATGACAGACATTTTGGTTGAAAAACCGAAGAAAAAGGCAAAAAAACAAAAAACAGCAAAGGCCGATTCTTCTGCACAAAAGACTCCTGCCGCGTCACCTGCGCCGGTGATTCCGGCAGATTTGGATGAAAACGAAAAAGCGGTTTTATCTTTCCTGTCGCAAGAGGCGAAACATATTGACACGCTGGCAGAGCAGGGCATGCCTCTGCAAATTCTGACGGCAACGCTGACTTTGCTTGAAATGAAAGGGCTTGTCCGTGCACATTCGGGCAAGCGCTACACCATAAATTTGTAGGCAATAAGGAGGAAAACAATGGCGACAAATCTTGTCATTGTGGAATCGCCTGCCAAGGCGAAAACCATTAAGCAGTATCTGGGAAAATCGTATACCGTTATGGCGTCCTTCGGCCATGTGAGAGACCTGCCGAAAAGTCAGATGAGTATTGATTTGAGCGGTGATTTTGAACCCAAATATATTACCATCAGGGGCAAGGGCGACCTGCTTTCGAAACTGAAAAAGGCCGCAAAAGAAGCCAAAAAGATTTATCTTGCAACTGACCCTGACCGTGAGGGTGAAGCCATCAGTTGGCATTTGGCCACGCTGCTTGGCATTGATGAAAAAGAAAAATGCCGCATTACCTTTAATGAAATTACCAAAACGGCGGTTAAAAATTCAATCACCTCGCCGCGCGCCATTGACCGTGATTTGGTTGATGCACAGCAGGCGCGCCGCGTGCTTGACAGAATTGTGGGCTATTCCATCAGCCCGATTTTGTGGAAAAAGGTGAAAAAAGGCTTATCTGCAGGTCGCGTGCAATCTGTCACCTGCAAAATGATTTGTGACCGCGAAAAAGAAATTGAGGCGTTTATTCCCGAAGAATTCTGGGCGCTTGATGCGCTTTTGAAAGAAGAAAAAACAGGCAGCAGTTTCATTGCCGAGTTTTACGGTAAAAACGGCAAAAAGATGAAACTTTCAAACAAAGCCGCTGTGGATGCTGTTGTTTCAGACCTTGAAAAGGCAAAATTTTATGTTGATTCGGTGAAAGAGGGCGTAAAAAAGCGCAACCCGGCGCCGCCGTTCATCACCAGCACCCTGCAGCAGGAGGCTGCCCGCAAACTCGGCTTTACCGTTAAGCGGACGATGATGGCCGCGCAGGGGCTTTATGAAGGTGTTGAAGTGCCCGGTCACGGCACGGTTGGTCTCATTACTTATATGAGAACCGACTCGCTTCGCATTGCAAATGAGGCGCTTTCTGATGCGCGCAGCTTTATTGAAAAGCAGTTTGGAAAAGAATATCTGCCTGCTTCTGCAAGAGTGTATAAAACCAAGAACACCGCGCAGGATGCACACGAAGCCATCCGCCCCACTGTTTTAGATTTAACACCGGCAGAACTCAAAGGTGTTTTACCTGCTGATTTGTATAAACTTTATAAACTCATCTGGGAGCGTTTTGTGGCCTGCCAGATGGAATCTGCCGTGTATAACACCGTGAATGCAGATATTAAAGCCGGTGACTATTTGTTCAAAGCAAGCGGCTATCAGATTAAATTCAAAGGCTTTATGACCTTATATGTTGAAGGCAGCGATGAGGCAGAGGAGACGAAAAACACAAAACTGCCCCCGCTTTCAGACGGTGATAAACTGATTCGCGAGAAGCTGGATGCATCACAGCATTTCACCCAGCCGCCTGCGCGTTACACCGAAGCCACCTTAATTAAAGCGCTCGAAGAAAAGGGCATTGGTCGCCCGAGTACCTATGCGCCTACCATCACCACCATCACCGCGCGCGGTTATGTTGGCCGTGAGAAAAAGATGTTTGTGCCCACCGAACTCGGCAAAGTGGTTACCGAAATTATGAGCCAGTATTTTGCCGATATTGTGGATGTGGCCTTTACTGCCAATATGGAAAAAGAGCTTGACTCCATTGAAGAAGGTTCTGTGGATTGGGTGCAGATTCTGCGTGACTTTTACGGTCCTTTCTCTGAAGAGATTAAAAAGGCTGAAAAAGAGGCAGAAAAGGTTAAGGTTGCCGATGAGGTTTCAGATGTTGTTTGTGACAAATGCGGTCGGCTTATGGTTTACAAAATGGGGCGTTTTGGTAAGTTTTTGGCTTGCCCCGGCTTCCCCGAATGCCGTAACGCCAAACCCATTGTGAAAGAAACCGGTGCCGCTTGCCCCAAATGCGGTGGCAAAATTTTAGAGAAAAAGTCACAGCGCGGTAAAAAATATTACGGTTGTGAAAAAAATCCCACCTGTGATTTTATGAGTTGGGATATGCCGCTTGCCAAGGAAACCTGCCCCAAATGCGGCGGCCTTCTGTTGCAGAAAAACGGCAGAGCGCAGAAAATTGTTTGCTATAACGAAAACTGCGATTTTGAAAGAAAATTATAAAAAATAACCGTGGCGCTTACTATGTCGGCAGGGGAGCACGAGATTTGCATTCGTGTGGCGAATACGATGGGCAATCTGCTGTGCTGCTTGCGGCAAAAATCGGGCCTGCTTTCGGTTCCGTATTTGGAAAAATAACAAAAAATATAAGACTGTGGTTTTGCGATTTTTCAATCGGCTTACCACGGTCTTTTTTTTATGACTGGCCTATGGTGAAAAAAAGAGAAAAATTTGCCGTTGGCTCAAAATTGCACCTAAAATCTTTTTTGCATAAAAACCTTGCTTTTTATATTGTTTTATGCTATAATATATAAAAAGGCTATTTTTGAAACAATTCGGCGAAAAAGCAACCGGAGGTAAACATGGAAAATAAAGTAAACACCCAGTATGATGAAACCCAAATTCAAGTGCTTGAAGGGCTTGAGGCGGTCAGAAAGCGTCCCGGTATGTATATCGGCTCTACCTCTGCTGTCGGTCTGCATCACCTGGTCTATGAAATTGTTGATAACTCCATTGATGAAGCCCTGGCAGGCTACTGTAAGAACATTACTGTTGATATTAACGGCGACAATTCTATCACCGTAACGGACGATGGTCGTGGTATCCCCACCGGTATCCATCCGAAAATGGGCATCCCCGCAGTTGAGGTCGTGTTCACTGTTCTGCACGCCGGCGGTAAGTTCGGCGGTGGGGGTTACAAGGTATCCGGCGGTTTGCACGGTGTGGGCGCCAGTGTTGTTAACGCCTTGTCTGAATGGCTGGAGGTGCAGGTGCACGACGGTAAAAATGTGCATATGCAGCGCTATGAACGCGGCAAGTCCTGCGGTCCGCTGAAGGTTATCGGCGAGACCGATAAAACAGGCACACAGGTTACCTTCATGCCGGATGATCAGATTTTTGAAACGCTGGAGTTTGAATTTGAAATTTTGCGCACCCGCCTTCGTCAGCAGGCGTTCTTAAATAAGGGTGTGCACATTACATTAGAAGATAAAAGAGCTGAAGAAGAAACCATTGCCGATATGAAGTATGACGGCGGCGTTTCTGAATATGTTCAGTTTTTAAATAAGAACAAAACCCCGCTTCACGAAGAAATTATTTATTTTGAAGCCGAGCGTGACGAGGTTGTGGTTGAAGTTGCAATGCAGTATAACGACTCTTATTCTGAAACCATTGTCAGCTTTGCCAACAACATTCACACCACCGAGGGTGGTACGCACGAAACGGGCTTTAAAGCGGCGCTTACCCGCGTGCTCAACGATTATGCTAAAAAGCACGGCTTTATTAAAGAAAGTGACAAATCCCTTTCGGGTGAAGATGTTCGTGAGGGTATTGCGGCCGTTATCTCTGTTAAGGTAAAAGAGCCGCAGTTTGAAGGCCAGACCAAAACCAAACTGGGTAACAGCGAGGTGCGCGGTCTGACAGAATCGATTATGGCCGAAAAGGTTGAAACCTTTTTAGAAGAGAACCCCGCTTCGGCAAGAATTATTATTGACAAAGCGTTAACGGCAGCCCGTGCGCGTGATGCGGCCAGAAAAGCAAGAGACTTAACCCGCCGCAAAAATGCGTTAGACAGCACCACAACCCTGCCGGGCAAACTGGCAGACTGTTCTGACAGAAATCCCGAGAATACCGAAATTTACATCGTCGAGGGTGACTCTGCAGGCGGCTCTGCTAAACAGGGGCGTGACCGTTCGTTCCAGGCAATTCTCCCGCTTTGGGGTAAAATGTTAAATGTTGAAAAGGCCCGCCTTGACAAGGTTTACGGTAATGATAAACTGATGCCGGTTATCACGGCATTAGGCGCCGGTATTGGTGATGAGTTCAATGTTGAAAAACTGCGGTATCATAAAATTATTATTATGGCCGATGCCGATGTTGACGGTGAACACATCCGCACGCTGATGCTGACCTTCTTCTTCCGTCATATGCGTCCTTTAATTGAGCACGGCTTTGTTTACATTGCACAGCCGCCGCTTTACAAGGTTTATAAAGGCAAAAAAGAAGCCTATGCCTACACCGACCCCGAACTGCAGACTCTGCTCGCTGAATTTGGCAGTGATGCAAAAGTGCAGCGCTATAAAGGTCTTGGTGAAATGAACCCCGACCAGTTGTGGGAAACCACAATGAACCCCGCAACAAGAACCATGCTCCGCGTGGAACTTGAAGATGCGGTTGCGGCAGATGAAATCTTCACCATTTTAATGGGTGATAATGTTGAACCCCGCCGTGAGTTCATTGAAAAGAACGCCAAGTTTGTTCAGAATCTGGACATCTGATTATTACGGAATTTCGTCTTTAAAGGAGCGTCTGTATGCAAGAATTTGAAAATCAAACAGTTATTCCTGTTGAAATAACCAAAGAAATGAAAAAATCCTACATCAATTACGCAATGAGCGTTATTGTAGGTCGTGCGCTTCCCGATGTGAGAGACGGCTTAAAGCCGGTTCACCGACGGATTCTGTACGCTATGTATGAAGCCAACCTTTACCCCGACCGCCCTTATAAAAAGTGTGCGACCACCGTCGGTGATGTGCTTGGTAAATATCATCCCCACGGTGATATGTCGGTATATGATGCGCTGGTGCGCTTGGCGCAGGATTTCTCTATGCGCTACCCGTTGGTTGACGGTCACGGTAACTTCGGTTCGGTTGACGGTGACCCACCGGCTGCTTACCGTTACACCGAGGCAAGAATGTCTAAAATTTCTATGGACATGCTGACAGAAATTGAAAAGCAGACCGTAGATTTTATGCCGAACTATAATGAAGACCATGAAGAGCCTACCGTTTTGCCTTCGCGTTTCCCCAACCTGCTGGTTAACGGTTCTTCAGGTATTGCCGTTGGTATGGCCACCAACATTCCGCCGCACAACCTGCGCGAGGTTATAAACGGCATTGTTGCCCTGATTGATAACCCCGACATTTCAGTTGAAGGTCTTTGTGAACACATTAAAGGGCCAGACTTTCCGACGGCGGGCATTATCATGGGGCTTTCGGGTATCCGCAGCGCTTATGAAACCGGCCGCGGTAAAATTGTGATGCGCGCCAGAAGTGAAATTGAGCAGATGGCGGGCGACAGACAGCGCATTGTTGTGACCGAACTGCCGTATCAGGTGAACAAGGCGCGTTTGATTGAAAAAATTGCCGAACTTGTAAAAGACAAGCGTGTTGAAGGCATCTCCGGCCTGCGCGATGAGTCTGACCGTGACGGTATGCGCATGGTGATTGAATTAAAGCGCGATGCCAATGCCAATGTCATTTTAAATCAGTTATATAAATATACACAACTGCAGGAAACATTCAGCATTATTATGCTGGCCATTGTGGGCAAAGAGCCAAAGGTGTTAAACCTGAAGGAAATGCTCTATCACTATCTGGAATTCCAGAAAGATGTCATCGTCAGAAGAACCCGCTTTGACTTAAAGAAAGCCGAAGCGCGTGCCCACATTTTAGAAGGTCTCAGAATTGCACTTGACCATATTGACGAAATCATTAAACTCATTCGTGCAAGTTATGATGACGCTAAACCCAAACTGATGGAAACCTTTAACCTGTCTGATGTGCAGGCGCAGGCGATTTTAGATATGCGTCTGGCTCGCTTGCAGGGTCTTGAGCGTGAGAAGATTGACGCTGAATATGACGAACTGATGAAAACCATCAAACACTTAAACGATATTCTGAATAACGAGTTTATGGTGCTTGATATTATTAAAGAAGAGTTAACTGTCATCAGCAATAAATACGGCGATGACCGCAAGTCTGAAATCACGGCGCACGATGATGAAATTAACATTGAAGACCTGATTGAAGAAGAAGATGTGGTTGTAACGCTGACACATTTTGGCTATGTAAAACGCATGCCGGTTGATACTTACAAAGCACAGCGCCGCGGCGGTAAAGGCATTATGGGTATGACCACGCGTGAAGAAGACTTTGTGGAGAAACTGTTTGTTACCAGCACTCACAACCATGTTCTGTTCTTCACCAACAAGGGTAAAATGTATCGCCTGAAGGCTTATGAAATCCCCGAAGCGGGTAGACAGGCAAAGGGCACAGCCATTGTTAACCTTTTGCAGCTTGACCCTGAAGAAAAGGTTACAGCAACCATTTGTGTGCGTGAGTTTGAAGAAGATAAATATCTCTTCTTTGCAACCCGCAAGGGCGTTGTTAAGAAAACAGACTTTATGGCATATAACACCGCAAGAAGAAGCGGCCTGGCCGCCATCGTGCTGGATGAAGGTGACGAACTGATTCATGTGGAACTCACCGACGGCAAGCAGGATGTGCTTCTGGCAACTTATAACGGTATGTGTATCCGCTTTAACGAAAGCGATGCAAGACCGCTCGGCCGTGTATCTCACGGTGTTCGCGGTATTCGCCTTGCTTCTGAAAATGACTATGTTGTGGGCATGGGTATTGTAACAGAAGATGCTGACCTTTTGGTTGTTACCGAAAAGGGTTACGGTAAAAAGACCGCACTTTCTGAATATAAAACCCAGAACCGTGGCGGTCAGGGTGTTAATACTTACCGTCTCTCTGAAAGCACGGGTAACATTGCCGGCATTCGTATGGTTACCGAGTCTGACGACATTATGCTCATCACATCAGACGGTACCATCATCCGTATGAAAACCCGTGAAATCAGCCGTATTGGTCGTCTCACCAAGGGTGTTCGCCTGATGCGTCTTGATGATGTTTATGTTGTGAGCATTGCCCGTACCGACGAGCAGGAAGATGTTGACGAATTTGAAGAACTGCCCGAGGGCGCTGTTTCAGAAGAAACCGCAGCAGAAGAAACTGTTTCTGAAGACATAACCGAGGAATAAAAAACTGCAATAAGGAGGCGCGTGTATGAAGCATTATAACGACAGAATCCGCGATTTGCGTGAGCAGAAAAAAGAAACGCAAAAGCAGGTTGCTGAAATGCTGGGCATTCGCCAGCAGGTATATTCTAAATATGAACTGGGCGTTCGCAGTCTGCCCCTTGAGCATTTGATTAAACTGTGCCGGTATTATGGGGCATCGGCTGACTGGATTTTAGGCTTAACAGAAGACGAAGAATAAATAACGGGAGTTGCAGTAAAGCATCCGCTTTATTGCAACTCTTTTTGTTTGTGTTAAAAAATGACAGCCTCTTGTTACGGTTCTGCCTGTGCCTATAACTCGATTTTCTGTAAAACGAAATTTTTGTTGTAATCTCGTTGAGAAATTGAATTGCAATTAAGCAAATTTGTCTATTTTTTTATGCATAGTTTGTGGTGTTGAAAAGTTCCGCATATTATAAACAATATTGGTTTTACTGGCAGAAGGCTTCTCCTTGAGGAGAGGCTCCGCCGTAGGCGGTGGTGAGGTGTAGTCGCTTGCGGCGTTTATTTTTCCACCTCATCCGAGTTGCTCCGCAACCCACATTCCCCACAAGAGGAAGGTTTTGGATAACCTTTCTCAAAAGAGTCATTTATAACTGTTGGAAAAATGCGTGAGTTTTTCCGACCGCAATTTTTTTGATTTTAACACTTAAAAACCATTGACATTCTATAAAAATTATGTTAGAATTCTATTAGAATTAAATGAAAAAAGGGGTTGAATTCTATGGATTATGAAAAAATTATTCTTGAATTGTTAGGCAGAATACAAGTTTTAGAAGAAAAAGTTGATGTTCTAACAAAAGAAAAAAAAGAGGTAGAAAAAGCAAGTATAACAACTAGTGATATTTGTAAATACATTAAAGAATTAAAGGAACTTGCAAAAGAGGAAGGGAAAAGTAGTCTTATTTTAATTTCAAGAGACATCCATAAACAACTTAATTTAAAAAGCAGATTTCCAATGGTGTGTAATGCTATGCGACAGTGTATGGAAGAAAATGATAACATTCTATTTCAGCCGCCAAAAGGCAATTCTTCTACTCTTGAAATAGAATACAAACTATAATTTTGGAGGTAAAGGTATGTCGAAAAGAGGAAGAAGAACAGGATTGTTTATTGGTGGGGTTCTTTATGGCCTGATAAGAGGAATATTTTTTAAAAATAAATATTGATAAAGAGTAATATATTTGGAGGAAGATATAATGTTTGGTAATAAAAAAACAACTTGGGAAGAAATGGTTTCATCATACATAAATAACCCTCGAGATGTTAAGACAATTCCGCTACAAAGGGAAGGCATTTGGTTTTATGTATATGTTGAAAATAATAATATTTATGTGGAGAGTGCAAGAAATCATTTAACAAATAGTTCCGTTATTAGAAATAGAAGAAAAATTGAAAACAAAAAAGCTGACATAATGCTTTCTCTTTATCATCGAAGAAAAAAAGGAGAAACAGTCTCAAAGGAAGCAATAAGAATTACACAAAATCAAGTTTATTGGTATGGTATATTTGCAGATATGTGTATATAAAAATTACAATACCGAAAGAGAAGAGTTCTTTTGAATTTTGCTTTTTTGTGTTATTCTAAAATTATTTTTGTATCGAACTCTCAACGGAAAATAGAGTTATAGGCGCCTGTGCCTGACCTTGACAAAAAAGGAAAAAGGTTGTATAATTTTGTGTGAATCATTGAATCGAGAGAAAGATCCGTGACGGAAAGGATTGTGTAAGCATGAGTCAAACCAGCGGCATTTCAATTATCATTTCGTTTGTTGTTGCCTTGATTATATCTTATATCACCACCCCTCTGGCAGAGAAAATTGCCTACAAGGTAGGGGCGGTGGATGTTCCTAAAGATAAACGCCGTATGCACAAAGAACCCAAGGCGCGCCTGGGCGGCCTTGCCATTTTCTTCGGTTTTTTGATCAGCGTTCTTTGTTTTTCTGAATTTGTGTTGCCGACGGGTTCTGTTAACCGCGGCTTGATTGGCATTTTAATCGGCACACTCATCATTGTGATATTAGGTATGTTGGATGATATTAAGCCGCGCCCGGCTAAACTGAAGTTTCTGGTTCAACTTGTGGCGGCGGCCATCCCTGTTTTTCTCGGCGTTCGCGTGTTTGCCATCACCAATCCGTTTACAGGGGAACTGATGAGCCTGCCCCTTTGGATATCATACCTCGGCAGTATTTTGTGGATTGCCGGCGTAACCAACGCGGTGAATCTGCTTGACGGGCTTGACGGTTTGGCGGCAGGCATTTCATCCATTGCTGCGGTGGCGCTTCTTTCTATTTTGCTTTTGGTTCACAGCAGTTCGGTAACGCTTTTGGTTATGGCGGCTGCGCTGGTTGGCGCCTGCTTTGGCTTTTTGCCTTATAATTTTAACCCTGCGCGGCTTTTTATGGGTGATACCGGCGCTACATTTTTGGGGTTTGTGCTGGCGTGCATTTCCATTCAGGGTCCGCTTAAAACTTATGTGGCGGTGGCTGTGCCTCTGCTTGTTCTGGGGTTGCCGATTTTTGATACGGCTTTTGCCATCATCCGCCGCCTTTTAAAAGGGCAGTCCATTATGGCGCCCGACCGTGGGCATTTGCACCACAAACTGATTGACCGCGGCTTTTCACACCGTGCAACCGTTCTCATTATGTATGCCCTTTCTGTTGTGCTTGCCGGCGGCGCGATTGTGATGCTTTTAACCGATATGAAACGCGGTTTGATTCTGCTTGCTATTTTAGTGCTTATTGCGCTGGTTGCTTTTAGCAGAGTCGGTAAAAATCACGAGACCAAAAACGGAGAAGAAACAGAGAAAAATCAGTCTGAGGAATAAAAATTCCGGAGGTTTTTATGGAAAAGATAAAAGTAATGACTGTGTTCGGTACTCGCCCCGAGGCCATTAAAATGGCACCCTTGGTGAAAGAACTTGAACAGAGAGAAGAAATTGAATCCATTGTTTGTGTTACAGCACAACACAGAGAAATGCTTGACCAGGTGCTGGCGCGCTTTGACATTACCCCGCAATATGATTTGAACATTATGCAACAGCGCCAGACGCTTTCATCCATCACCACTCGCGCTCTGACCGGTCTTGAAGAAGTGATGAACGAGGCAAAGCCTGACATTGTTTTGGTGCACGGTGACACCTCCACCACCTTTGCAGGTGCGCTCGCCGCTTTTTACTGCAAAATTCAGGTGGGGCATGTTGAGGCTGGACTCAGAACCTATGATAAATATTCACCCTATCCCGAAGAAATGAACCGCAAACTCACAACGGCGCTCACAGATTTATATTTTGCCCCCACAAAAAATAACCGTGAGAATCTTTTAAAAGAGATGGTGGAGGCAGAAAAGATTTTTGTTACCGGTAATACGGTCATTGATGCTGTGCGTCACACGGTGGCCGATGATTATGAGTTTGAGACAGAGGCGCTCCGCGAGATTGATTTTTCAAAGGGAAGAACTATTTTGTTAACGGCGCATCGCCGCGAAAATCTCGGCGAACCGTTGGTGCAGATTCTTTCTGCCGTAAAGCGCATTGCCGATGACCACCCCGATGTGCAGATTATTTATCCCATGCATTTAAACCCTGCTGTCAGAGAGCCGGCGCAGAAAATTTTGGGTGGACACGACCGTATTCGCCTGATTGACCCTGTGGATGTGGAAGAACTCCACAACCTGATGAATCGTTCCTATCTGGTTATGACCGATTCCGGCGGATTGCAGGAGGAGGCGCCCTCTTTGGGCAAGCCGGTTTTGGTTCTGCGTAGCGAAACCGAGCGCCCCGAGGCGGTGTATGCCGGCACGGTGAAAATTGCCGGAACGGATGAGGAAACCATCTATGAAATGGCACACGAACTTCTGACAGATCAAAGTGCCTATGATGCAATGAGCCGCGCGGTGAATCCCTATGGCGACGGGCAGGCATCAAAACGCATTGCGGATGCGATTTTATATGCTTTTGGCAAAAGGGAAGAAAAGCCTGAAGAGTGGTTATAATATAAAAAAACGGTTGCCTGCGGGCAACCGTTTTTTTCTTATTTTAATAATTTCTTGGTACCATTCCGCCGTAACTTCTGGGGGCTCGCGGTGTGCCCACAGCATTGGGGCTGACTATGTAAGACGGGCTCTGACGGAAGAAGGTAACAAATTTAATTGAGAACAAATCACACACAATGTAGCGGTCGGTTTCTTGCTCATAAAGCGTGACAAAGTTGTTGCCGACGGCATAGAGAATGCCTTCTTTTTCGGTTAAACTGTCTGTGCCGATGAGAAACTCAATCACAACAAAGTAGCCAAGATTGTTTTGCAACGCGGCCTGAAACGAACCGGCATAAGCCTCCTCGGTATTCTGCGGATTCCCCACCGCCTCGGGCGATTCCTGCGGGGAAAGATTTGGCGGCATAACAGGTTCGGTGCGGTTTGACTGCGTGCCGGCGGGTGTGGGTGCCTCGTAGTAATATCCCGGCATGGCTCTACCACCTGTTTCGGGCGAGGTAGCGCCAATCCAGGCGCCGTCTTGCATGGTTTGTGTGTTGTCGTTTGGCATAGTGCACATTCCTTTCTGGTTTGATTTAGGTCTGAAAATATGCATCTGTGGGATTGTAAAAACAATGGTTCACGACTCGGGTCACAAAACTGCCTACCTGACTGGGAAAGTTCTGAACACAAGTGGGGCGGTAGGGATTAAAAAACCAGAGTGCCTGCCCCAGGGGCGACAAACGGTTTCCGCCGATTGCCCAATCGGCAATGCTGTAGTGAATTGCCTCAGGGCGCATGTTATAAATGTTCTGTGCATTATATTCGCCTGCAACCACTTCTTTTATGCAGGTGAACTGGCCCGGCTGAAAAATAATGTTCCGCAGGCTGCCCCGACCAACACGGGCATATTCACCGCCCGGAGCACGCACGCGGTTCATCACCACGCTTGCCACGGCGCGCATGCCGTTGTCGCCTTCGCCCCCTGCCTCGCACTTGATGAGGCGTGCGAGAAGTTCTCTGTCTGACAGTGCCATATTTCACACCCTTTCTGCCCCGAAAATAACGAAACTGCCGTGGGGCCTGCAATATTACTATATGAAAAAACAAGAAAAAAGTGAACAAATTTTTTTGAGAGAAAATCAGCAAAATATAAAAAGAAGTTGTTGACTGGAAAACGGAAAATATGATATAATTATCATACGCGATTTTTTCAAAAAAAAGAGAAAAAAATAAGAAACGGAGTAACAAAATGAACTTTATGACCGTTGTCGGGCAGGTGGGTATGCTTGCCTTTATTATGTTGTTTGGCTATGTGGTTGTGAAAACAAAATATGTTGAAGCAGGGCATAAGGATGCTATTTCAAAACTGATTGTGAAATTGATTTTGCCTTGCCTTGTCATTTCGTCTATCTCAAAAGAAAATTTTGAGGTTTCAAGGCTGGGTGAACTCGGCATTGTGTTCGCGCTGTCTGTTTTTTGCATTCTCACAATGTTCGGTCTTGGTGTTGTTACGGCAAAACTGTTGAAAATTCCCGAGGCCACTGTGGCAGCGCACCGGCTTTTGTCGTGTTTGGGTAATGTTATTTTTATGGGGTATCCCATCATTGTTGCAGTATATGGCGAAACGGGTTTCTTTTATGCCATTATTTACTGGCTGTTAAATGATTTGTTTATGTGGACGGCCGGCGTGTTTCTCTTGAGCAAAAAAGAGGGTGGCCCGAAAGAGAATTTGTGGAAAAAGTTGCTAAATCCCAACACGATCTCATTTGCCATTGCAATTGTAATGTTTTTCTTTGGTATTAAACTGCCGCCCATTTTGAGTGAGGCAGTGACCGGTGTGGGGAGTTTAACCACAGCGCTTTCTATGATTTTTATTGGTATGACGCTTGCCACAATTGATGTGAAAAAAACGGCAAAAAAATGGTGGATTTTTGTGATTATGCCGCTGAAACTTGTTGTTCTCCCGGTGCTGTTTTTGCTCTTATTCCGCTTTTTGGGCGCGCCCGAGATGATTTTGGGCGTGGTTGTGCTTGAGGCTGCTATGCCTGCGCAAACGGTGCTTACCATATTGGCACATGAGCACGGCGCGGATTATGAATATACGGCGGTGGGGCTTTTTATAACCACCATCGCGAGTTTGTTTACCTTGCCTTTTGTTTGCTGGTTGTTGCAAATTCTTTTATAAGTCAGGGGGATATTATCATAATGAAAAAACAAGGCATTTATTATTTCTATCTTTCGCTCGTTATTGTGATTTGGGGCGTCATTCCCTTAATCAATGCGGTGTATTTTTACGATTATTTTTCCGCAACAGCCTTCACGGCAATTTGTTCGTTGCTCATTGCCGTTTCGTTCACGCTGATTTCGTGGAAATCGTTTAAACTGTTAAACAAAAAATATCTGGCGGTGGCGGTTGTAACCGGCCTTTGCTATTCTCTGGCAGAACTTTCGCAGAGAATCGGCCTGCAATACACAACCCCTTCTATGTATGCCTTTTTAGAGAATACTTCCTGCATTGTGGTGCCGGTTCTGATGCTTGTTATGTTTCGCAAAAAGCCGAATTGGCTCACCATACTTTCGTGTTTGACTTGCCTTGTCGGTTGCTTTATTTTAAACGGGGCAGATACAAACGGCGGTTTTGGCATTGGCGAAATTCTGTGTGGCTTAGCGGGTGTTTTATATGCCGGCAATATGGTTGGCACAGGTACTTACGGCAAAGAACTGCACATTCCCCTTTTGCTCATGATTCAGCGCTGGATTCATACCGTGATGTCTGTTGCGGTGATGCTGGTGCTGCATTTTGTCAAGGTAGACGGAGTGCCGCTTGAGGCCATTAAGGTTACTTTCAATGCACCTGTGCTGATTCTGCTGGCTTTAAACGCGCTGGGGAGTGGCACCCTTTGCTGGCTCTTGCGCACCATTGCCACAACCAAACTAGATGTAACTTTTATTGCGGTTGCCATGCCGATCTCGGCGGTGATTACACTTGTGCTTTCTGTTCTTTGCGGAACCGATGCACTCACCTCATCGCTCATTATTGGTGCGGTGCTCATTTTTGTTGCAGTTGTGCTTTCGGGCCTTGGCGATGTGTCTGAACAGAAAAAGGCAGAACGGCTGATGGCTGCAAGAAGTGCAGAGCAATAAACCCCAAAGGAGGGTAACTATGATTTTCAGCGGCTTTCAAAAACTGACATTGCTTGATTTTCCCGGGCATGTGGCCTGCACCCTGTTCACCAAGGGCTGCAATTTTCGTTGCCCGTTTTGCCATAATGCCCTTTTGGTTACCGAAAAAGGCGAGGGCGAACAACATAGTGAAGAAGAGGTTCTTTCTTATTTAAAAAAGAGAGTCGGTATTTTAGATGGCGTTTGCATTACCGGCGGTGAACCGTTAATGCAGACAAAGCTGCCCGAATTTATCCGCAAGGTTAAGGCGCTGGGCTATCTGGTGAAACTTGACACAAACGGCAGTTTTCCCGAGCAGTTGCGCGCCCTTGTAGAAGAGGGGCTTATAGACTATGTGGCAATGGATGTAAAAAATTCTATGGAGCGCTACGGCGAAACCGTTGGCCTTTCTGATTTTTCTACGGCGGCGGTGGAAGAGAGCATTGACTTTCTTTTGGCGGGTAATGTGCCGTTTGAATTCAGAACAACCGTTGTGGAAGAATTTCATACACCACAAGATATTGTGTCTCTTGCAAAACGGATACAAGGCGCACCGCGATATTTTTTACAAAATTTTGTCGATTCCGGCTGTTTGATCGGCGAAAATCTCCATTCTGTAGACAAAAATGTGATGGAAATTATGAAAAACGCCGCAGCAGAGCACCTTTTGGAGGTTTCTGTCCGCGGATTATAAAAAACACAATATATTGTGTTTTTGGTATTGACAAAACCATATATATGCATTATAATAGAACATGCACCACAAAATTTGGTGGATAAAAAAATTAAAAATTTATATAGGAAAATGAAAAGGGGGTTTCTTTATGTACAGTGTTGTAAAACGCGATGGGAAAATTGTTGATTTTGACCTGAGCAAAATCAGCGCGGCCATTATTCAGGCCTTTGAAGCGTGTCAGATTCAATATCATACCGATGTTGTTGACTTTTTAGCACTGAAAGTTACGGCTGAATTTGAGCCGAAAATTGAAAACGATAAAATCT
This sequence comes from Clostridia bacterium, assembly GCA_045652725.1. Lineage (GTDB taxonomy): Bacteria > Bacillota > Clostridia > UBA1381 > UBA9506 > UMGS755. The sequence goes on along the minus strand of JAZRUU010000192.1, from coordinate 943 downwards.
CTGTGGAACATATTCAGGATAGTGTAGAATCTGTTCTGATTAAAGCCGGCTACAGTGATGTTGCCAAGGCATACATCATCTATCGTCGTCAGAGAGAAAAAATCCGTAATTTAAATGCCACAATGGTTGACTATAAGGCCATTGTAGATAACTACTTAAATATTAACGACTGGCGTGTGAAAGAAAATTCAACCGTAACCTATTCTGTTGGTGGTTTGATTTTGAGTAACTCCGGTGCCGTAACCGCGAACTACTGGCTGTCAGAAATTTATGATGATGAAATTGGCAATGCACACAGAAACGCTGACATTCATCTGCATGACCTTTCTATGTTGACGGGTTACTGTGCAGGTTGGTCATTAAAACAACTGATTCAAGAAGGTTTGGGCGGCGTTCCGGGCAAAATTACATCTGCACCGGCCAGCCACCTTTCAACCCTGTGTAATCAGATGGTTAACTTCCTCGGTATTATGCAGAACGAGTGGGCAGGCGCGCAGGCATTTTCTTCTTTCGACACTTATCTTGCTCCTTTTGTTAAGGTAGACAATTTAAGCCAGAAAGAAGTTAAGCAGTGCATTCAGTCTTTTGTTTACGGTGTAAACACCCCGTCACGCTGGGGTACACAGGCGCCTTTCTCAAACATTACGCTTGACTGGGTAGTGCCCAATGACCTTTCTGAACTCAACTGTATTGTTGGCGGCAAGGAGATGGACTTTAAATATAAAGACTGTCAGAAAGAAATGGATATGGTCAACAAGGCGTTCATCGAAATTATGATTGAAGGTGACGCTAACGGCCGTGGCTTCCAGTATCCCATTCCCACCTATTCCATCACCCGTGATTTTGACTGGTCCGAGACAGAGAACAACAAGCTTCTCTTTGAAATGACCGCAAAGTACGGCACCCCGTACTTCTCCAACTATATCAACTCCGACATGGAGCC
>JAZRUU010000191.1:0-9966 GCA_045652725.1 Clostridia bacterium | reverse complement strand
CATATCGTTCATTTCGCCGCCAACGGGGTGCACATTCACATGGTTTACATCGCCCTGTGCACCGTTGAAGAAAATGCATTTTGCGTTATCAATGGTCTTTTCAACCGTTTTGCGCAAGAAGTTGGGCCAGTCACCCGAAATGAGGTTGCCGCCAACGGTATCGGGATGGTTGCCAAAGTTCACCAGCACCAAATCACCCGCACCCTCGCGCACAAAGCGGAGAACATTCACGCGCTCATCCACATCACCAATCGGGGCAACAATGTCGGGATTGTTAACACCGGGATTGGTCTGAATGCTGCCGTCTTTCATACGAAAACGGCGCACAAAGGCAACGCGGGGCGCCTGACCGATGCCCCAACCCATTTTTGCGGGCTTTAAATCAGCCAGCGCAAAGGTGGCAGCATCTGCCGCACGCTTAATCACAAATTCTATGTATTCAAGTTCTAATGGTTCTGTTGTGCCGGGTCTCATGCAGGGGGCGGTGTGCGAATGTGTGGCAGACATCATAACAGCCTCCATCGGCAGGCCTGTTTTTTCGCAAATGAGCTGGCGGATTCTATCCATAATCACTTTTTTAACGCCGCAATGGTCAATGGTTAAAAGCACAACCTTCTTCTCACCCAAAGCCAGCGCGAGCACGTTGATTTCAATGTCATCAAGAATCCCTTCTGCCTTTCTGACCTTATAATATCCGGCGATGTCAATACCCATCGGGGGGTTAATGTTTACCCGGCCGAAACCGGCTTGCAGTTTACTCATATTTCGTTCTCCTTTTTATGAAAAATTTATTTACTCCTGATTTATTTTGCTAGGTTTATTATAATACAGTCAAATGTAAATGTAAATAGAAAAGGGAGATTTTCTGATGGATATAAACAGTCTTTTGCCGGGTGTTTGTTGTGCCTGCGGTAAGCATCACCGTTGCGACATTGATGCGGTATATATTGAAAACGGCGCTATAAGCCGTCTTGCAGAACTTTGCGCGATTTATGAAAACATTCTGCTGGTGGCCGATGACAACACCTTTGCCGTCGCCGGTGCGCGCGTGGAAGAAGTGCTTGCCGGTAAAACCGTCAGAAAAGTCGTCTTCAGCGGCAAAACGGTTTTGATTCCTGATGAAATCGCCATAGAGGGCGTGCGCCGGTTTTTGGGCAATGCTGATGTAATCATCGGCATTGGCTCGGGTGTGATTCAGGATTTATGCAAATATGTTGCCCACTTTGCAGAACTGCCCTATATGATTGTGGCAACCGCCCCCTCGATGGATGGATATGCCTCTGACGGCGCGGCTATGATTTTAGAGGGAATGAAAGTTACCGTTAAGGCAGGGTTGCCGCGCGCAATCATTGCCGATGTTTCTGTGCTGAAAAATGCACCGATGGAAATGATTCAGGCCGGTTACGGCGACATTATCGGCAAATTTTCTGCTCTTTGTGACTGGGAACTGAGCCGTCTTGTAACAGGGGAATATTTTTGCCAATATATTTATGACACCACCCGCGAAATGATTGAGCAGGTGCTCTCATCGGCCAAAGGTCTTTTAAAAAGAGAAGAAGAAAGCATCCGTGCCCTTTCGGAGGCGCTGATGGTGGTGGGCATTATGATGAGTTTTGCAGGTTCTTCGCGCCCGGCCTCGGGTAGTGAACATCACCTTTCACACTTTTTTGAAATAGTGGGTATTGTGAAAAACGAGCCGTATTTTCCGCACGGCATTGATGTTGCCTACGGCACGGTAGTGACGGCCAAAATCCGTGAAAGAATTTTAAAAAGTGTATTCCCTGAATTTTCATATCGCCCCGAAAGAGCAGCCTATGAAAAAACAATGCAGGCGGTTTACGGGCCGGTTGCAGAAGGGTGCATCGCCCTGCAGGATAAGGTGGGGCATTATCAGGCAGACCGCAGTGGCATTTACCGCGAAAAAGAGCAGGAGATTAAGGCGCTTTTTGCCTCTTATCCCACAGCTGATGAAATAGAAGCCATGCTGCAGCTTGCAGGCCTTGGCGTTGCAGAATTTTATGACCTTTATGGCGAAGAGAAAATTAACGAAGCCATTTTCTATGCAAAAGAGTTAAAAGACCGTTACACCGTTTTGTGGATGCATTATGATTTTTGGGGGTGCTAGGCACAATGGCTGTTATTCACAGCCTGACCTTTCCCATAGACAGAGATTCGGTAGAAGAGAGAATTACCGCGACTTTCTGCAGGTGGTGAAAGTGTTGCTCGCATAACAGAAACGGCGGCAGAATAGTTTTATTCTGTCGCCGTCTTTTTTTATTGAAAAACTTGTCGAAATTTGTTATAATTGACACATACAGAATTTTGTTTCATAAAATTCTTAAGAGCTAAGGTTCTTATGTGCTCTCTCGGGCACTGTGTCAATTGACGGCGTCGCAAAAATACCCTTGCAAGCAAGCGTTTTTACTCCCGGCAAAATGATTTTGCGGCATCTGATTTGTGCATTGATTTTATAATAAAAAAGATTATGGCAGAAAGAAGGCTGAACAATGCAAACAGTTTTTGTTGTGAACCCCAAGGCGGGGCAGGGCAAACACAGCAATGCTCTGATAGAACAAATTCAACTTGCGGCGCAAACATCCGGTGCTGATGTGCAGATTTATACAACCACGGCGGTGGGCGATGCCGAGCGTTTTGTGCGGGCTTGGTGTGAAGAAAAAGGCCCTGCGCGCTTTATAGCCTGCGGTGGTGACGGAACGCTTTCTGAAGTTTTAAACGGTGCTGTTTCGTGCCGCGGTGCCGAAATCGGCGTGATGCCTGCCGGCACAGGTAACGACTTTTGCAGAAATTTTGAAAACCGTGAGGCGTTTTCTGATGCATTGGCGCAAATTGGCGGCGAAACGGTTTGGTGCGATGCCATCCATTACCGCACGATTGTTTCGGGCGCAGAAAAAAGCGGTTATTGCATCAATATGTTTAACATTGGTTTTGACTGCAATGTGGCAGATATGGTGGCGGAGATGAAGAAAAAACCCTTTGTTTCAGGCTCGCTTGCCTATGTGCTTTCTATTTTCGTGAACCTCATTCGCAAAAAAGGTGCCGACCTTGTGGTAGAAATTGATGGAGAAGAATGCCACAGAGGGCCATTGCTTTTAACCTCCATTGCCAACGGTTCTTATTGCGGCGGGGGTATTATGAGTAATCCGCTGGCTTCGGTTACTGATGGCAATATGAGCGTGAATGTAGTTAAAAACATCTCAAGAATGCGTTTTATGGGGCTTTTGCCGCACTATATGAAAGGTACATTTTTAAAACTCCCTGCCATTGATGAGGTGATTCTCACAAAGACTTGCCAAAGCGTGAAAATCACGCCGCAATCGGGAGAAGTCCGCATTTGTTGTGACGGCGAAATTTTTTCTGCCGGCGAAACAGAATTTACGGTAATGCCCGGCGCGTTTCAATTTGTTCTTCCCGGGGGGCATAAAGAGGTTGACAATTGATTTTAATGCTGATACAATATGCTTGTTTGTTTAATAATCGGCTCATAAATTGGGAGGAGAAAAAGAATGGGACTGCAAATTCCAAGGTTACATAAAGAAGAGCGAAATAACATTCTGTTGTTTTTAATGTGTATGTTTGTCTATGTTATGACAGGTTTTGCCAAAAGCAATTATGCGGCAACGATTGCCTATATTGTTAAAGAAGGCATTTTTACCAAACCGCAATCAGGCCTCATAGCCTCGGCTTTTTATATTTTTTATGGCGTTGGCCAGGTGCTTGGCGGCAGATGGGTAGATAAGTTTTCGCCCTATAAATGCATTGGCATTGGTGTTTTGGGTGCAATGCTTTCAAATGCCATATTGGCTTTTACGAAAAATTATGTGGTTGTTTTAATTGTGTGGAGTATTAACGGCTTTATGCAATTCGGTATCTGGCCCGGGCTTTCTAAAATTCTGGCAACCGATATTTTCCCCGAGTTTCGTCAAAAGGCAGGTTTTCACATCTCTTATGGCCTGACCGTGGGTAACATTTTCAGTTATCTCTGTGCGGCCGTTTTGTTAGATATTTTTGGTTGGTCGGTTATGTTCGGAAGCAGTGCGCTGATGTTGCTTATTTCTGCGTTTCTTTGGTTTTTTGCTTCGCGCATAGCATCAAAGTCTGAAAATGTAGCGCCAAAACCGATCGTTGAGAAAACAGAGAAGCAGACGGAGAAAACATCCGGACAGACCGGTCAGAGCCTGTGGTCTGTGTTTGGCAAAAGCGGTTTTTTCATTACCCTGCCGATTGCTCTTTTTGCCTGTATGCTCAGCACCGGTACGCAGGTGTGGATTCCTACAATGATTATGGAAAGCTATGATATTTCGCAGGCGTGGGCCAATGTGCAATCCATCATTCTTTCGGTGGTATGCATTGTAGCGCTGTGGATATTCGTTCCGCTGCTTAGGAAAATGAAAAATGAAGTAACGGCGCGACTGTTCTTTTATTCGCTGGCTCTGATTCCCCTGGTTGCACTCCAGTTTGTGGGTAAAATTCCTATGTGGGTGGCGGTTGTTATGCTCTCACTGTTTCAGATGACGGGTTCTTTTGCCGGCGCTTATTCTGTCAGTATGTTTGGCAGGTTTGCGCCCTACGGGTACAGCGGAACAGCAGCGGGCGTTTCAAACGCAATGTCAAGCTTTGGTGTTGTGATTGCCAGCACAGGCTATGGCGTCGTTGCTGAATATTTCGGCTGGTCGGGCGTAACCGCCATCTGGTTGGTTTTGACTGCTTTGATTTCTGTCGGATACTGTGTAACAAACATCTTCTGGAAACGATTTTTCGGTATTGGAAAAGGTAAATAAAGATGAGCAGAACGGCTATGGCAAAACATCTTTGTTTTGCTGCGGCCGTTCTTTTTTTGAGGGGAATAGTGCAATTTACACAAAAATCATAAAATGATTGACAAAGCATAAAAAAATGCGGTATAATTAAATTGGTATATTAAGTAAATTTTCAGGAGGCAAAAGCAAATGGAAATCAATGGCGTTTTAGGTCCGATTAAAAGGGAAGATTTAGGCGTTGTTACGCCCCATGAACATATTTTTATTGACCTTAAGGCATCCTTTGCCGACAGACCACTCAAAGATATTGAAAACCCCAGAACCGAAAAGGTAAAAATGGAGCATTTAGGTCAACTGCAAAGCGACCCCTATGCTCTTTTAGATAACCTTTCGATGGATGATTATGACACACAGCTCAAAGAAATTATCCGCTTCAAAAAAGCCGGCGGTTCCACCATTGTTGATGTGACAATGCCCGGCATTGACCGTAACCCCAAGCGTTTAGCACAAATTGCAAAAGATTCAGGCTTAAATGTCATTATGGGCACTGGTTATTATGTTCACGCTTACCATCCTGAAAAGGTTAAGGCAATGACGGCTGAAGAACTTGCTGATGAAATGGTGCGCGAAATCACCGTGGGTGTTGACGGTGTAAAGGCCGGCATTATCGGCGAACTCGGTGTGAGCGAAGTGTTCACAGATGAAGAGAAAAAGGTGATTTTAGCTGCTGCCCTCGCTTATAAAAAGACCGGCACCAGCGTGATGGTTCATATAAACCCGTGGACGACATTCGGCCTTGATGCGGCTGATATTCTGCTCGAAAACGGTGTTCCGGCTGACAGAATTGCCATTTGCCACATTGATGTTATCAATAATGTTGAATATATTCTGCAACTGTTAGAAAAAGGCGTTTACATTGAGTTTGACAATTTCGGCAAACAGTATTATGTTGAAAAAGCCGCAAGATGCGTCGGCTATGATAGCTTTGTGACCGATGTTGAGCGTGTGAAACTTGTGAAAATGCTGGTTGAAAAAGGCTACACCAAGCAACTTCTGTTCAGTTGTGATGTTTGCCTTAAAAACCTGCTCCGCACCTATGGCGGCTGGGGTTATGACCATGTTCTGACCAACATTGTTCCCATGATGGATGACTTTGCAATTGATGAGGCAACCATTAAAACCATTATTGAAGATAATCCTGTTGATTACCTGCTGGGCAAAGAATGAGCCCCAAAATCTCAAAATCAAAAAAAGATTTGAAAAAAGGGATTGACTAAACTAAATCGTTTTAGTATAATGAAATTATCATTATTATAATGAAATTTTTAACTTAAAAATACTTAGGAGGTAATTATTATGGCAAGATCTGGCGGGCCGGGTTCATTTGGATTCGGTCATGAAGAAAGAAAAGAAGTTATGGAAGTCCTTGACGGACGCTATTTGTTCCGTTACGGCGCAGCAGATGCTGAAGGCTACACCCACAAGGTTGTTGACTTTGAAGACGAACTGAAGAAAGTTATGGGTGCTAAATATGCAGTGGCTACCACAAGCGGTACCTGCTCACTGCTCGCTTCTCTGGCAGCGCTGGGCATCGGTGCGGGCGACGAAGTTATCGTTCCCGGTTACACCTTCATTGCTTCCATCTCTACCATTATGCTTGCAGGTGCTATCCCTGTTTTAGCAGAAATCGACGAGTCTTTAACTCTCGATGTAACCAAGATCGAAGCGTTAATCACCCCGAAAACCAAGGCTATTATGCCCGTACATATGCTGGGTAACCCCTGTAATCTGGATGCGATTATGGAAATCGCTAAAAAGCACAATCTCTATGTGTTAGAAGATTGCTGCCAGGCTGTTGGTGCAAGCTACAAAGGCAAGCGCGTTGGTACCTATGGTAACATCGGTGCTTTCTCTCTGAATGTGTTCAAAACCATCTCCACCGGTGACGGCGGTGCGGTTATCACCAACGACGAAAATCTGTATGAAAGAGCATTCGGCTACCATGACCAGGGCCACAAACCCAATCGTCTGGGCGTTGAAGTTGGTAACAGAAGCCTGCTCGGTATGAACATGAGAATGAACGAACTGACCGGTGCTGTTGCTCTTGCGCAGACCCGCAAGCTCGATGAAATTCTGACAACTCTGCGTTATAAGAAGGCAATGCTTAAAGAACTGCTTTCTGACCTGCCGCACATCTCCTTCAGAACCATTAACGATGAAGGCGAATGCGCAACCCTGTTAACACTCTTGTTTGACACCAAAGAACTGGCAGAAGCATTCTGCGAAAAAACCGGCGGTCGTCCCATCGCTTACTCCGGCTGGCATGTATATAACAACATGGAACAGGTTCTGGAGAAGAAGATGCCCGCTCCCACCAACAATGTTAATGACAGAGTTTACACCAAGGGCATGCTGCCGCAGACAGATGATATCTTAAGCAGAGCCGTAAACATCAGCGTTGGCGTTGTAGATAAGGGTCTGGGTTCCGGCTACGGTATCAACATTCTGTCTACCGAAGACGAAATCAAGCAGGTTGCTAAAAACATCAGAGAAATCATTCTGAGCCTGTAATGTAAAACTTACGCAAGGGTCGGCGCAATGCGCCGACCCATGCGTGATTATATCCGTAAGGAATTTTCCTGTGGAGAATCAATTAAGAAATTTAATTTTTGGAGGTAACAAAAATGAGCAAATTCAAGTATTCTGTAGGTCCCTGGAATGTTCACGAAGGTGCAGACGCTTACGGTCCCGCTGTTCGTGACTCTATCCCCTTTGAAGAAAAGCTGAAGAAGTTTAAAGAAATCGGCTTCGATGCTATTCAGTTCCATGATGATGACGCTGTTCCCAACATTAACGATTATACCGAAGCAGAAATCATTGAAAAAGCAAAAGAAGTTAAAGCTCTGTTAGACAAATATGATCTGGCTGCTGAATTCGTTGCACCCCGTCTGTGGTTCGATCCCCACACAACTGACGGTGGCTTCTGCTCCAACAGCGCTGAAGACAGAGAATATGCTATGTGGAGAGCATACCGCTCCATCGACATTGCTAATGTTTTAGGTTGCGACAAAATCGTTCTGTGGCTGGCTCGTGAAGGTACTCTGTGCTACGAAAGCAAGAGCCCCGTTGAAACCACCAACAGACTGATTGATGCTATCAACAAAATGCTCGATTATGACAAGAACATCAAAATCATGATCGAAACCAAGCCCAACGAACCTATCGACAGAAGTGCTTGCCCGACAATGGGTCACTGTATGGCAGTTTCTGCTGCTTCTAAAGATCCCAGCCGTGTTGGTGGCCTTTTAGAGTCTGCTCACGCTATGCTGGCCGGTCTTGACCCCGCAAGCGAAATCGGTTTCGCTCTGGCTATGGGCAAACTGTGGGGCGTTCACTTAAACGACCAGAACGGTATTAAATATGACCAGGATAAGAGCTTTGGTGTTGAAAACCTGCGTGCAGCATTCAACCAGATTAAGGTTCTGTTAGAAAACGGCTACGGTAACAACGGCGAATACATCGGCTTGGATGTTAAGGTTATGAGAACCCAGAAACAGGAAGGCAGCTACCAGCACCTCATTAACAGCTTAAAGATTGCTAAGGCTCTGGAAGAAAAAGCAGCAAAATTTGATTATGAATATCAGGCTAAATGTGTTGCAGAACGCGACTACGAAAAGCTTGAAATGTATGTAATGGAACTCTTAATGGGTATCTAAGTAAGCGCCATAAGCGGGAAAGAAGATTTTTGTATGAAAAAGTATAATCCTTATGAAAATATGCTCAATATCGTTGACCGCGCGGCCAAAATTTTAGGCTACGAGCCCAGCGAATATGAAACCCTCAAATATCCGGAGCGCGAAATGAAAGTTGCTGTTCCGGTAGAAATGGATGACGGTACCATCAGAATTTTTGAAGGTTACCGTGTTCAGCACTCAACAACCAGAGGCCCGGCAAAAGGCGGTATCCGTTACCACCAGAATGTTGACCTTGACGAAGTTAAGGCACTTGCCGGCTGGATGACCTTTAAATGTGCCGTTGCAAACATTCCTTACGGCGGCGGTAAAGGTGGCGTGGTTGTTGACCCGTTTACCTTGTCTGCCGGTGAGCTGCAGAGATTAACTCGCCGTTTCACTTCAATGATTGCTCCTATCATCGGTCCCGAGCAGGATGTTCCTGCACCGGATGTGGGAACTACCCCCGAGATTATGGGCTGGATTGTTGATACATACAGCGCGTTAAACGGCCGTTACACCCCTGGTGTTGTTACCGGTAAGCCGGTTGAAATCGGCGGCTCTTTAGGTAGAAAAGAAGCAACAGGCCGTGGCGTTATGCTGAATGCCAAATTCATCCTGGAGAAAATGGGCATCCCCGTTTCCGGAACAACAGTTGCTGTTCAGGGTCAGGGTAATGTTGGCGGTATTGCTGCTGAACTGATGCATGAAGAGGGTTTTAAGGTTGTTGCCGTCAGTGATATTTCCGGCGCGATTTACAATCCTAACGGTCTTGATATTCCCGCAATCAGAAAACATTTGTCTGTTCGCGGTGTCACTCTTGCTACTTATGAAGAAGACAATGTTCAGCGCTTAACCAATGAAGAATTATTAGAACTGCCGGTAACCTTACTGGTTCCTGCAGCTTTAGAAAACCAGATTAACGAAGGCAATGCCGACAGAATTCAGGCTAAAGTTATTGTTGAAGGTGCCAACGGCCCGACAACAACCGAGGCTGATGAAATTCTGGCTAAAAAGGGTGTTGTAATTGTGCCGGATATCCTGGCAAACGGCGGCGGCGTTGTTGTTTCCTACTTTGAGTGGGTACAGAACCTGCAGCATCTGGCCTGGACAGAAGAAGAGGTTAACCAGAAACTGTATAAAGTTGTTTCTGAAGCATTCCAGAGCGTTTGGGACATCGCACAGGAAAAAGATGTTACCTTGCGTACCGGTGCATACCTCATTGCCATCAAGCGCGTAGTAGACGCTCAGAAACTGCGCGGCATCTGGCCCTGATAAGAAAGGTGATTGACTTATGAATATTTTAGCAGTTGGCGCACATCCTGATGATGTGGAACTGAACTGCGCCGGTACTCTGGCAAAATATGTTGCTCAGGGTCACAAGGTGTTTATTTGTACTGCCACCAGCGGTAATATCGGTTCAGCAACCCTGCCGAAAGATGAAATCGGCGCAATTC
>JAZRUU010000190.1:0-13211 GCA_045652725.1 Clostridia bacterium | reverse complement strand
AACGCCATTGGCAAGGCGCACATTCTCTGTGCCCGCACCCGTCCGAAATTTATTGGCGGTGTTCGTGCGCATTATGATGATAATTTACTGTAGGCATTGCATATAATACACTAAAAGCGAAGGGAGATCTGCAATGGATTTTTTAAAAACTGTTGTTTTAGGTATTGTGGAGGGCATCAGCGAGTGGTTGCCCATCAGTAGCACCGGCCATATGATTCTGGTGAATGAGTTTATGAAAACGAAAGACAGTTTTTTGACCACAGACCTGTTTTTATATGTCATTCAACTGGGGGCTATTTTAGCCATTGTTACCCTTTATTTTCATAAACTGAATCCCTTTGCACCGTCAAAAAGTGCGCAGGAGCGTAAAGATACCTGGCAAATGTGGTTCAAGGTTGCCGCCTCGTGCATCCCTGCCGCCGTCATTGGCCTCTTGCTGAATGACTTTATGGAACATTTTGAAAATCCGTGGGTTATTTCGGCAATGCTGATTCTCTACGGCATCGGCTTTTTGCTGATTGAGAGAAAAGAAAAAACGGCTACCGTCAGCAACATGAGTGAAATGACCTATAAAACGGCAATTTTCATCGGCCTGTTTCAGGTGCTTTCCATCATTCCGGGCACATCGCGTTCGGGTGCAACCATTTTAGGAGCAATGCTTTTGGGTTGCTCGCGTGCAGTTTCTGCCGAGTTTTCGTTCTTTCTGGCCATTCCGGTTATGTTCGGTGTCAGCCTGCTGAAACTCGTCACAAATGACTATGTGATGACGCCTAACGAATGGGCGCTGCTTCTTGCCGGCATGGTTGTGGCCTATCTTGTTTCCGTTGCCGCCGTTAAGTTTTTGGTTGACTATGTAAAGCGCCACGATTTTAAAGTGTTCGGCTGGTATCGCATTGTTCTGGGTATCATAGTCATAGCATATTTTCTGATTTTTTAGTCAGCAGATAAAAAGAAAGACTGTCGCAAAAACCTTGCGACAGTCTTTCTTTTTTTGGTCAAACACCTGCCTGATGTTTGTTATTTGTGGGATGCTTTATCGGCATACAGCATCTTATCGGCATCGCGGATTGCTTTCATAACATCTTTACCGATCATAGCATAGCCTTTTGAAACCCGAACCTCCCCTTCTTTTACAAAACGGTCACGCAGGGTAACTAAGTGACTAATGAGTTCAGGCTCGGTAACACGCTCGGCAATCACAGCAAATTCGTCACCGCCAATGCGATACACGGTGAAAAGCGTTGAAGAAAAAACTTCAGAAAGAGCGGTTGCAACAGTTTGCAGAACGCGGTCACCTTCAAGGTGCCCAAGCGAATCATTGATAATTTTAAAATCATCAATATCAAATAAAAGAATACCCATCACTCCGCGCCGTTCACCCTGTTTTAAACTTTCAATTTTCTGGTTAAAGGCGGCTCGGTTGTTAAGGCCCGTCAAATCATCTTTGTAGGCCATTCTATGCCATTTTCGTGCTTCATCAAAAAAACGAATCTGTTTCTTAAATTCATAATTATAATATAACGAAACTGCAAGAGCAATGACTAAAATCAAAATTGCGGCAAATACTAAAATTGTTTTCATAAAAGACCTTCTTATATTGTTATATCTCTATATAAGTATATATCTTTTCAAGGAGATTGTCAAGCAGATATATATCGCATAAAATATATTTGTTTGGGAGTGATAAAATGGCAACAATCAGGCTGCGACTTGATAAAACCTTGAAACAATTGAATATGAGCCGGTATGAACTGGCAAAGCAAACCGGCATTCGCTATCAGATTATTGACAACTATTATAAAAACAGTGTCATTCGTTATGATAGTTATATTTTAGGAAAAATCTGTACCGTTCTCAACTGCGAGATTGGTGATTTGCTTGAAAAAAATGAAGAATGAGTAAAAATGAAAGCGGCAGGTCGAAACCTGCCGCTTTCTTATTTTGATTAATAACCAACTTTTTCCCAGCATTCAAAGGGAGCAGCCAGTTCTTCACTGATGTAAACCTGAGTCTTCTTGGTCTGGAGCATTGAGCTCGGCAGATACGGTGTAATCGGGCCGTGTGTGCAAAGACGGCTGGTCATTCTCTGCCATGATGAGAAGGTGCCGCAGGTTGCAAGTGCATGAACTTCAATTCTTTCCTTAGCGCGCATTACATCTAAAGGACCGATGGTTGCTGCGCAAGGCGGAACATTAGCGATATCACCGGACTGACCGAAGGTACCGTTTAAGGAGTTCTGCATAATTGTCATCGGGTGCAGTTTAACGATCTGAGCCGGCTGATTGAGCCATTCTTCAATGTCACCGCTGCCGATGAATTCAGGAATGGGATCAACGAAAGCCATGTGACCTGCCCAACCCGGAGAGGTAGAAGCAATGTCAGCACCTGTGCCTTCTGTAATATCATCAATAATCTTGGAATAATCCTTAATGTTTGCATTTGTCGGGAAATGAACATTTTCCATCGGCATACGGAGTTTTTCATCAATCTGATAGTAGAGATACTTAATCATAGAGTGAGCAAAACCTGCTTCGTATGTGATGGGAGCGATGTTGCCTGCTTCATCTGCCCATTCGTCTTCTGCAACGAGGTGAACCTTGCTGCAGACGATGCCGAAGTAGTTGATGAGCTGTGCAAGCGGAATGTAAGTATCGGGCTCGGGGTTACCGAGAATCATTGTAAAACTTTTGCCTGCTTCAGATGCTGCTCTGAGGCGTTCAAAGAGTGTTGCAATGAGAACGGGATGCGGGTTCATCATAACCTTTACATTAAATTCGGGATGCCACCATGCTTCTCTTTTTTCGAGATCCTTGCCGCTGAGGCTACGAACATAGTCGCAAACCTTCTTGTCCTTAAAAGGAACAAATTCATGAGGCTGGAAATCAAATTTTGTTGCCGGATCGGTAATAAAATTGCTCATTGTTTTTTTCTCCTTTTATAATTTTTATTATTTACTTAATGTATTTGTTCGCCACCGAGAATGACATGCTTTACATCAAATTGGTGGTCGACTAAAACTAAATCTGCCCGCTTGCCTTTTGCAATTTCACCTCTGTCAGGGAGTGAAAGCAACCGTGCGGGGTTTAAAGATGCATATCGGAACACATCACAAACAGAGCCACCGGTATGTATCATCATATTATGGCAGGCAATGTCCAGCGTCAGTTTAGAGCCGGCAATGTCACCGCCCCAGTCAAAGTTAATATCAAACGCATCTTCAAGGCCGGGAATCGGGGGGCCGTCTGCCACAAAAGCATCTGCAATTAAAATGATTTTGTCCTGACCCTTAATTTTCTTGATCAGGCGAATCATATAAGGATGCACATGAACACCCTTAGAATCGCAAATGAGTTCTGCATAAATACCATCGTTAAAGTTAACGGTTTCATCCACACAAACGCCGCGAACTTCAGGATAGTTTTCAAGAGTGCCCGTTGCATTGGTGTGATGCGTGCCGAGTTTTAAACCATAAGGCATCAGGGCTTCAATCTGCTCCGGCGTTGCCTCAGAATGTGCCACAGAGAACACAATCTCAGGAATCTCGCGTTTAACATATTTAACAAAGTCTAAAATGCCCTCGCGCTCCGGTGCTACACACCAAACTTTGGCAAAATCTTTGGCTGCTTCTACAACCTCTGCATAGTCTTTTTCAACAATCGCGTCTTTCCATACATTTTTTTCTTTATCGCAACCAAAATCGGGGTTTAAGTAAGGGCCTTCCATATAAACGCCCATAATGTTCTGACATTCACCGGCAGCAATCGCATCTTTATATTTTTTAATTGCATCTAAATGCTCCTGCTTGTTCATGCTGTAAAAAAGCGCAGGCAGAACAGAAGTAACACCGTGCTTTAAAAGCGTTTTAGAGCACTTTACCGGGTCATCGTGAAAATATGTATCGCCATCACCGTGAGTATGAATATCAATCAAACCGGGGCCGACAAACAGCCCTTCGGCATCAATCACTTCACAACCTTCGGGAACAGGCAGGTTTTTTGCTGCACCAAAATCAACAATTTTGCCGTTTTCCGTTAAAAGAACGGCATCGGGGATATAATGATCCTTCATAACGAGCGTTGCATTGATAATTGCGCGCATCAAATCAACTCCTTTATAACACTACTTTCTATTATACATTGCCAAACAAGTTCTGTCAATTGTTTCTTTGGGAAAATTTGCACTCACAAATCTCACAAAAGATGTCTGCCAATGAAAAAAAGCGCACCGAAAAACCAGTGCGCTTTTGGGGTTTTATATACAAAGTGTGAGCCATCCGGCTTTGGTTAACAGATGCTTAAACCAATCTGCATTATTCACAACAGGGATCTGCTTTTTCTTCGGTTTTTGTCTGTGTGTTGTCAGAAGCGGTTTTATCTCCCAGCCCCGTTGTTTCTGAAAAGACCACATTGGACTTTGTCATTTCAACTACATCGGTGGGAACAATAATCTTTGAGGCTTTTCCGTTAGACATCGCAACCAATGCTTCATATTTTTTCAGTTCAAGAACTGCCGCATCTACGCCCGCTTCCTTCAGAGCCGCAAGACCGTCTGCCTCTGCCTTTTTGGATAAATAAATTGCTTTTGCTTCACCCTCGGCTCTTGCAATCCGCGCATCTCTTTCACCCTCGGCCGCAAGAATCATTGCCTGCTTTTCACCTTCTGCACGAGTTATGGCAGCCGCTTTATGACCTTCGGCCTGAAGCATGGTTTCTCTTCTGTCGCGCTCTGCTTTCATCTGTTTTTCCATAGCGTTCTGAATTTCTGCCGGTGGGATGATGTTTTTCAACTCAACACGGCTGACTTTAATGCCCCATTTATCCGTTGCCTCATCCAATATAGCCGTCATTTTTCCGTTTATTGTATCTCGCGATGTGAGGGTGCCGTCAAGTTCTAATTCGCCAACAATATTTCTCAAGGTTGTTGCTGCCAAATTCGACAAAGCAGAGATAGGGTTCACCGCACCGTAAGCATACAGTTTTGCATCATAAATTGCATAATAGATTACGGTATCTATCTGCATGGTAACATTATCTTTTGTAATAACCGGCTGCGGGGGTGAGTCAAGCACCTGCTCCTGCAGGGTAACTTTTTTTGAAATTCTTTCTATAAACGGCACTTTAAGATGAATGCCTGCAGACCAGGTTGTTCTGTATTTACCTAAAAATTCAATGACATATTCGTGGGCCTGAGGAACAATTTTGATGTTCGGGATTAAAATTGCCAATAAAACCAAAAAGATTACGATTAAAACTTCCATAATTTTTACCTCCCATAAAAAAGTAAGAATAAGAAGAACACTTATATTATCTGTGTTTTTCATCTTTAGTATAACTAAAAGCGTTTTATTTGTCAATAAGAAGTGCATCCGTCTTTTATGGTCAAAACGGATGCACTTTACTTATGGTTTTTCTTTGCAGTGTTTGTTAATTATTTGTTTGCAATTTTCTGATAGACGGGATATATACAATAAATAATGTGATAATTGCCAAAGACCAGCCGATGGGCCAAACGGCATATAAAAATGTGAGATTGGGATTTAGCGGGAAAATTACATAAACCCACAAAAATCTGAGTAAAAACATAAATACAAATGTTACAAACGCAGGAATTAAGGGTTTTCCCATGCCTTTTAGAACGCCGCCCATTGTTTCATTGATGCCGGAAAGAAAATAGGTGCTTGAAATAATAATCATCTTTTGTCGGGCATACGCTATAATTTCAGGGTTTGGCGATATTATTGATGACAATTGTCCTGAAAAAATTGCAGAAAGCGCGCCTAAACTTGCGCCGAAGGATACGGTAATCATAATGGAACACAGAACCGTTCGCTTCACTCTTTTTATGTTTTTTGCACCAAGATTTTGTGCCACATAACTCATTGTTGCATAGGCGGGCGCACAGGAAATTTGGCTTAAAATCACATCAAATTGATTTGCAATTGAAATTCCTGTTGTTGCCGCTTCTCCAAAGCTGTTAACAACCGATGTAATCACCACATTGGCAAGTGAATACAGCGAACTTTGAAGACCTGTCGGTATTCCGATTAAAAGAATCTCTTTAAGTTCTTGTTTGTCAAATTTAATCTCTTTAAAATTAAGCAAAATAGTATTCTTGTTTTTTAACAATGTAATAAACGACAAAATGCTGACAATTATATTTGATATGATTGTAGCATAAGCTACGCCATCCACTGACATATCAAAACAAATGACAAAGAAAAAAGTAAAGGCAACCTTAAGAATCCCCCCAAGTATCAAAAAATACATTGGCCTTTTTGTATCGCCTATTGCTCTTAATATTGAGGCACAAAAATTATAAAGCAGGATTACCGGAACACCCAGAAAATATAATTTAAAATACAAAACCGCCTGCGCAAGCAATGTTTCAGGACAATTGGTTAATTTTAAAAATATTTCACCGAACATAATGCCGACTAACATTAAAAACAATCCACCGACAACAGAAAACAAAATAGATGTCATCGCCGCTCTGTTTGCCCGTTCCTTGTCTCCCATTCCTATTCTTTTTGCAATAATAATATTGGCTCCTGACGATACCCCGATAAGCAGGCCCGTACACAAACTGATCAGCATACCGCAAGCGCCCACTGCCCCTACGGCGCTATCATCGGCAAAACGCCGGAGCACCGACATATCTATAACATTAAATAGCGATTGCATTACATTCATTATCATAATAGGTATTGATAATGATAACAGGCCTTTTGTTATTGAGCCGGAAAGCATATTTACATTTTTTCTTTTCATTTTGCCACCGCCATATGTCCATTTTTGAATAATTATAGCATTATCGCAAAAAAATAAATATGTTTTTTTATGGAATAACTTGTCTAAAAGATAGATTTATTATATACTGTTATCCGGAGGTGCATTTATGAATTTTATTGTTAATTATACCGAAAAACCAGGCATTCCTCACATACACAAAAATTACGAAATAATTGTATGTACCAAAGGGAAAGGTACCTTTTGTTGCGAAAAATATAAAAAAGATATTTCCGCCGGCCAAATCATCATTATCCCCCCGGATACGACACATAACATTACATCAAAATCCAACATAGCAAGAATATATATAAACGGCGAACTTAATCAGTTTTTCAACCTCGATTCAGTAACCATTATTCACGACAGTGAAAAAGGCGACGGCCTTGCCCTTGCCAAAATGATATATGACAGCAGATATGCTAATTTTGAATATGTTTGCGCTTTAACCAATGCCTTTGTTCATTTTCTTTTAAGCAACATAAAAATAGATAATAAGATTCACTTGTCTATAAAAGAGATCGCAGACAAAATTTCGAATGAATTCAGTAATTCTGATTTACATCTTCCTCAAATTTTAACTGAAAGTGGATATTCTGAAGATTATATCCGCGCACAATTCAAGTATATTACCGGCAAAACACCCACAGAATTTTTAACAACTGTCAGAATCACTCACGCCTGCTATCTTATGGATACATACCGGCATTCTGTTCCTTTAACCGTCATTGCAGAACAATGCGGTTATACGGATTATGTATATTTTTCAAAAAAATTTAAACAAATCACCGGTGTATCCCCCCGAAAATATACTGAAATCACGGTTGCCAATCCAGATAAAATGTAAACGAAAGCAACATCATATGTTTTTAAAAGAAATGCAACAATGCATAATCCGTCAGCCACAGGCGGCATAATCATTTATGATTCATAAAAAACCCACCCGCACAAAATATGCGGGTGGGTTTTTTCGGCTATATCCCTCGTTAACAATCAGATACTACCGGGATTTTTGAACCACATCAATATATTGTTCAAAGAAACGCCGGCCCATAATATGCTGCGATTCTCTGGAAAAATGAATCACATCTCCGTTAGAAAGAACCTGATTATTGCTCATAAGGTCTGAGACATCTAAATATCTGCCGCCAACCTCTTCAGCACTTTCACGAATCGCCTTCATCACGGCGTCAGCGCCCACTTTATGTGACTGATACCATTCGTTACAGAAACCTGCTGTAATGAAAGGGACAGATTTGCAATTAAATTTTGTATAAAAATCATCCAGCATTGCGGCAAGATTTGCTTTATGAGAGCGATAGAGCGCCTCAGGTTCGCAGCCCGGATTCTCAACAACATCGTGTTCACCCTGATGCCACAAAAACGCCACAATTTTGTTTTCCGGATTGCAGGAAAGAGCGAGACTAACCATCTCCATCATGCGGTTATGCAGCGGATTGCCGACACCCCAGCCCGGGCAAGTAAAACCTGTTCCGCCATAACCGGAATCAATGATTAACACCTTTCTGCCCGGCGCCAGACATTTTGCCGCGTAGTTCTCTGCAAAAGTGATTGCCAGATTGCTGATTTTTCCATAATCACACAGAACCTCATCTGCAATTCTAACGGTATTTCTTGCGGCAGGGTTCAAAAATTTCATAACAAATTTATAGGGGCTACCTTCTTCGGGTTCATAATAGTAAGGCACCGCATCATTCTCCATAAGAAGAATGCGTTCACTCGGAATGTATTCCTTTGAAACGGGCCCTTCGCCATAACCGGCAGAATTGGATTGACCGGCCAGCAGAATAACATCAAATTTTTCATTGCTCAATGTTTTACGCATAGTAAACCTCCTATATGTATTTTGCTTGCTTTTACGGGGTTATTATAGCACGGATTATACCGGAGAAGCCATAGACGGATTGGTTTAAAATATGGAGATTCAGGGATATTTTAATAAGCAAATGTCAGAGAAATTTTGTGTGAACCTTTTATAAAAGAAAAGGCCGAAAACCTTATAAATAGGCAAAAAAACAATGACCTCAATTTTGATAAAAAATTGAGGTCATTGTTTGGCACGCCCGATAGGAGTCGAACCTACGCTCCCGGCTCCGGAGGCCGGTGCTCTATCCACTGAGCTACGGGCGCAAATAAAGGGGATTTTTCAATCCCCGTTTTTTTGTTTTTCGGTAATTTTGTAAGACAGCGTCATTAAACTGTCGCTTAAGTGAACATTTTCAACAGCCACATCTTCGGGCACCGTAATGTCGGTATAAGAAAAGTTCCAAAGGCCTTTAATGCCCAACGCCACCAATTTCGGAACAACCTCAATAATGGCTTTTTTCGGGAGCGCCAAAATGGCAATGTTAACCTGATTGTTTTTGCAAAAATCCTCAAGGTCATCCATCATCATCACCGGCAGGTTGTTAATCACCGTGCCGCGCAGAATGGGGTCTTTATCAAAAATGCCCACAAGTTCAAAGCCGCGTTTGGCAAAGTTTGTGTGGTTGGCCAGCGCGTGGCCCAGGTGACCCGCCCCCACAATGATGGTTTTGTAACCGTGAGAAAGGCCTAAAATGTTGGCAATTTCTCTATGCAGATTTTCTACATTGTAGCCGTAACCCTGTTGACCAAAGCCGCCAAAGCAGTTAAAATCCTGACGAATCTGCGAAGCGGTTACGCCCATTTTTTTGCTGAGCTCGCCGGATGAAATCCTCGTAACACCCTGACGAAGCAATTCGCCCAGATACCGGTAGTATCGCGGCAGGCGTTTAACGACAACCAAGGGTACTTCCCTTTTTTCCTGATGCATCTGTTTACTTCCTTTTAAGAAACCGTTACAGATTCTTACAAAGAAGCAACGGTCTCCATTACATAATCGGCAAATTCTTCGCCGGTTGCGCCGGTATCACGCCCTGTGATAACCAGCTTTTTCTCCTGATACATACAAATATCAAGTGCTTTTTCAAGTTTATCGGCCAGTTCGTTATAGCCAATGTGATTGAGAAGCATAACCGCCGCGCGAATAATGCTGCAAGGGTCGGCATACTTATCACGGCCTTCTTCCACCATGCGGGGAGCAGAACCGTGAATGGCTTCAAACATAGCATAACGCTTGCCCATATTGGCGCTGCCGGCCGTGCCGACACCACCCTGAAATTCAGCCGCTTCATCGGTTAAAATGTCACCGTAAAGATTGGGCAGAACCAGAACCTGGAACTGTGTTCTTCTCTTTTCGTCAACCAATTTGGCGGTCATAATATCAATATACCAGTCATCTAATTCAATGCCGGGATATTCTTCAGCAATTTGTTTGCAAATGCTCAAAAACTTACCATCGGTTGTTTTAATAACATTTGCCTTGGTAACGGCCGTTACACGGGTTTTGCCGTTTTTCTTGGCAAAGTCAAAGGCCGCACGCACAATTCTCTCTGTTCCCTCTGTGGTGGTAACGGTAAAGTCAATAGCAAGGTCATCGTTTACATGAATGCCCTCGCTGCCCAACGCATAACCACCCTCGGTATTTTCACGGAAGAAAGTCCAGTCAATGCCCTGCGCAGGCACTTTAACCGGGCGCACATTGGCAAACAGGTCAAGTTCTTTACGCATAGCAACATTGGCGCTTTCAATGTTGGGCCACGGGTCACCGGCACGCGGTGTTGTGGTGGGGCCCTTTAAAATAACATGGCAGGCCTTTAATTCTGCAAGCACATCATCGGGGATGGCTTTGCCGGCCTTAACACGGTTTTCAATGGTTAAACCATCAATCACGCGGAACTCAACCTTGCCTTTTTTCACTTCATCGGCAAGCAGAGTTTCTAAAATTCTGTGTGCCGCTCTTGTGATGGCAGGGCCAATACCGTCACCACCGCAAACACCAATCACAATGGTGTCAAGCGATGCATAATCAATAAATTCCTTGTCCGCCTTCATTCTTTCAACACGGGCAAGTTGCTTTTCAATGATTGCCGCAAATTTCTCTGCAGCGCTGCTGATAATTTCTGACATTTTTCTTCTCCTCCGATTACTGATTTTGCATTTTAATGTAGTTAATCAGGCCACCGGCGTAAAGCATTTCTTTCTGTCTGTCAGACGCAACAAGAATTGTAACATAGTCGGTGCCTTTTGTCAAGTTTTTCACAACAATTTCTTCTCCGGCCGCAATCTGGGCAGGTGCATTATCAATCACGAGTTCATCGCCCATTGCAATGTCATCATAGTCGGCCTCGTTTTTAAACACAAGCGGCAGAATGCCCGAGTTAATCAGGTTCGCCATATGGATTCTTGCAAATGATTTTGCCAGCACGCCCTTAATGCCCAGATAAAGCGGAGCCAGCGCCGCGTGCTCGCGTGAAGAACCCTGGCCGTAGTTTGCGCCGCCAATGATGAAACCGCCGCCGTTTTCTTTGGCGCGTTTGGGGAACTCGGGGTCACACGGTGTTAAGCAGAATTCTGCCAAATGCGGAATGTTGGAGCGGAACGGCAACAGTTTTGCATTTGAAGGCATAATATGGTCGGTTGTAATGTTATCTTCAACCTTAATCAGGGTTTTACCCGTCACAGTTTTGGGCAGTTTGGTGTTTAAGGGGAAGGGTTTGATGTTGGGGCCTCTCACCACTTCAACGCTTGCGCCGTCTTCTGCCGGTGCAACCACCATGTTGTCATTTGCCAAAAAGGCAGAGGGCATAACAATTTCGGGTGCTTCGCCAAGTTCTCTCGGGTCAGTTAAAACGCCGGCGATGGCACTCGCCGCAGCCACTTCGGGGCTCACCAGATAAACCTGCGCTGAAACGGTTCCGCTTCTGCCGTAGAAGTTGCGGTTAAAGGTGCGGAGTGATACGGCATCGGTCTTGGGTGACTGACCCATACCGATACACGGCCCGCAGGCAGACTCTAAAATTCTGGCACCGGCGGCTACCATATCGGCCAGCGCACCATTTTGGGCCAGCATTGTTAAAACCTGCTTGGAACCCGGTGCAATAACAAGGCTCACATCGGGATGCACGGTTTTGCCCTTTAACACAGCGGCAACCTTCATCATATCTGCATAAGAAGAGTTGGTGCAACTGCCAATGGCCACCTGGTCAACTTTAATTTTACCGATTTTGCTGACTTCAAGCACATTATCGGGGCTGTGCGGCATTGCTGCAAGCGGCTCAATTTCAGAAAGGTCTATGGTAATTTCTTCATCATAAACACAATCGGCATCAGGAGCAAGGGCTACCCAATCGGCCTCTCTGCCCTGCGCCTTTAAAAAGGCAAGCGTTTCTTCATCACTGGGGAAAACAGAGGTGGTTGCGCCAAGTTCAGCACCCATATTGGTGATGGTAGCACGCTCGGGAACCGACAGGGTTTTCACGCCTTCGCCGGTATATTCTAAAATTCTGCCAACGCCGCCTTTTACCGAGAGTTTGCGCAAAACGGTTAAAATAACATCTTTCGCAGTTACCCAGGGGCGCAGACGGCCGGTTAAGTTCACATTTAAAATTTTCGGCATGGTGATGTAATAAGCACCGCCGCCCATTGCAACGGCAACATCCAGACCGCCGGCACCAATGGCGAGCATACCCAAACCGCCGCCGGTGGGGGTGTGGCTGTCAGACCCTAAAAGAGTCATACCCGGAATGCCGAACCGCTCCAGTTGCACCTGATGGCAGATGCCGTTACCGGGGCGCGAAAAATAGATGCCGTGCTTGTTGGTTACGGTCTGAATATATTTATGATCGTCGGCATTTTCAAAGCCAGACTGAATGGTGTTATGGTCAATGTAGGCAACAGAGCGCTTTGTCTTAACCTTATCAATGCCCATCGCCTCAAACTGCAGATAGGCCATTGTGCCTGTTGAGTCCTGCGTTAAGGTCTGGTCAATGCGGATGGAAATCTCGTTTCCAACCTTCATTTCACCGCTGACTAAATGTTCTTTAATAATTTTTTGTGCCAATGTGTACGCCATAGTATGCCTCCCAAAATAAAACATTGTAAAGATTTGTCTTAAACATAATCAATATTTGTCACAAACCTAACAGCAAAATTATACTCCATTTTTTCGATTTTGTCAACTAATACGAGAAAAAACCAGATAAAGAAGTTATGAAAAATAAAGGTTTCTATTGAATTTAAGAAGATTATATGGTATATTTGTAGGTGGTAAATTAAATTTGATAAAATTTCCGGAGGTGTTCTCTTGAATAAAATCGACATTTTAGGTGTTTTGGTTGATGTTGTTGATATGAATGGCGCACACGACCGTCTGCTCACTTTTTTGGAAGAAGATAAAGGTCACGCCGTTTTCACCCCCAATTCTGAAATTATCATGACGGCGTATCAGGATGCTGAATTTTGCAAAACCTTAAACAGTGGTGACCTGATTGTGGCAGACGGCATCGGGGTTGTGTATGCCTCAAAAATTTTAAAAGCACCTCT
>JAZRUU010000189.1:0-5354 GCA_045652725.1 Clostridia bacterium | reverse complement strand
GGTGTCAGCCGTAGGCTGACGGAGGGATTCTTTAACAGCATTATCTATATACTGACATACTCCCTCAAAGTTTCTGTTTACTTCGTTGTTAGGTATTCTGATAACAACCAAGTTTCTTAGTTCGATTCTTTCTGTTCTGATTTTATCTTTCAATAAACCCTTTTCTTCATAATGCTGCGAACCGTCAAGTTCGATAATCAGCCTTGCGCTATGGCAATAAAAATCAACAATGTAGTTGTCAATTACTTTTTGTCTTAAAAATCTAACGGGATAAACTTTCAAGAAATCATACCAAAGATGCCGCTCTTCTTTTGTCATGTTTTTACGCAGAGTTCTTGCATTTGTTGTTAATTCTGCATTGTGTTTTTCCATATATCCCTCCACCGCTAAAGCGGTCCCCCTCCCTTTAGGCAAGGGAGGCTTTTTTGATTTCGACATCATTCGACACTCTTACTATAAAGACTGTATAATCCGGATTCCAATATTATTGACAACATCTTCGTATCAAGTTAAGAGCAAAAATCATTCCTTATTATGAAAAATAAATGTTGCTACTGGAACTATTATTGCAACGGCAATTACAAACCAAGTAGTAAAATTCATAACCGTACTCCTTTCAAAGGCTCCCTTGTGTAAAGGGAGCTGTCAGCGTAGCTGACTGAGGGATTGTTTTATTTATTTTTTGACAATCCTCCCGTCACACTTCGTGTGCCACCCTCCTTTACACAAGGAGGGCTTTTTTGATTTCGACATCATTCGACACTCTTATATAAAGACTGTATAATCTAGATGACAATCTTTTTTGTGATAGTTCATATATAAAATCAAGTTCAATTATTTTTCCGTTTTTAGTTAATATTTACATAGTTCCAGTATAATTTTTCCGTATCTGCATCATATAAAACATAATAAATATCAAATGGTAATTCGGCAACTATGTTACAAATAAAAGGCATTATTTTTGGTGCTAACTGTTCATGTGAAAAACCATAATCACCTGTGCCCAAAGCAGGCATCAAAATACTTTTATATCCCTTTTGCACGGCAACCATAAAAATGTTTATATATGTATTTAATAACAGCCGCTCTGCAACATTGTAATTTTCGTAATCCCATATTCTGGGTCCTTGTGCAAATATAATATCACACGGCAAATCGAATCCCGGGGTAATCCTGACATCAGTCACTTTCATCTCGTTTTCGCCCGGCTTGTTATAATAGCTTATACCAAACTTCCGCTCGGTATATGCCTCCAATAAATCAACACCTGCTTTTTTAAATATTGCACCACTGACACCAGCACCACATCGCATCATTGGATTGGTTGGATTTACGATTGCATCTGCCAAAGATAAAAAATTATCACCGGTTATATCGCCGGATTGTAAAAATAATCTTCCCATAATTTATTCCTCCTATTGTGTTGATTATAATACCAACACTATACAAAAAAATGGTACATCACTTAATATCGTGCAGATGGTAGCTATTAACTATTAGAAAAAACTTCCTTTCAACAATATTCGACATTCTTTACTATAAAGACTGTATAATCTGGATGCCAAACTTTTTCAATGGTTGCAAGACATAAGGTTTAGATGCAACCTTTCAAAGGCCCCCTTGCCTAAAGGGGGCTGTCTGCGAAGCAGACTGGGGGATTATTATTTCGATTAACAAAATCCCTCTTTTATATCCCTCCACCGCTAAAGCGGTCTCCCTCCCTTTAGGCAAGGGAGGCTCTTTTTATTCCTAACTTTTTACTACATCCCTACTAGCCCCATATCAAGTTAAGACCAAAAAATTATTTCATTTTCTTATTTAAAACACATCTAAATTTATTCTACCATATCCAGCAAAAATTTTCAATCAAAACCACTTTTTTGTTGATTTCCCTTTTTTAATATGTTATAACTAATTACAGGAGGCGAAATGTATGAAAAAGAACATTTGGGAAAATGTATATTATAGACTCAAAGATATTGCCGAGATTAAGTTGGCTGTTTTATATGTAATTTTTTATGCCGATATTCCCGTGAGTGATGTTGAGCTCAAGCATTGCATGTTAGAGGCCACCAGCGTTGACTTTTTGGAACTTTGTAATGTGATTGAACAACTGCAAAAAGAAAACCACATCAAAACCGTTTGGCGTGACGAAATAGAAAAATATGACTTAACCCCCTCGGGTGCTGATATGATTTCGATTTTCGAAAACAAACTGCTCCCCAGCGTTAAAAACAACATTCGCCACTCGGTTGACCAATATTATAAAAACGAATCTACCCGCAAATCGTTGCGGTGTGATGTGATTCCCGCAGGGGATAACACCTTTCGCACCGAATTAGAACTGAAAGAGGGCAAAATCTCGCTTTTAACGCTTTCACTTTATGCCGGCAGCAAAGATAAGGCCCTTTCTATGTGCCGTGCATTCCGCCACGACCCTTACGGTTTTTTTGAAAAATTCTCTGCACTTCTTTCTGAATATAATCCTGATGAGGCATAGTAAACGGAGGCAACTTTATGTATGATGTGATTATAATCGGCGGAGGACCTGCCGGTTTAAATGCCGCGCTTTACGCTGCAAGAAGCGGTCTTAGCACGGTGTTATTTGAAAAGATGTTTGTCGGCGGGCAAATGTCTACCACCTCTGTGCTTGAAAATTACATTGGCTTTCCTGACGGTGTTGATGCCGTTACCCTCGCTATGCAAATGCAGCAGCAGGCAACAAATTCCGGTGCAGAAATCCGCTATGATGAAATTCTCGCCCTAAATCTCTCGGGTGATGTAAAAACCGTGACCACAAAAAAAGAGACCACCGAGGCAAAAACGGTGATTCTCTGCACGGGTGCTTCGCCGCGCCATTTGAACATTCCCGGTGAAGATGCCTTTCGCGGTCGCGGTGTTTCTTATTGTGCCACCTGTGACGGTGCGCTCTATAAGGGCAAAACCGTTGCCGTTATCGGTGGCGGTGACACGGCGCTTGAAGATGCGCTGTTTCTCTCTAAATATTGTGAAACCGTTTTTTTAATCCACCGTCGCGATGTTTTTCGCGGCACACACGCGCTGGTTGAAAAGATTAAACAAACAGAAAATATTAAACTCGTTATGAGCCACATAGTAACAAGCATTACAGGTGACACCCGCGTGAGTGACATTACTGTGCAAAGCACCGTGACAAACGAGTCACAAAGCCTTTCTCTGCAAGGTGTTTTTGTCGCCGTGGGAACCGTTCCCAACACGGCACTCTTTGCAGAACAACTTGCGCCAGACGAGCAGGGTTACATTGTGACTGATGAAGCAATGAAAACTTCCATCCCCGGTGTTTTTGCCGCCGGAGACTTGCGCCAAAAGCCTTTGCGACAGGTGATTACCGCCGCATCAGACGGTGCTGTTGCCGCTTTTTCTGCCCTGCGATATCTCACAGAGCGCTAGTCTGACGGTATCCGGCAGATATCTGCCCCCAGCGCGCGCAATTTTTCTTCCATTGTCACATAGCCCCGGTCAATATGATAAATATCTGCAATTTCCGTATCGCCCCGTGCCGCAAGACCGGCAATGACAAGCGCCGCCCCGGCACGCAAATCTGTAGCCCTGACCTTTGCACCGGTCAGGGCTTTTTTGCCTTCTATCACGGCATTGCGGCCGGCAATTTTAATGCTGGCACCCATCCGCATCAACTCAAACGCATGCATAAACCGGTTTTCAAAAATGGTTTCTGTCACAATGCCCGTCCCCTCCGAGAGGGCAAGAAGTGCCATCATCTGCGCCTGCATATCTGTCGGGAAGCCGGGAAAAGGCAGAGTTTTAACATCTACCGAGCAGGTTTTGCCGCCGCGCGCGGTGATGAAATCATCGCCACAAAAAACCGTTGCCCCCATTTCAGAAAGTTTAGCCGTCAGCGGCTTTAAGTAGTCGGGCATAATATTTTTAACAGTAACCGCACCACCGGTCGCCACAGCTGCAACAAGATAGGTTCCGGCTTCAATGCGGTCTGATATGAGCGTGTAGTTGACAGGGTGCAAACTTGTAACACCCCTCACAATAATGGTATCGGTTCCTGCACCGCTGACGCCGGCGCCCATAGCACACAAAAAACTGGCCAGCGCCACAATTTCAGGCTCTAACGAAGCATTTTTAATAACCGTTTCGCCCTCGGCCAAAACCGCGGCACACATAATGTTTTCTGTTGCGCCCACACTGGGAAAATCAAGGTATATCTCTGCGCCGCAAAGCCTTTTCGCACGGGCTGTTACAATGCCGCCGCAGTTTTCGATTGCCGCGCCGAGTGCTTTAAAACCTTTTAAATGCAGGTCTATCGGCCGTGTGCCAATAGGACACCCGCCGGGCATAGAAACACCTGCATAACCGGTTTTGGCAAGAAGCGGCCCAAGCACTAAAAAAGAGCCGCGCAAACATCCGGCAAGCCGATGGGAAACAGTGCTGTCTCTGAGCCCGGTGGTATCAACCGACAGACCGTTTTGCGGTAAAAAGGAAACGCGGCAGCCAAGTTCTTTTAAAATTTCACACATTTTTTGCACATCCGATAAATTCGGTATGTTTTCCAAAACGGTTTTTCCATCGGCTAAAAGCGTGGCCGCCAGAATGGGCAACGCGGCATTTTTCGAGCCTGACACCGCCACTTCGCCAAACAGCGGTGCGCCGCCCCGAATCACAAATTTTTCCACTTTTTGCCCCTCCTTTTTCCAAACGGTCTCAACATCAGTATTGCCTGTTTTAAAGCGATACATACGCTAAAAAAACTTCAAAATTTGGGATTGTTTTTTTGTAAAAAAAGTTGTATAATGAAAATAGAAACAGACCTTAAACCGAAAATGAAAGGGGTTAATACTTATGGAAAAGTTTTTCTCTGATTTAAAACAAACATTCGGCGGTGCCGTTAAAAAATCCGGTGAGTTAATTGAACTGACCAAATTAAAACTTGCAGCAAACGAAACCAAAAATGCCATTCGCAGCAAATTGGCTATGCTGGGCGAACTGGCGTATCTTGCCGCTAAAGGTGAAGATTCTTCAGCCGTTGATGCTGAAGCCATTGTGGCAGAGATTGATGCTTTAAAGGTTACACTTGCCGAGCAGGAAGCAAAAATTGCTGAACTTTCTAACAAAAAGATTTGTGAAAACTGCGGCAAACCTGTAAATGACGATGCGGCTTTCTGCCCCGCCTGCGGCAATCCGATGGAAACTGCCGAATAAAAAAAGATAAAAGCACTCTCCCGCGCGTGAACAAGTCCAGTAAAAACGGACAATAGAAAAAAAGCACCTCCTATGGTAGAATAAAAATATGAACAAGTCCAGTAAAAACGGACAATAGAAAAAAAACACCCTCCTATGGTATAATA
>JAZRUU010000188.1:0-34977 GCA_045652725.1 Clostridia bacterium | reverse complement strand
GACAATCATGAGGTGATCAATCGGATTACCAAAGAGCTTTATCCCGGGATTGCGCGGAAATATGGGACCTCTGCGAGTAAGGTCGAACGCGCGATGCGCCACGCGATTGAGGGTCTTTCGGTGAAACCGGATATGATTCTGGTAGACGGTAACATCAGCCGCAATTTGCCCGAACCGAATTTGTGCATTAAAAAAGGTGATGCGCTCAGCCAGTCTGTTGCGGCGGCATCCGTCTTGGCGAAAGTGGCGCGTGACCGTTACTGCAAAGAAGAACTTGCAGTGAAATATCCTGCTTACGGGTTTGAAAAACACAAAGGCTACGGTAGCCGCGCCCATTGTGACCTGCTTTGCACGCTCGGCCCTTGTGATGCCCACCGTAAAACCTTTATTCAAAAAATTCTGGCTAAAGGTGCCGGGCAATGTTGACGCAGTCAATCGGCGTTTTGGGCGAAAAGGCGGCATGCAAATTTTTAAAAAAGCAGGGTTATAAAATTCTTGCCTGCAATTATGCGCATTTTGCCGGAAAAATGGTGGGCGAGATTGACATCATAGCCCAAAAGGGCGATGTTGTTTCGTTTGTTGAGGTTAAAACGCGAAAAGGCGAGAATTTTGGTTTGCCCTGCGAGGCAGTAACCAAAAATAAACAGCAAAAAATTATAAAAACTGCATATACTTATATTGCTGAAAAAAATCTGGATGCAAACTACAGTTTTGATGTGATTGAAGTTTTGCACAATGATAAAAAGGTTCTGTCTGTCAGACACCTTGCGAATGCATTTTCAATTTAAAAAGGGTGTCTTGTTTTGAAGCAATATCATGTCATCGACTGTCATTGCGACACGATAAGTGAACTGAAAAAACACGAAAGTCTGGCAGAAAACAGCCGTGCTGTTTCGCTTTCAAAAATGCAGCAATATGGTAGCTACACGCAGCTTTTTGCTGTGTGGGTTGATGATGAAAGCCCTGACCCGTTGCAGGAGGTTTTGCATCTGATAAGCCGCTTCTATGAAGAAGTGGAGAAGAGCGGAAGCGGTATGACTTGTGTGCTTTCGGCTGATGATTTAGAGCGTGTGGTTCGCGAGAAAAAGTCGGGCGCTATGCTCACGGTTGAAAACGGAAATTGTTTAAAAGGGTCGCTTGCAAACCTGCGGATTTTACACCGCCTGGGTGTGCGCGCCCTGACGCTGACCTGGAACGGCGCAAACGAACTTGCAGACGGCATTTATGAAACGCGCGGTGCGGGTCTTTCTGTTTTTGGGCGTGAGGTGGTTTGCGAAATGAACCGTTTGAAAATGATTGTCGATGTTTCTCACTTGTCGGAGCGGGGATTTTTAGAGGTGCTGTCGCTTTCTGAAAAGCCTGTGATGGCCTCACACTCCAATAGCCGCGCACTTGCCGGTCATATAAGAAATCTGACCGATGCGCAAATCAGGTGTCTTTCTGAAAAAGGCGGTGTAATTGGCTTGAATTTATATCCGGCGTTTTTGTGTGATTCGGGGAAAGCCGCTTTGGAGGATTGCCTTTTGCACATCCGCCATATCACAAATGTTGGTGGTGAGAATTGCCTTGTGTTCGGTTCTGATTTTGACGGTTTTTCAGGAGAAACGGTTCACGGCCTTTCTGGCTCAGAAGACTATGGCAAACTGTTTGACTGTCTTAAACAAAAAGGCTATTCCGAAACCTTTATCGAAAAACTCACACATAAAAATTTTATTGCCTTTGCAAAAACAGTTCTTTGTTGAAAATTGAATAGAAAATCCGTTTTTATTTCAAAAAATAGGATAAAATGCAGAATTTTTACTAAATTTTGAAAAAAAACCTTGAGTTTTCTTTCAAAATGTATTACAATACATATGATATAAAGTGAAAAATGAAATGAGGTTATTGAAAATGTATGTATCTGAAAAGGCAAAGAATATTAAAGCATCAACCACGCTTGCCATTGACTCTAAATTCAAGGCAATGAAGGCAGAGGGTTTAGATGTTGTTGGCTTTGGTGCCGGTGAGCCCGATTTTGATACGCCCGATTATATCAAAAAGGCGGCAATTGAGGCTATTAACACAGGCAAAACCAAATATACCCCTGCAGCCGGCACAATGGAACTTCGCAAGGCTGTGGCAGAGAAGTTTCTCCGTGAGAACGGCCTCTCCTATGAGCCGACACAGATTGTGGTATCAAACGGTGCAAAACACTCTTTGGTAAATGCTTTTATGGCCATTTTAAACCCCGGTGACGAGGTTATTATTCCCGCACCGTTCTGGGTAAGTTATCCTGAAATGGTGAAACTGGCTGACGGTGTTCCTGTTGTGGTTGAATCAACCGAAGATGCTGATTTTAAGGTAACGGTTGAGGCGCTCGAAAAGGCGCTGACTGACAAAACCCGTGCGCTTGTTTTAAACAGCCCCTCAAACCCGACGGGTATGGTCTACACGAAAGAAGAACTGCAGGCCATTGCTGATTTTGCAGTTAAAAATGACATTTATGTTATCTCTGATGAAATTTATGAACACTTAATTTATGAAGGCAAGCATGTGAGCATTGCCTCTTTGGGTGAAGATATTAAAGAACGCACCATTATCATTAACGGCGTTTCTAAAACCTATGCGATGACGGGGTGGAGAATTGGCTTTGCAGCCGCCGCGCCTGAAATTGCAAAAATTATGGCCAATGTGCAGTCTCACGCTTCTTCTAACCCGAACTCCATCGCGCAGGCGGCTACCGTAGCGGCGCTCGGCGGTGGCATGGATGAAATTGAAGTAATGAAGAAGGCTTTTGTTGAACGCCGTAACTATATGGTTGAGCGCATCAATCAGATTGACGGGGTTTCTTGCAAAAAGCCGAACGGTGCTTTTTATGTGCTGATGAACATCTCTAAAATCAAGGGCAAAACTATTGCCGGCAAGGTCATTAACACCTCTGATGATTTTGCAGAACTCTTCTTGCAGGAGGCAAAGGTTGCCGTTGTGCCCTGCAGCGGTTTTGGTGATGACGATTTCGTTCGCTGGTCTTATGCCGTTTCGATGGATACCATCCGCGAGGGGCTTGACAGACTCGAAAAATTTCTTGCAATGTAATGCTTTTTCAGGTTAATAAAACAGAAACGCCACAGTTTTTCAGAAACGGAAAATTGTGGCGTTATTTGTATATTTTTTTCTTATGCAAATTGTCTAAAAAACAGAAAAATCATTGACTTATTTATAGAAAAGAGTTATAATATATTAGAATATGTCTGTTTTGTCTAAATTTATGTAAAAAATATCGAAAAGGGTGAATTTTTTTCTATGATAAAGCCTTTTGAGAACAAAGTCTGGCTGGCCACACCGACAATGCACGGTGATGAACTTACATATATGCGCGAGGCCTATGAAACGAACTGGATGTCAACCGTTGGTCAAAACATTAACGAGGTTGAAAAACTTTCTGGTGAATATGTGGGCACGACCTATGCCGTTGGCCTTTCTGCAGGCACGGCGGCGCTGCATCTTGCCGTGAAACTCGCCGGTGTGAAACCGGGCGAAAAGGTATTTTGTACCGATATGACTTTTGCCGCTACCGTAAATCCTGTTGTGTATGAAGGCGGCATCCCTGTTTTTATTGACAGTGAGCACGACACCTGGAATATGGATCCGCTTGCACTTGAAAAGGCGTTTGTTCTTTACCCTGAGGTGAAAACGGTTGTAATGGCACACCTTTACGGCACGCCCGCAAAAATTGAGGTAATTCGTGATATTTGTGACCGCCACGGCGCTGTTTTAATTGAAGATGCAGCCGAGTCGCTCGGCGCAACCTATAAAGGCAAGCAGACCGGTTCGTTTGGTGCATTTAATGTTATTTCATTTAACGGCAACAAAATCATTACCGGCTCTTCAGGCGGTATGCTTCTCACCAATGATGAAGAGGCTGCTCAAAAGGCCCGCAAATGGTCAACCCAAAGCCGTGAAAATGCCCCCTGGTATCAGCATGAAGACCTTGGCTACAACTATCGTATGAGCAATGTGATTGCCGGAGTGGTGCGTGGCCAATGGAAATATCTTGGCGAACATATTGCCCGCAAAAAGGCAATCTATATGAAATATAAAGAGGCTTTTCGTGGCCTGCCGGTTTCTATGAATCCTTATGTTGAAAGTGAAATGGAGCCGAACTTCTGGCTTTCGTGCCTTTTGATTGATGAAAAAGCAATGTGCAAACAGGTGCGAACAGCAACCGAAGCAACCTATGAAAAAGAGGCCGGCAAAACCTGCCCGACAGAGATTTTAGAAACCCTTGCAAAGTATAATGCCGAGGGTCGGCCTATCTGGAAGCCGATGCATATGCAACCGATTTTTAAGGGGAGTGAATGCATTGCTGCAACAAAAACTGCAAACTGTGAAGACATTTTTGCCAGAGGCTTATGTCTGCCGTCTGACATAACGATGACAGAAGAGGAGCAGGATGCGATTATTGAGATTGTTAAAAGTTGCTTTAAATAATTGATGTGAGGTTTATGTAATGTATAGAAGGTTCTTTAAGAGAATTTTAGATATTTGTTGCGCTTTAGCTGCGATTGTTGTGTTTTCGTGGCTGTACATACTTGTTGCAATTCTTGTTCGGATCAAACTTGGAAGTCCTATTTTTTTTAAACAAGAACGTCCGGGTAAAAACGAAAAAATATTTATGCTGTATAAATTTCGCACAATGTCAGATGCCCGTGATGAAAACGGAGAACTGTTACCTGATGATATACGGCTTACAGCATTTGGAAAGTTTCTTCGCAGCACAAGTCTTGATGAACTTCCTGAAGCATTTAATATACTGAAAGGTGATATGAGCGTTGTAGGTCCCAGACCCCTATTGACGGAGTATTTACCTCTTTACAACGAGCACCAAAAACGTCGCCATGAAGTGCGCCCGGGCCTTACCGGTCTTGCCCAGGTAAGCGGAAGGAATGCGTTGACATGGGAAGAAAAATTTGATATAGATGTTTCATATGTAGATAATATTTCTTTTGCTTTGGATGTGAAAATTATTTTTAAAACAGTCTGGTGTGCCTTTGTGAAACAGGAGGGTATAAGCAGTAATAACCATGCAACAATGGAACTGTTTACAGGGTCCAAGCCAAGCATTAAGGAGGAAGTCTGATGGGTGAATATAATGTGCTGCTTCTTAGTGCAGGACGCAGGGTTGAACTAATTGAACGATTTAAAAGTGCATCGGTTCGCCTTGGTGTTCAAAGCAAAATTATTGCGGTTGACATTTCCAATACTGCACCGGCTATATATTTTGCTGACAAATATTATTTGATTCCGAGAATTTCTGCTGATGATTATATATCTTCTATTATCAATATCTGTAATGAAGAAAACATTTCCGTGATTGTTCCTACAATTGATACAGAACTACTTAAACTTATGCATCATCGTAAAGAAATTGAAGAAAGCACTCAGGCGAAAGTGTTGCTCTCAATGGATAATGTTATAGAGATTTGCAGAGATAAGAAAAAAACACAGAAATTTTTTGAAGAACATAATTTTGGTGTGCCTAAATTGTTCTGCCAGGCTGACTGTGATGCCGAAGCCTATTCTTTTCCACTTTTCATTAAACCGGAGGATGGCAGTTCAAGTATCAATACATTTAAAGTGAATAACAAACAAGAACTTGACTTTTTTATGAACTATGTGGACAAACCGATGGTTCAGGAATTCATTGAAGGTATCGAGTATTCGGTTGATGTGTTCTGTGATTTCGATTGCAAGCCGATAACGATTGTGCCGAGAATCAGACTTGCAACAAGAAGCGGAGAAATTGCAAAGGGGAAAGTAGATAAAAATCGTGAGATTATTCAAGATGTAAAGCGTATGCTTTCTATTCTTAAACCGATTGGCCA
Organism: Clostridia bacterium; assembly: GCA_045652725.1. Taxonomy (GTDB): domain Bacteria; phylum Bacillota; class Clostridia; order UBA1381; family UBA9506; genus UMGS755. The sequence goes on along the minus strand of JAZRUU010000188.1, from coordinate 29,113 downwards.
TATTACCATTCAATGTATGAAAACAAGTCGCGGCATTATGTATATTGAAATCAATCCGCGTTTTGGGGGCGGAGCACCGATGAGTATTGAGGCCGGTGCCGATTCCTGCGAGAATTTATATCGCTTACTCCGCGGAGAAACATTGGAATATAACGAAGATTATCGCAATAATGTCACCTTTGTGCGCTTTGATAAAAGCATAATGCTTGACGAAAATATGGAGTTCGTAAAATGATTAAAGCAGTCGTATTTGATCTTGATGACACTCTTATTCCTGAATATGAATATGTGAAAAGTGGTTTCCGCGCCATTGCAAAAAAGTTTGGAAGCGAACTTTATGAAACGCTTTGGAAGCTTTTTTGTGAGGATAAGAAAAATGTCTATCAGCGTGCGGGGTTTTCGGAAGAAATGTGCAGTCTTTGTATTGAAATATACCGCAGTCATTTTCCGGATATAAGGCTTAGTAATGACACTGAAAAAACTCTAATAACTTTAAAAGAAAAGGGCTATAAACTAGGCATCATTACAGATGGCAGACCGGAAGGTCAGCGTAACAAAATAAAAGCTCTGGGGCTGGATAAGATTATGGACTTCATTATAGTTACTGATGAGCTCGGGGGTGAAACATTCCGCAAACCAAACCCAAAAGCATTTGAGCTGATGAGAGAGGCTTTGGGTGTTGAATTTGATGAAATGATGTATGTTGGCGATAACCCAAAGAAAGATTTTTATATTGGAAGCATTTATCCAATAACCACAGTACGCGTTTTATCCGATGGAATATATAATGATTGTGATTATTTGGGTGGTGTAAAAGAAAATTTCAGAATATATAATTTTGAAGAACTGAACAGGGGTTGTTGAGATGAAAAAGCTGGGAATAATAACATATCACAGAGTAAGAAATTTTGGTTCTGTATTGCAAGCTTTTGGGCTATATAAATATCTTGAAAATCAGGGATATAATACAGAGATAATACAGTACGAGCCGGAGGGACATAGAACGAGGAAAGAATTTTTTGGCGTACCTAATACATCGCTTATAAAAAAAGTGATATATTTGCTTGCCTCCTTTCCAATGAGAACAAAACTCCATTTCATATATAAAAAATTCAGAAAAAAACATCTGAAAATGTCTGATCATATATACTTTTCTAAGCATGATTTTATTGAAAAAAAGTGCAAATATGATGTTTATATCACAGGTAGTGATCAGGTTTGGAACAGCAGATATAATGCTTTAAATGATACTATAGGATATGCATACTATTTTGATTTTACTGAAGATGAAGAAAAACGTATAGGATATTCTGTTAGCTTTGGTGAAGAATCGTTAGATATGAGTGCGAATCCAAAGATTTCTCAATTGGTGAATCGATATTCACATATAGGTGTCCGTGAAAAAAGTGGTTTGGCAAAACTTGAATCATTAGGGTTCAATCATGCTGTTCATACAATAGACCCAACACTTCTGCTAACGAAAAACGACTGGGCCGAACTGTTTGAAGATACTAAAATCAAAGAACCCTATTTGCTCATATACGATCCACAACGTGCTGACTCGGAAAAATTTAAGGAATATGCTTTGTATATTGCAAAGAGATATGGTCTTAAAATTGTCAAAATCAGCAAGGAATATATTAAACCGGCTTGGGTAGATATTGTAATTTATCCGAGTGTGAACCAGTGGTTAACACTTGTTAATAATGCTGACTATGTATTGACAAATTCTTTCCATGGTATTGCTTTTTGTGTGAATTTCCAAAAAGAGTTCTGCTGTATTCGTGCAAACTCAGCAAATAACAGAGTGACTGAATTTCTCGATTTTATGAATTTGAATGACAGGTTTGTTACCACTATTGAAGAATGTGAAAATAATCTATCAAAGAAGATAGATTATAGTGATGTATCAGAACGAATCTCGAAGCTTCGTAATGAGTCATGCGAATATTTAAAAACAGCAATAGGAGATTAAAATGATTTTTTTAGCCGATTCAACAGAGTGCTGTGGATGCGGTGCATGTGCAGCTGCTTGCCATAATGGCAGTATAAACATTGTTGTAAATGAAGAAGGGTTTAATTACCCTGTGATTGACACTGTTAGTTGCGTTGAATGTAATAATTGCCGAAAAGTTTGCCCGGTATTAAAAGAAAAAACATCATTAACAACACCCAAAACAGTTTATGCATGCAGTAATAAGAATCAAGCAATTAAAGATAAGAGTTCATCCGGAGGTGCATTTTCTTCTTTGGCTGAATATGTCATTCTCCAGGGTGGTGTTGTTTATGGTTTTGCATTCGACGATGAGTTTTTAGTAAAATGTATATGCGTAGAAAACATTCTCGATCTGCCTAAACTATACGGATCAAAGTATGTAGAAGGGACGATTGACAAAGCGGTATTTTTGGATATAAAAAAACAAATAGCTTCGGGCCGTAAGGTTTTATTTTCCGGAACGCCGTGTCAGGTTGCTGCAGTCAAATCATTTGTTGGTATAAATGCTGAAAATTTGATTACGGTCGAAGTTATCTGTCATGGTGTTCCTTCACAGAAGGTGTATGAATCTTATTTGAACTATTTGAAAAACAAATATAAAAGTGATATAAAAAGCATAACATTTCGTTCTAAAAAGTATAATTGGGAGAATTATGCCACAAGCATAGAGTTTTCAAATAGAAAGAAATATCAAAAAATCAATTCGGTAGAAAGTAAATACATGCGAGGATTTTTACTAAATATTTATTTAAGAAAGTCTTGCGGAAACTGTAAATTTAAAATTGATAATACAAGTGCCGATATTACACTTGGAGATTTTTGGCGTATAGACAGATGGCACAAAGATATGTATAAAAAAGACGGAGTATCGTTAGTTGTTGTAAACTCGCAAAATGGTAAAGAATTGTTTGATAAAATAAAAGAAACAATAGAGTTTTCTGAAGTTAATTATGAAACTGCTATTAAATGTAATAGAGTATTAAATAATTCAAATCCGACAAATCCCACGCGAGAGGCATTTTTTAGGGATTTTATTGCCGGTGATTTAAACTATGAACAATTGATGAAAAAGTATTGTCATATTAAAATACACGACAGACTGTTGACAAATCTTGGATTAAAGCCGTTGCTAAAAAAACTGTTGAAAAGGTGATGCATTAAATGGATATCAAAAACGAATATGGTACATTGGAAATCCAAAAGAAATATCTTCTGCTGATGGACAAGGTACATAAGATTTGTGTAAAAAACAACATTGAATACAGTTTGTGCGGTGGTTCTCTTCTTGGTGCAATTCGTCACAAGGGCTTTATTCCGTGGGATGATGATATGGATATATCAATATCAAGAAAAGAGTATAGCAGATTTATTGAGTGCATAAAAAAGGAAGGTTCATTTGACATACATCAGGATATTTGGGTTCCGAGAATCGTTGAAAAAGGTCAACGCGATGGTGTTTGTATTGATATCTTCATTTTTGATAATGTTCCGGATAATATTGTAATCAACAAGATAAAAGTGTTTTTGCTGAAAATTATACAAGGTATGATGAAAACAAATGTATCCTTAAAAAAATATAGTTTTAAGGAAAAGGTTTTGGTTTTTGGCACTTCAGTTATGGGAAGATTTTTCACTTTAACATTTAAACAGAAAATGTATTCTGTAATATCCCGTGTAGGAAACAAAAAACAAACCAGAAGCATAAATACTTATAATGACCTGTATAAACTTCTTGGTTTGAAATACCCCAAAAAAATCTTGAACTCCTTTAGTCTTGCTGAATTTGATGGTATTCAGGTGATGATTATGGAAGGTTATGACGAATATTTGAGAATGCAGTACGGAGATTATATGACCCCTCCGCCTGCAAAAGACAGGATTCCCCAACATGCTGCAAAAAAGGATGATGTAAATGCTTAATTTCACAGTAGGTCCCGTTCAAATGAATGAGGAAATCAGAAATATTGGTTCAGAACAAATTCCGTATTTCAGAACAGATGAATTTTCAACGCTTATGAAAGAAAACGAAGCACTGATAAAACAATTTTTCGGTGCAACAGATGCCTCAAGAGTTGTATTTTTGACAGGTTCAGGAACTGCAGCGATGGAAGCTTCTGTTATGAATGTCCTGAATGAAAAAGATAAGGCACTTGTAGTCAACGGCGGTGGCTTTGGCGCAAGATTTGTAAAACTTTGCGAGATTTATAATGTTCCGCATACAGAAATTAAGATTTCTTCCGGAAAAAAGCTTACACAAGAAATGCTTTCCGAGTATGAAGATAAAGAGTACACTGCTTTTGTGGTTAATGTTCATGAAACATCAACCGGTGTTTTATATGATATTAAGTTGATAAGTGATTTTTGCAAAAGAAACAATCTTATTCTTATTGTAGATGCCATCAGTTCCTTTTTGGCAGACAAACTCAGTATGAACGAGCTTGGTATTAATGTTATGATAACAGGTTCTCAGAAGGCTTTAGCACTTCCGCCGGGGATTTCTGTGATTGCATTAGATGAAACGGCAATAAAACGGGTAGAGTCCAATCAGGTTAAATCAATGTATTTTGATATTTCTGATTACTTGAAAAACGGAGAGCGAGGACAGACTCCGTTCACGCCTGCGGTTTCAGTTTTAATTCAAATGAATAAACGCTTAAAGCAAATTGAAAATGATGGTCTTCAGGCAGAGCAAGACACAATAGCGACAATTGCAAAAGATTTTCGTGAAAAAATAAAAGAATTGCCGTTTGAGTTTTTCTCTGAATCTATGTCGAATGCAGTTACATCCTTAACCCACAAACAAGGCGTTTCAGCAAGAAAGATTTTTGAGATTTTGAAAGATGAATACAATATCTTTGTTTGTCCAAATGGCGGTGAGCTTGCCGATAAAGTATTTAGAGTAGGGCATATTGGGGCATTGACAACAGAGGATAATGATGCGTTAATAAATGCGCTGAAAGATATGCAAAGGAGAAATTTAATATGAAAGCATTGTTATTAGCTGCCGGACGGGGAACAAGAATAAGCAGGTATTTACAAGGGAATCCCAAATGTACTGTGGATATCGCCGGAATGCCTCTTGTAATCTATACAATCAATATGCTCAAGAAAAAGGGAGTCACCGATATTGCAATCGTGACCGGATACCGTCACGAGGTTGTAGAAGACCTTGTGGCTAAAGAAAATGTAAAAATCTTTTATAATCCGTTTTATGATGTTACAAACAGTATAGCATCAGCCTGGTTTGCAAAAGAGTTCTTGCAGGATGATGATGTTATGATTATGAATGCAGATGTCTTTTGCGAAGAAACAATCTATGACGAATTGCTGGCATTAAAGAAAAATCCTGTAATGCTTTCGGACAGTACGCGTAAAGAAGATGCGGATTATAAGTTTTATTATGAAAATGACAGACTTATCAAATACGGCAAAGAGTTGACGGGTGATGATATTACCGGAGAATATGTTGGAATTGCAAAACTTGCAAAGAGTTTTGTTCCTACATTTGTCAATAAACTTGAAGAAATGATACAAACACAACAGCATTCTGTGTGGTGGGAAAATGTATTATATTCAATGATTGGGGAACGCGATATTCTTGTGCACGATATTGCCGGAAACTTTTGGGCTGAAGTAGATTATATTGAAGACTATCAGAGAATTCTGAAATTTTGTGAAGAAAAACATTTTTAGGTGATTTGATTTGAAAAAAGTTTTATTTGTTGCATCGGTTACGGGGCATATCAAGGCGTTTCATCTTCCATATCTTAAATGGTTTAAAGAACGCGGCTTTCAGGTAGATGTTGCAGCAAGACAAAAAACAGATTTGCCCCCGGAATATGTTTTGCATGATGTTTCTTTTGAACGTTTTCCGTTCAAAAAAAATAATATTCTTGCCTACAAGCAATTAAAGAAAATTATCTCAGAAAATCATTATGATATCATTCATTGTCATACTCCGGTTGCGTCAATGATTACCCGACTTGTGGCACGAAAAGCGAGAAAAAAAGGCACAAAAGTTATATATACTGCTCACGGCTTTCATTTCTTTAAAGGCGCTCCCCTTATTAACTGGTTGTTATACTATCCTGTAGAAAAATTATGTGCTCATTTTACGGATGTGTTGCTTACTATCAACCAGGAAGATTATGCTCGTGCACAAAAGAAACTTAAGGTAAAAAAAGTCTTGTATGTTCCCGGTGTTGGTGTTGATTTTGATAAATTCAGCACGCCTGAGGTTGAACGAAATGAAAAACGCGCGTCTCTGGGGATTCCGGCAGATGCCACGGTTTTGCTTTCTGTCGGCGAGGTAAATAAAAATAAGAATCATCAGGTCATTATTCGTGCCATGCATTTGCTTGCAGACGAAACGGTTCATTACCTTGTTGTCGGTCGCGGAAACCAGACCGATCTGCTTAAAAAGTTGGCGGAATCATTGGAGTTACAAGACCGTGTGCATTTTCTTGGTTTTCGGAGTGATATCCCTGAACTTTGCATCGCATCGGATATTTTCTGTTTTCCGTCTAAACGCGAAGGTTTAGGCCTTGCTTCGCTGGAGGCTATGTCGTTCGGCTTGCCCATTTTAACATCCAATGTGCACGGCATTAACGATTACAGCGAAAACGGCGTTACAGGTTATAAATATGCGCCGCTTGATGCTGCAGGTTTTGCTGAAGGTATGAAAAAACTGATTGCAGAACCGCAAACTCGCAAGAAAATGGGAGAGCATAACCGTGATGCGGTGAAGAAATACAGTATTTCAAATGTTTTGCCGATGATGCAGGCTCTATATGAAACAATACAAAATCAAATGCAGTAAAATTTATGGATAGAGATAGGTGGCGATTGCCTTTATGGTAGAAATGGGAAAATTTGCAAGTTTAATTTTATATCTTGCTGTATATATTGTGTCTGCATATTTTATGTCGAAAAGTAAAATTACAGAGACAAAAAAAATAGATTTTTTATTTGTTATTGCAATTTTATTGCCTGTGCTATTGGCTGCAAATCGCTACTATGTAGGAACGGACTTTGAAAATTATTATTTTATGTATAGAAGAATGAGCCGTTGTCCTTTTGTAAAATGGGTGCAAACGGAAATGTCTTTTGAGGGCATTCCTCTGGGAATATGGCTGATTTCCCGAATTGCCTTTCAGTTTCGTTCTTATCAGGTGTTTTACGGCTTGCTGGCTGCATGCATTTATGTGCCTGCGGCATTGATGCTTAAAAGACAATATCCCAAAGACATTACCTTTTATGCAGTCTTCATGTTTTTAACAAGCCAGTTCACATCCGGCTTTAATATCGGTAAGCAGATTGCCGCAGTTGTTTTCTTAATGGCGGGGATGCAATTTGTTCATGAAAGAAAATTCTGGAAGTTTCTTCTGATGTGTTTCCTTTCTTTCTGTTTCCATCCGTCAGCGCTGATTGCTTTGCCGATCTATTTCCTTTGGAAACCGGAGGATAGTGGTTTTAGTTTTAAAAGAATTTTGTTTGTTACGGCTTGTGTTGTATTTATTACCTTTACACCGCATATCTTGACTTTTTTGGGTGGGCGTTTTGAAAGTTACACCATTTATACAGATGAAATTTCTAACAAAAGTTTTTATTTAAATGCAGCTTGGTTTGTTTTCTTCTTTATTATGCGAAGACGCTATGTAGAGTTTGATTACCGCAATGATCTGTATATTACGATGCTGCTGCTTGGATTGTTGCTTAATATTTCCGGCTTTACATCACCTTATATTAAGAGAATTGCGATGTATTACACTTTCCCGCAGTTTCTTCTGATTTTCCAGACACCCTATATTTTTACGGAAAGCGATAAAACTTTTATGAAAACAATGGTGTGGATATATACGGTTTTGATGTTTGTATTGAATTTCTATGTATTTGAATTTTCAGATATTTTACCTTATAAATTTTCAGGGGGTATATAATGGAACCAAAATTTAGCGTGATTGTTCCTATTTACAAAGTTGAAAGTTTTCTGATGCCTTGCGTTGACAGTATCCTGGCACAAACTTACCGGAATTTTGAACTCATTCTGGTGGATGACGGTTCACCGGATGCTTGCCCCTCCATTTGTGATGCCTATGCCGAAAAGGATGACCGCGTTCGCGTGGTGCATAAGGCAAATGGCGGTGTTGGCAGCGCGCGTATTGCCGGTTCTGAGGTGGCAACAGGCGATTATGTTTGTTGTGTTGACGGTGATGACTGGGTTCATCCTGCCTATTTGGAAAAATTTGCAGAGGCAATACAGAAAACAGATGCCGATGTTGTTTGTAGCGGCTCAATTTGGGCCTATGAAGAAAAAAATGTGTATTATCCGCTTTCTTACACCCCCGGTTTTTATGATGAAGCGGGCATTCGTGAAACCTTTTTTTCTTTTTTGATTGAAAATGAACAGGCAAGATATTTTTCGGTGAGCATATGGAACAAGGCGTATCGCCGCTCTTTGTATGTTCCTGAACAGCTCAGCGTGAATCCGCAAATTAAAATCGGTGAAGATGTTGCTTGTGTTACTTCTGTGATCTCAAAGGCGAAATCATTGTATGTGTTAGAAGACTGCCTTTACTATTACCGTCAGAATCCGGCTTCTATGACCAAAGAGAAAAAGGCATTTGCCTGGAATGGTCCCGGTCTGATTTATAATCACATTAAAAATAGAATTGACCTTGAGCAGGGCGACTTTCAAGACCAGTTATACAGAAAAACAATACACGGGATTTTTTCAGTTAGCGTTACACAATTTTACAGAAAAGAATCATATCGCACTATTTGTAAAGATATAAAAGAGCATTTAAAAGATCCTGTTTACGCTGAAGCGATTAAAAAAGCAAAATACAAATGTCTTTACGGCCGGTTGGTAATAATTGCTCTGCGCTATCGGATGATGTGGCTAATGAAACTTTGGAGTATAATTCATAATGCTTAAAAAGATTATTGCAAACAAAATTGTAAATAATGCCAGCTGGATTATTGGCTGCAAACTTTGTAAAGCCGTTCTTGTTTTGCTGACAACCGTGTTGATTTCAAGGCATCTCGGCGTATCAGACTATGGCCTTTTGAGTTATGCTGCCGGTTTGGTTGCCTTTGTTGCGCCGGTTATGAAATTGGGCATTGATAATGTTTTAGTGAAAGAAATTGTTGCCAATCCCGAATCTGATGGTGAAATTGTTGGCACAACCATGGCTTTAAACCTTTGCTCTGCCTTTCTTTGCATTATTGGCGTTACCTGTTTTTCTTTTTTTGTGAACCGGGGCGAGCCTGATACGATTTTTATTTGTTTTTTATATAGTCTGATGCTAATCTTTCAGGCAACGGAGATGATTTATTATTGGTTTCACGCTAAAATGCTCGCAAAATATTCTGCTATTGCGATGTTGGCCGCCTATGTGGTTGTGGCTGCGGTGCAGGGGATTTTGGTTTTGGCAAATGCCAATGTTTTTGCCTTTGCGCTGTCACATTCAATAGATTTTTTGGTTATAACGGTTATTTTATTTATACTGTATAAGAAAAAGGGCGGCGGCAAACTTTCTTTTTCTTTTAAAAGAGGAAAGGCACTGCTTTCCGTGGGTAAATTCTATATTATATCCGGTCTTATGATTACCATTTTCGCACAGACAGACCGCATTATGCTGAAGTTGATGGTGGGCAATGAGGCAACCGGACTTTATGCGGCAGCACACACCTGTGCGAATATGACCGCATTTGTTTTTGTAGCCATTGTTGACTCTATGCGTCCCGGTATTTTTGAGGGGCAAAGAGAGGGAAGAGCGCTGTTTGAAAGCAGATTAAAGCAACTCTATACCATTATTATTTACTTTTCGCTGTTGCAGAGCCTGGTCTCTACGGTTTTTGCTCCGCTTATTATTTATATTATGTATGGTCAGGCTTTTATGGCCGCGGTTCCGGTTTTGCAAATCTCTGTTTGGTTCACGACCTTTTCTTATTTAGGAACTGTCAGGGATATATGGATTCTGGCAGAAGGAAAACAAAAATATCTGCCGGTTATCAATGCTGTGGGTGCTTTGACCAATGTTGTCCTGAATTTTATGCTGATTCCGGTCTGGGGAGCTTGCGGTGCGGCTGTTGCTTCACTCGCAACGCAGATTTTCACAAATGTGGTAGTGGGTTATATGATTCCTGCAATTCGTCCGAATAATAAAATTATGATTGATTCACTCAATTTAAAATCGGCTTTTGGTGCAATGCGTCATCTTATTTCTAAAAAATTATGAGTAGGTAATTCTGATTGTTAAGGAGAAACCAATGAAACCAGCTGAAACCTTAATGTTAATGCAACTTCGCTCGTTTTTGCGCGGGATTTCGGAAACGACTGACGAAACAGTTAGCGAAACAGTTTTATCTGACCTTTTAACCTTATCTGCCAAACATTCGGTTACGCCCATTGTTGCAGAAACCTTGTTTTCCTGCGGCCTTTTAGAGGCAGGTGGTGTGGCTGAGGTATATCGGCAGTTTTCGTATAAAGCGCTTATTCAGGGGGGGCAGCAGGAGGCTGAGCTTTCAAAAATAACGGAGCTGTTTGAAAAAAATGAAATTCAAAATATTCCCCTGAAAGGTTCTGTTTTGCGTGCCTTTTATTCTGAACCGTGGATGCGGACAAGTTGCGACATTGATATTTTGATTCGTGAAGAACAATTAAATCAGGCCATTGCTCTGCTTGTAACAGAACTTAATTACACAAAAGAAAATACTACAAACCATGATATATTGTTGGTTGCCCCGAGCGGCGTGCATCTGGAGTTGCATTTTGATATGGATGAAGATGGCATTGATTTGGCAGAAGTATGGGAAACTGCTACACCGTCAAAGGGAAATTATCAATTTGCAATGACGCCCGAGTTGTTTGTGATGCACCATATTTCGCATATGGCCAAACACTTTATTTTGGGCGGCTGTGGGATCAGAACACTTCTTGATTTGTGGCTGATACAAAAAAATATGGTGTTTGATGCCAAAAAACTTAACCAAAGGCTTGAGTCGGCCAGTTTGTTGCCGTTTGCAAAAACGGTGAACGACTTTCTTGAAGCCTGGTTCGATGGTGCGGCTTTTAATCCTTTACAATTGCAATTGATTGAATTTGTTTTAAAGGGTGGCATTTACGGCAGTATGGATAATTCGGTTGTTGTAAAACACAGCCAGAAGAAAAATTATTTTACCTATTTTTTCTATAGAATTTTCCCGAAAATGCGCTCTATGGTGTATATCTATCCTATTTTAAAAAAATATCCTGTGCTGGTGCCGTTTTTTCATATCCATCGTTGGATTTGCCTGATACGACCGAGCAAACTCAAAAGAGCCGGCAAAGAAATAAAAAACATCTCTGGCCTGAGCAAAACGGACCTGACGGAGATGGACCGATTTTTACATGAACTCGGCTTGAGAAAGTAAAGATGGCGAAGATGATACTTGCAAAATATAAGATTTTTTGTTATAATGAATAAGTTAAGTAAATTGTGTTTTTAAAATAAATTCTAAAGGTGTGAAACATCAATGAGAAACAGATATTTTCTGCTCATAGACTTTTTAGCCTGCTTTCTGGCATACTTTGCAATTACAGTTATCATTTACCCGGTGGAAAAGGTGCTTTCCGTTTATATTGTGAATATAGATATTGTTGTTGCAAGCTCTGTCGTTTTTGTTTTTATTCTGGGGTTGTTTAAAACCTATACCACCGAGTGGCTTTATGCCGGCGTTATGGACTATGCGCTTTTTTGCACGGCAAGTTTTGTAGCGGTGCTCGTTGGCCTTGCGATAGGTGTTTTGATTCAAAGCCCTTATGCTTATTTTAAGGTGAATCTCGCTGCGAATGTTTTTGCGGTTATGCTGATGGGCTGCTTCAGAATCGGTGTTCGCGTTTTGCACAGAATGTTGCTTGTTTCACATCAGGATGATGAGAAGCGTGTGCTGATTATCGGTGGTGGCAAACTGGCTGTAACGCTGCTGCGCGATATTTGGAACAACAGCCATATGCACTACCGTGTTGTTGGGTTGATTGATGATGATGCAGCAAAGAAAAATATGCGCATTTGTGGTGCCCGTGTGCTTGGTAACCGTGAAGATGTTGTGCGTATTTGTAAAGAAAAAAATGTGGAAGAAATTATTTTTGCCATTTATAAAATTGAGCCCGATGACAAGGCAGATATTTTAGATATTTGCAGCCAAACCGGTTGTAAAGTTATGATTCTGCCCGGCCTTGAAGCTGCTCTTTACGGTGCAGACATTCAGCAGATTCGAGAAGTTGCCATTGAAGACTTGCTTGAACGCGACCCCATTGTTTTAGATAACCGACTGATTGAGAATGAAATTCGCAATAAAGTCATTCTGGTAACGGGCGGCGGCGGCTCTATCGGCTCTGAACTTTGCCGGCAGATTGCCCGTTTTAATCCAAAAAAATTGATTATTTTTGATATTTACGAAAATAATGCCTTTGATTTGCAGAACGAACTGCTTCGCGACTTTCCCACGATGAATGTTTTGGCGTTAATTGGCTCTGTTCGTGATTTGGAAAGACTCAAAGAAGTGTTTTCAACCTATTCAATTGATATTGTTTTTCACGCGGCGGCTCACAAACATGTGCCCCTGATGGAAGATAGCCCCTACGAAGCAATTAAAAATAATGTTTTTGGAACTTATAACACGGCAAAATGTGCGCTTGAATTTTCGGCAGAGAAATTTGTGCTGATTTCAACCGATAAGGCAGTAAACCCCACTAATGTTATGGGTGCGAGCAAGCGCTTGTGCGAAATGATTGTGCAGGCCTTGAGCGAACAGGGCGAAACTGACTTTGCAGCCGTTCGCTTTGGTAATGTTTTGGGTTCTAACGGTTCTGTTATTCCGCTGTTTAAAAAGCAAATAGTATCAGGTGGACCTGTAACGGTTACACATCCTGATATTACCCGCTTTTTTATGACAATTCCCGAAGCGGCGCAACTTGTTCTGCAGGCGGCTTCTTATGCACATGGCGGCGAAATTTTTGTGCTTGATATGGGGCGTCCGGTCAGAATTTATGATTTGGCTAAAAAAATGATTAGCCTTTCGGGCCTTCGTCTTGGCAAGGATATTGATATTAAAATTACGGGCCTTCGTCCCGGTGAAAAACTCTATGAAGAACTGCTGATGAATGAAGAAGGACTTCAAACCACAAACCATAACAAGATTTTTGTGGGTCAGCCGCTTGACATTAGCCTCAAGCAATTAGAAAATATTTTAAAAACCCTGCGCAGTGCAGTAACAGCAGATGAGGATGAGTTGCGCAAGATTTTGGCCGGAGTCGTGCCGACATTCTCCTATAGTGAGAAAAACAGAACGGCAAAAGACTTAAAGTAGAATTTAAAAGTGAAAACCGGTAGAAACGAGTGTTGTTTTTATCGGTTTTTGTTGATTTTTATAGTTGCAAAAATTAGTGGAAATTAGACGGAATTACACAGAAAAATGAGGGAGAATAAAATGCTTGGCAGAATTTTATTGCTGAATTTTATAATGCTAATGTTGTTTACCACCCCCGCCCGGGCAGAACATGTTTATTCTTTTTCTGCTCCTGTTTTTTCGGTAGACAGTGATTTGCTTGTGAAAGTTTTGTTGATACTTGTGTTTGTGCTTCTTATCGCGCTTACTTGCTTTTTGCTGTCTCAAATGGAAAAAAACAATCATAAACTGCAACTGCAAATGATAACTGACAGCGAAACCGGCATTGGCAATCTGGCGTTTTTTGATGAAAAATTCCAAGAACTTTTGACAGAAGATGCTGCAAATCATTACATTGCCTATATTGTTATTGATAGCAGTTATTTACAGGTGTATCACGGCGAAATGGCCTTTGGTGATGCTGTGAAATATGTGGCGACGGTGCTTTCTGATAACATGGATGGTGGCCGTTTTGCTGCGCGAATCACCGAAAACGGCTTTGCTTTGGTTTATTACGCCGAAAATAGAGTAGCGGCTGAAGAATGTTTTTCTGAAGTGTTAAATAAACTTGCGTTATACATCGAAAAAGACAGGCGTTTATATCAGTCTTATTTCCGCGGTGTTATGTATCAACTGTGCCCTGAAGCTGTAAACAGCGAGTTTTTACTGTTTAATTTGCGAAAGCGCTGTAACGCTTTGCTCGGAACAGATAATCATTCAGCCATTTGCGAGGATGACCTGCTGAAAAAGGCTGTTGAGGAGAAAAAACTGATAGAAGATATTGACTTCGGTCTTAAAAATAAAGAATTTAAACTCTACCTGCAGTTTATTGTGGAAAATAAATCCCAACAACTTGTCTCCTGCGAGGCGTTGTCGCGCTGGCACAGCGCCAAGCGAGGGCTGCAGACGCCGGGGGTATATATTGGTGCAATGGAGAAGTCGGGCCTTATCAGTGAACTTGATTATTATATGTTTGATAAGGTGTGCCGCCAACTTCATAAATGGAGAGATACAGAGTTTGACTTTTTAAGCATTTCTTGTAACTTCACCAGAATCACACTTTCTGCTGATGATTTTATGGAGCGCATTACCGAAATTTGTAAACGCTATGTTTTTGACAGGCATAAACTGATTATTGAAATTACCGAGGAGGCAATGGAGCGTAACCGCGCCACAGCAATCAGCAACATTTTGGCCTGCAAAAAACTCGGCTTTCATATTGCGCTTGATGATTTGGGCAGTGGCTATACCTCACTTATCAATCTTTGCGAATATCCCATTGATATTGTTAAGTTAGACCGTGACATTCTATTAAAAACCGAAAAGAAAAACGGTATAGACCTGTTTAAGGGTGTTATCTCTCTGGCCCACAGTCTCGGGCTTACGGTTGTTTGCGAGGGCGTTGAAACGGAAACGCAAAACTATATGGTTTCTCACACAGACTGTGACTATATTCAGGGTTGGTATTATTCGCTGGTGTATTCAGAGTCAGAGGGTGAGGCCTTTGCAAGAGCATATTTACAGAAAAATAAAATGGCAAGGTGATAAAAATGGCAAAAAGAAATAAATTTAAAACCTACATTCGCCACTCCGTTTTGGCCATAGTGGCTCTGTTGCTTCTTTCTGTTACAATTTTTATAATGGTAAGAGGCCTGTTTCGGATTACCGAAGAAGAGGCGTTTAACAAATTACATATGGAAACCCAGCAGATTAAGCGTGACATTAGCCTGCAGATTCATTCAGATAGAGAAAATCTTACAACCATGGCGAACTTTGCAGGTGAACTCTATGACAGCGGGGAAAGTTATGAACTTTTGTTCAAGTCATTTAAAGCCATTGGCCTTTTTGAAAACATTGGCATTTTTCTGCCCGATAACACTCTTGTCACTAAAGCAGGGCAATTGGAGGTTCAACACATCCGCTTTTCTGACGAGGTGCAAAAAGGTGAATTTATCAGCGGCAGAGTTGCTGATTTAACCGTGTCGGGTAAAGAAGTTGTTCGCATGGCAGCTCCTGTTAAGTCTGCAGATGGCAGCGTTGTTGCCTTGATGTATGGCATCATTAACCTTGACAATTTTGAACAGAAATATGAGGGCGTTGTCCATAAACTCGGTGCAGATGTGTTTGTTTTTGAGGGCCTGAGTGGAGACTTTATTGTTGACACCAAATATGAAACGCGTGAGAACATTTCAAAATTAGCCACCTCTGAATTTCAGAATGGTTTTTCATATCAACTTCTTAATGATGAACTGAATGAAGGCAGAGACGGTTTTTCATCGTTTAAATCTCCTAAAGATAACGCTTTTGTTTATGCGCATTATGCGCCCCTTGGTGTTTCTGACTGGCAGATTATGTTGACCCAGGCTGAAGATGTAGTGTTTGCTGAGGCACAAGCAACGGTTTCTTATATGCTGGTGATGGCATCTATCATTTTCTGTGTTATGCTTTTATACATTCTGTTTATTTTTGTTGTTGAAAGAAAAACACTCAAAGTCAGCACCAATGCCTCTGCCATTCGTAAAATTTTGCTTGGCATTAGCCACGACATCAGCAAAATGAATGATGCTCTTGGGCGCGTTTCGCGCTTTGCCAGAGCACGAGCAGCATTTTATGTTGATACTTATGGCGAAAACCACAGTTTTACAATGCCGACGATGGAAAAATATCGCTTTAATGATGCAGACTGGCAGTTTTTTTCTATGAAACTTTTGCAATTTATTTCCAGAAAAAGAAAAAAGCGCAGTGCTGATATTTATTTAATTTCGCTCAAGGTAGATGCAAAACTCAAACACGACATGCCGGATTTTTATGATTTTCTTATAAAAAATAAAGTTTCTTCTGTTTCTACAGTTATCATTTATAATAACAATAGCAATGTGAGCCTGTTGGGCGTGGTGAATCCGAAGGAGAAGGATACCGATATTTTGCTCAAAGAAATTGCAATTTGCTTCTCAATGGCTATTTACAACAAAAAGCATCTTTTAAAAACCGAGTCAATGGCTGTGACAGATGCCTTGACGGGTGTTGCCAACCGAATGGCATATAAGCGTGATATTAAAGAAATTTCAGAACGCAAAAACAACCAATTAACCTGCATTTATATTGATGTTAATGAACTGAATTACTTTAATAACACTTATGGCCACGCCGCAGGTGACCAACTTCTGGTGTATGTTGCTGAAACGCTGATGGGTGAATTTTCTGACAGTTTTGTTTATCGAATGGGTGGTGACGAGTTTTTGGTATTCACCGAGAACCTTTCGCGTGATTTGCTTGTTGAGCGACTCACAACAATCAATAACAAGGTTGAAGAAATGAAGTATCACATTTCTATTGGTGTTAAGAGCACAGATGGCAACTTAAATCTGGAAGAACTTGTGAGCGAAGCTGAAAAAATGATGTATGAAGAAAAAGCGCGTTACTATCAAAAAGGCGAACTTTCTTCAAATCCTTCTCAACTCATTAATGAAAACACAAAAAGTATCAGAACCGGCATTCCTGCGGTGGATGAAGTGCTTTATGTAATGCGCAGAAAATACCGCGGTGTATATTATGTTTCGCTGGATACTGACCACGCGGTTCAAATTCTGGCTCCTGCCACTTATTTTGTGATTTCGGGTGAGGAGAACCGTTTCTCAGATACATTGAAAGATTATATTCATGAAACTGTGAAACCTGAATTTCATAGAATTTTATTAAATTTTATGCAGTATGATGTATTGAAAACCCAACTTGAAGACGGCCGTGTTCTGCAACTGAACTACACAAAAAAGGATGGCGACAAGATTGTGATGAGTGTTCAAAAAGCGTCCGGAATCAACAGCGATGAGTTTTCAACCGTTTGGACATTTGAGACAATTGGAGAATAATTGCAAAAGGGAAGTGTGAAAGTGCTTGAAATGAGTCCGGTTCTGGTGTTAGATAACACAAATGACACTGCAGTTTTAACTGTTGAACAATTTAATAACGCCAATCTTCCTGCCGATTTAAACGGAGAAAGCGGCTTTCATATTTTTCATGTCAGAATGCTGACAGAACTCATTCTGCGCCAACTGCAGAAAACAGAAAACCCCTATTCTTTGACGGAGGAAGAGATTGTAGACATCTCCATTGCCTCATCTCTGCACGACATTGGCAAATTGAAGGTGCCTAAAAACATTTTAGACTTTCCCGGTAAACTCTCGCCTATGCAGTATGACATTGTGAAAAAACACGCCGCATTGGGTGAAACGGTGATTCAGGAAGCCGCCTCTTTAGGGGTTAAGCCGGCTGTTTTAGAACACGCCAAAGTCATTGCATGCAGTCACCACGAGCGCATAGACGGCATGGGTTATCCCGATGGTCTCAAGGGTGATGACATTCCCGTTTCGGCACAGGTGGTGGCGCTTGCTGATGTGTTTGATGCTTTAACCAGCGTGCGGAACTATAAAAAAGCCATCTCGCAGGATGTGGCAATTGAAATGATTGCCAACGGTATGAGTGGCGCGTTTAACCCGTTATTGGTAGATTGCCTTTTGCAGGTGATTAACAACAAGGTGCTTGTTGACCTGCGTGAGCGCTATGAAAAGTCGCGCAGCGTTGTTTCGGGGCAGAATGTGTTTGTGCCGAAGCATATTTTGCTCATTGGTAACACAGGCTATATAAACGAGCATTTTGTTGAAGAAGCCTTTCCTGAGAGTCGCGTTATGTTGGTGGGTGATTCGCATCTGAAAACCGGTGGCCGACTCAGAGTTTTTAATGTTAAAAATCCGCCGCTTGATAAACTTTTTGATACCTATGATTTTGATGCAGTTATTTATTTCGGTCGTGAACTTTCGTTCCGCACCGACAAAAAAAGCGATGCCGAGGAGTTAAAAACGGTTTTAGAATGTATTAAAAATACTCAAAAAGAGGCAAAGGTGCTTTACCTATCTTCGCTTGATGGTGCCTATGCGGGCCGCTCTGGAAATGCCCTTTTAACACAGGCAAAAGAGAATCTTTGTGACTATTATCGTAATGAATTTTCGCTTGATATCCGCGTGGTGAGAATGCCGTACTTGTATAGCGGTGCTTACCCTGATGATTTTTTGTTTAAATTGTTTTCTATGGCCGATAAGGGCAAAGTTCTTATTGAAGAAAAAGAGGCATCGCGCTGCTACTTTCTTTCGATGTATGATGTAACGGAACTGGTCGCCCGCTTTTTTGACAACTGGCAGACCGGCGTTGGCGTTTTAACCGTTAATGATGATTTCGGGCTGACATTTGGCGAGGTGGCAGCGAAACTGAAAACCTTTTTCCCGGATGCCAATGCTGAATTTTCGGGCGTTTATGACGCCGGGGAGGTGAAAACCAACAACAAGGCCGTGAGAACGGAATATGGATGGTTTTCAAAAATCTCCATTGTTGAAGATTTGGCAGAGGAGTTTGAGCGCTATCTGGTTGTTAAACAGGTGATGGCCATAACTATGGGTGAAAAAATTAAACAATGGATTAAAAAACACCCGTTGCTTTACCGCTTGTTTGAACTCCTTGGCTTGTTTGCTGTTACAGAACTCATCATCTGGCTGACAAATTCGGCTACATTTTTCTCCATTGTAGACTTCAGAATGGCCTATATTGTGATTGTTGCCACTGTTCACGGCTTAAAATACGGCATTGCGGCGGCGGGCCTTTCATCGGTTTCCTGGCTTGTTGCCAAAATGCTTGCCGGCACAAGCCCGCTGACGATATTTTATGAACCATCAAACTGGTTTGCTTTTATTTACTTCTTTTTTGTGGGTGCGCTTTGCGGCTACATTCGCTTAAACCGTGAAGATAAAATTCGTTCTTTGGATGAGCAGAATGATTTGCTTGAAGAAAAACTGACATTTATCCGCAAACTCTATGGCGATACCTATGAAGAAAAGCGTTCTTTAAAGAAGCAGATTATCGGCTCGAAAGACAGTTTTGGAAAGATTTTTGATGTGACCCGTCAACTTGATACTGTTGAGCCGCGAAAACTGAACCTTAAAATTATGGATACATTTGAGGATATTTTAGAGAACAGAACCCTGAGTGTTTATTCTGTGACCGAAAACAGTTATTTTGGCCGTCTTGAGGTGGCCTCAAGAGATATTATCTCTAATGTTTCGCGCTCTATTTCGCTTGAAACATATGCGCCAATCGTAGAGAGGCTGAATGAAAAAGAAATCTGGCGAAATACATTACTCACCCCGGGCCTGCCGATGTATGCCGCAGGTGTCTTCCGTGGCGGAAAACTTGAACTTATGATTTTTATCTGGCATGCCGAGCGTGACCAGCAATCGCTTTATTATGTGAACTTGTTTAAAATTCTTTGTGACCTGGTGCAGATTTCGTTGCTCCGTGCATTTGACTATAACCAGGCGATTTATGAAAAGCAATACATAAAAGGCACAAGAATTTTAAATGCCGAAGCCTTTAGCGCGGTTTATGAAAACTTTAAACAAATGGCAGAGCGCAAAGTGTTTACCTATATGCAAATTGAGTTTGATTGCGGAAACTATTCGCTCGAAGAAGTGAACGGAATGCTCTTAAAACGAGTGCGCGCCAATGATATTTTAGGCATTGGAGAAAACGGGAACCTGCGCCTTTTGCTTTCGCAGGCAACAGAGAAGGATATGCAATTTATCTTGCCGAGGTTTGATGGGCTAGGCCTTGGTATCACGGTTTTAAACAAATAAAACAGAAAGGGGTATGGAATATGTTGTGGCTTTGCTTGGCGTTTTTGTGCATCCATATCCTTTTGTGTTTGTTTACCTGTTTCGCTATTCGTGCCGGTGTTCTCAAGGTGCATTTTTATATGTTTTGGGTTACGGTGTTTTTGCCGTTTTGGGGATTTTTGATTGTGCTTATTCTGCATTTTCAAATTTTATTAAAAGGCGACAACAAGCGAGATATTTCAATTGAAAAAATGCAACTTGAATCTGACCTTTACCGTAGCGTGGTTGTTGATGAAAAAAAGAACAGTGATTCGGTTATCCCTATGGAAGAAGCACTCATCATCAACTCTCCGCATGAACGCCGCGAACTGATTATGGATGTTTTAAACGATAATCCCAAAGAATATATTGAATTTCTGCAAAAAGCGGGGGATAACGACGACACCGAGGTTGTGCACTACGCGGTGACAGCGATGGTTGAAATTTCAAAAGAGAACGACTATATGTTGCAGAAGTTAGAGCGTCGTTATTCGCAAACGCCCGATGATTATGGCGTTTTAACCGAATATTGCGAGTTTTTGCGCCATTGCCTTGAACAAAGGCTAATGCAGGGGCAGGTTGAGGTGATGAACCGCAATCTGTTCAACGAACTTATGAAGAAAAAACTCGCACAAAAAGAGACAGCAGAAGATTACATAGAACTCATAAAAAACTATCTGGAATTAAAACTTTATTCTGAGGCAGGTGCGGCGATTAGCCGGCTTGAGGCCCTTTCGCCCGATGAAGAGGAGATAATTTTGCTGAAACTTGAATATTATGCGGCTCAGGGGCGCGGAGAAGATATTAAAAAACTGTTGTTTGAACTTGAAAAGAACAATGTGTATCTCTCTGCCCGTGTGAAGGAGGCGGTTGCGTTTTGGAAAGTTTAAAAAATCGCTATCGGCAATTTCATTACAAAGGCGTGCTCGGTGTTACGCTGGTGTTTCTTCTGATTGCAGCCTTTTTGTTTGTTGAGCGCAGCGGCATTCAGTTCAACATCGGGAACAGAAGACTTGACCTTTTGCCTGAAAATGCGGTTGTAACCAAGGCTGAGGCGATGGAGGAGCAGGCAAAAAATACGCTGTTGCTTTATAACGCCGGGCGAACAGACTCGATGACGCTTTACAAGCAGTTTCAGGTGATTTTTTCTGATATGAAGGTGGGCTATGATGCTGTTGATGCATCCGGCACCATCGTGACAGATTTTACACCCTATGAGCGCGTGGTGGTGGCGCTTTCTGACCTCACGCCGATGGGCGAATCTATTATTGACCTCTGTGACTGGGTGAAAAATGGAGGCCAGGTGCTTTTTGCCATGACAATTGAAAAATCGGCTTACAGTTCTGTTGTGGAGTCAAAAATCGGCATTGTTGACTCATCTTACACCCACAGCGTTGTAGATTCAATTTATGTTGAACCGGATTTTATGATTGGCGGCGGCCGCAGTTTTTTGATTGATGACGGTTTTGAATCAGCCTGGGCCGTGCAACTTGAGGGGGAGCGCGTGAAAGTTCACGCTTACACCGGTGACGAGAGAAAACAACCTCTCATTTGGGAGTGTGAGTTTGGCAAAGGGCGCTTTGTTGTTGATAATTTTGGGTTATATGAAAAGGTTATGCGCGGGTTTTATGTTGCGTCTTACAGCCTTTTGAGTGATGTTTGTGCCTATCCCGTTATTAACGGCTCTGTGTTTTATTTAGACGATTTTCCTTCGCAGATTCCTTCGGGCAACAGTGAATACATCCAGCGCGATTACCAGACAAGCATCCGTGATTTTTATGTGAACATCTGGTGGCCCGATATGATGAATTTTGCCGACCGTTACGGCATTCGCTATACAGGCCTTGCCATTGAGTGTTATGATGACGCGGTTGACGGCACAATCGAAGCCGCTCCCGATAAAGGCACTTTTTTAAACTTTGGCAACATGTTGCTCAGGCAGGGCGGCGAAGTTGGTTACCACGGCTACAACCACCAGCCGCTTTGTTTTTCAAATGTAGATTATAAAGGCGAATTTGACTACAAAACATGGGAAAATTATGGCGCCATGAAGAGCGCTTTTGATGAACTTGTTTCGTTTTGCGATGAACTCTTTCCCGAAGTTGAAATGTCAATTTATGTGCCGCCTTCCAATATTTTATCGACGGAGGGCAGACAGTTTTTGATAAATGAATATCCGCAGATTAAAACCATTTCGGGCATTTATTTTGAAGATGCCGAGGTTGATGTTTCCTGCGTGCAGGAGTATGAGGTTTCAAAAGATGGTTTGGTTGACCAGCCGCGTGTGGTTTCTGGCTGCAAACTTGAAAACTTTATGGAACTTGCCGTTATCTCTGAACTGAATTTTCACTTTATTAACAACCACTTTACTCACCCCGATGATGCGCTTGACCCGGAGCGTGGCGGCGAACTGGGATGGGAACAGTTAAAAATTCATTTTAATGAATATTTAAACTGGGTTTATTCTTCTGCGCCGGCCATCCGCAACTTCACGGGAACGGAGATGTCTGCCGCGGTGCAGCGCTTTGCGGCACTCGGTGTTTCGCAGGAGATGACAGAGAATGCAATGACACTCAAACTTAAAAATTTCCGTGATGATGCGCAACTGCTTGTGCGCTTTAACAAAAAAAATCCCGGTCAGGTATCGGGCGGCAAGCTCACACATATAACCGGTGGCCTCTATCTTTTAGAGGCAAACCGTGACACGGTAAACATATCTTTACAATAAGGAGCAGAGCATTGAGAATCTGTTTGATTTTAGAAGGGTGTTACCCCTATGTGAACGGTGGTGTGTCAACCTGGATGCACCAATACATAACTGAAATGAAAGAGCACGAATTTGTTCTGTGGCTCATTGGCGCCAAGGCAGAAGACTATGACAACTTTGTTTACACGCTGCCTGAAAATGTGGTGGAAACCTATCAGGTGTTTTTAGATGATGCCCTCCGTGTGAAGTCTTCGGGCATTTTAGAGCACCGCTTTTCAAAAAAAGAAAAAGAGGCGCTCCGCAGCCTTGTCACCTCCAAAAATCCGGATTGGGATTTGCTCTTTGATATGTATCAGGTGAAAAAAATCAACCCTATGTCATATTTAAAAAGTGAAGCGTTTTTGCAGATTTTAACAGAAACCTGCGAGAAAAAATACCCTTATATTGCGTTTTCAGATGCGTTTCACTCGGTTCGCTCACGCCTGCTTCCGGTGTTATATCTTTTGGGGACTAAAGTTCCTAAAGCAGATGTATATCACGCCATTTCTACCGGTTACGGCGGCATGCTTGCCTCGCTCGGGGCTTACATAAACAAAAAACCGCTGCTCTTAACTGAACACGGCATTTACACCCGTGAACGCGAAGAAGAAATTATTCGAGCCAAGTGGGTGGCGCGCTCTTTTAAATCGCACTGGATAGACTTTTTTTACATGCTCTCCGATCTGATTTATGAAAGAGCCTTTCGAGTGACATCGCTCTTTACCAACGCCATGCGCACGCAGATAGATATGGGGTGTGATCCATCAAAATGCCGTGTGATTGAAAACGGCATTAACTATGAAAATCTATCGTCAGTGCCGCTGAAAGAAGATGACGGTATGGTTGATATTGGTGCGGTGGTGCGCCTTGCCCCCATTAAAGACATTAAAACAATGATTTATGCCTTTTTTGAACTCTCCTCGCGTATGAATAATGTTCGCCTGCACATTATGGGCGGCGTGGATGATGAAGAGTATGCGCAGGAGTGCTATGCACTCGTGAAACAGCTCGGGCTTGAAGATAAAATTATTTTTCCCGGCCGCGTAAATATTAAAGAATATTTTGAAAAACTTGATTTTACCCTGCTTACCAGCATTTCAGAAGGGCAACCGCTTTCGGTGTTAGAATCCTTTGCGGCACGGCGACCGTGTGTGACAACCGATGTGGGCTGTTGCAATGAACTTTTGCTTGGTGGCAGGCCGGAAGATAAACTTGGCAGGGCAGGTTACTGTGTGCCGCCCATGCAGAGAGAAAAACTTGCCGATGCAATGGAGATTCTATGTGAATCAAGAGAATTGCGCATTCAAATGGGCGAGGTGGCGCAAAAACGCGCTTATGAATATTATCGTTACAGCATTATGATTACGCAGTACCGTGAACTGTATCAGGAGGTGGAGGACACTTGGCCGGCATCGGTTTCGAACTCAAAAAACTCTTTGCAAAAAAAGGCTTCTTTCGTTCAGTAAAAGCGTTTGGTTACGCGGCGGTTATTTGCACCGGCCCGATGCTTTTGGGTGTTTTGCTCCTTTTGGGCATTATGCTTTTATGTGTGCTAAGCGGCACGACAAAGGATAACCGCGAACTGCTGATTTGTATGATTACCTACACGCTTCTTGCCTCTATTATGGTGAATGCGCTGTTTTCAATGGTGGTAACACGCTTTACGGCCGATATGCTCTATGAAGAAAAAAAGAAGGCGGTGCTACCATCTTTTTGGGGTTCGACCGTTTTAATGATGGGGCTGGGGAGCGTGCTTTATGGCATATTCTTACTCTTTTCGGGTGCGAGCCTCTTGCAGGGGTTTTTGTGCTTCATCTTTTTTAACGAACTGATAATTGTGTGGAATGCGATGAGTTATCTGACGGCCATTAAAGACTATCAGAGCATTTTTCTTTCGTTCTTAACGGCCATTCTGGTAACCTTTTTGGTTGGGGGCATTTTGCTTCTTTTCCGTTTGCCGGTTATTGAATCGCTCTTGTTTTCGGTCACGGCGGGATACGGCGTTATGTTGGTGTGGTATGTGATTTTGCTGCATCGTTATTTTCCGAAGTCTGACCTTTCACCGTTTATTTTTCTTAAATGGGTTGATGAGTATCTGCCCTTGGCACTTGCTGGCTTTTTTGCCAATGTGGGCATGTTTGCCCATCTTGTGATTATGTGGTTCAGCGAGATTGGCGTTTGCGTGCACGGTCTTTTTTACGGTGCACCGTTTCACGATGTGCCGGCGCTTTTGGCCTATATGACCAGCCTGATTACCACTGTGAATTTTGTGGTTTCTGTTGAGGTGAATTTTTATCCCAAATACCGAACCCATTACAGCCTTTATAACGATAAGGGTACCATTGGCGACATTCGTCAGGCCGAAAAAGAAATGCTTGATATTTTAAAGACAGAGGTTTTTTACACAGCGCTAAAGCAACTTTTGTTCACTGCGCTTTGCATTGCAGTAGGCGGCTTTGTGCTTGATATTCTTCCGCTTGGTTTTAACGAAGTGATGCGCGGCTATTTCAGAACGCTCTGTGTGGGTTATGGCCTTTATGCTGTGGGGAATATGATGATGCTGCTTTTGCTGTATTTTACCGATTATCGGGGTGCAATGCTTTCAACAGCGCTCTTTGCGGCATCGGTGGTGGTGCTCACGGTGTTGTCACTTTTCTTTTCATCAGTATATTATGGCTTTGGCTTTTTGATTGCTTCGGCGGCGTATGTTGTGGTGTGCGCGTTCAGGCTCGATTATTTCACAAAGCGCCTGCCGTATTACATTCTATCGGTTCAGCCGCTTGTGGCAGAAGACCGTTCCGGCTTGTTTTCAAGGCTGGGTGCTTTTTTAGAGAAACGAAACAGACAGGGGGAAGAAAGTTGAAAAAGAAAAGAATTTCTTTTGTTGCACTTTTGGTTTGTGCTGCTCTGCTTTTTAGCGGATGTCAATTCTTTGGAAGCCCGACAGAAACCGAGGGTGAAGCAAAAGAGTTTTTTGGTATTCCCATAGAAAAAGAAGACGGGCATAGCATTGATGCCATCCGCCTGCGGGATAAAAAACTGCTATATGCCAACCAAGACCCGACCGAAGTGGTTACGATGTATTTAACTGTTTCTACCGGTAACTCGGGTGAGAACACCGACCACACATGGGAAGAAATTAACACCTATTCAGCCTTTGACTATGACAGAATGGGCGTTGAACGCTACAAGGTTGAAGGCTTGCTGCAGGTAGGAACAGAAGAAGGGCTTTTGCCCGGTGAACTCGGTTATGACCAGGTTTCTCCAAACTGCACAGTGCAGATTCGTGGGCAGACATCAAGTAAAAACCCGCAAAAGAACTATAAAATCAGCATTAAAGATAACAAGGGCACCTGGCGCGGGCAGTCAACCATTGCCTTGAATAAACACCAGACAGAGGGCCTCAGATTTCGTAATAAACTTGCCTTTGACCTTATGGCCGGCATTGATGAAATGATGAGCCTCAGAACCACCTTTGTGCATCTGTATGTGAAAGATACCACAGCCGGAGGCAGCGGCGGATTTCAGGATTACGGGATTTATACGCAGGTTGAACAATTAAACAAAACGGCGCTTGCAGCTCACGGGCTTGACAAACGCGGGCATTTATATAAAATCAACGAGTTTGAGTTTTATCGCTATGAAGATATTATTAAACTCTCAAGCGACCCGACCTATGATAAAAAAGCCTTTGAAGAGCGTATTGAAATTAAAGGCGAAGAAGACCATCAAAAGCTCATTACCATGCTTGAACGGTTAAATGATTATTCCGTTCCCATAGATACGGTTTTGGATGAATATTTTGAAACAGAAAATTTAACATATTGGCTTGCTTTTAACCTTTTGATGGGTAACATTGACACACAGAGCCGAAATGTGTATATCTACAGCCCCCTCAACTCAAATAAATGGTATTTTCTCCCGTGGGATAACGATGGTTCGTTAAAACGAGAGGAAAATGCAATCAACCAGCGTGTAGACTACATTGAGTGGGAGTCGGGCATCAGTAACTATTGGGGTAATGTGCTGTTTCAGCGCGCACTCAAATCTGAATCATTCCGCAAAGAATTAGATGAAGCGGTTGAAAAACTGCGCGTTTACCTGTCAAAAGAACGGATTACCCAAATGGCAGAAACCTATGCAAGCGTAGTTAAACCCTACCTTTACCGTATGCCGGACAGGATGTATGCGCCACTCACCGAAGCAAAC
This sequence comes from Clostridia bacterium, assembly GCA_045652725.1. Classification (GTDB taxonomy): domain Bacteria; phylum Bacillota; class Clostridia; order UBA1381; family UBA9506; genus UMGS755. The sequence continues at coordinate 2,031 of JAZRUU010000188.1, read as the reverse complement.
TACAACCGCGTTCTGGCAGCAATTCCCAATGAAATTGAAATGAACTATCAATATTATAAAGAATCGTTAGAGCAGCCTATGCCGTTCTTCATTGGCGTTCCCACCGTAAAAGACGGAAAAATGACGGTGGTTTGGGATAACTCTTATGATTTTAATGCTGAAACCATTTCTTATACCTTTGAACTTGCAAGAGATTTTTCTTTCACAAATGTGATTCACAGAGAAGAGAATATTTTAATTCCCTCGGTGACTCTTGACCGTTTGCCCAAAGGGCAATATTTTGTAAGGGTTAGGGCCTTTAACGAAAGCGGTCAGTCTCAATATGCCTTTGATTATTATGTTGCCGATAACGACAAGATTTACGGAACAAAATGCTTCTATGTCACATCTGACGGCAAGGTAGTGGAGGATGTGTATGTCGAAGGTTGAGAGATATAGAAACGAGTGGAAATATCTGATAGATACAGCGCAGAAAGAGGCGGTTTGCAAGCGGCTTTTTCCTTATCTTTCTCTGGATAAGCACGCGAAAGATGGCGGCTATATGATTCGCAGCCTTTATTTTGACGATTATTTCAACACCGCCTACGAAGAAAAAGATGCCGGCGTTTTGAAACGAAAAAAATACCGCATCCGCATTTATAATTGTTCGGATTCAAGCATTAAACTTGAGCGAAAGAAAAAGTTCGGCAGTTACATTTTTAAAGAGTCTGCCAAACTGACGCGTGAAGAAGTTTATAAAATTTTAGACGGCGACTATGACTTTTTGCTTAAAAGTGAGAATCAACTTTGCCGTGAATTTTATTATGAATGTGTCAGCAATCTGATGCGCCCCCGTACCATTGTAGACTATGACCGCGAGCCGTGGATAGCGGACGAGGGAACGGTGAGAATTACCTTTGATATGGATGTTCGCGCAGCAGTGGGGAGTTTTGACATATTTGACGAAACTTTGCCGACACTGTCGGTTTTAGAACCGGGCAAGTGTGTTATGGAGGTTAAATATACCGAATTTCTGCCGCAGGCTCTCCGCGAGGCACTGCCGGACCGAGCCTCTGAATTCACAGCCGTTTCAAAGTATGTTCTTTGTTACGAAAAAACAGAATATATGAATAATTTCAGAAAATATTGGCTTGATAACTAAAGGAGCGACGAAAATGAGTGTTCAGGATGTCATTAAAAAATCAATACTAAACTCCGGCGCGTTTGACGGGGCAAGCATTACCAATATCATTCTTGGCCTTTTAACAGCAATGATTTTGGGTGCTATTATTTATGTGGTTTACAGCAAGTTCTATGTTGGGGTTATATATTCAAGAAGCTTTGCGGTCACGCTGGTGGGTATGACACTTCTCACCGCCATGGTAACGCTTGCCATCAGTACCAACATCGTTATTTCGTTGGGTATGGTGGGTGCGCTTTCAATTGTTCGTTTCAGAACGGCCGTGAAAGACCCAATGGACCTTTTGTATTTGTTCTGGGCCATCACTTCGGGCATCACAGCAGGGGCGAATATGTATCTTTTGGCGCTGATTGCGGCGATTGTGATGTTTGTTATGATTTCAATCTTTTATTCCAAACAGCAAAAGGGCAGGATTTATATTCTGGTGGTTCACTACCTGACCGATGAGGCGGGCGACAATGTGATTCGCACCTTTGGTAAAATGAAATATTTTATTAAGTCCAAAACCGTCAGAAAAGAGAAAACCGAAATGGCTGTTGAAGTTTACTGCAAGAAAAATGATAACCATTTTCTTGAGTTGATTCGGGAGATTGATGGAGTAGAAGATGCGACATTGATTCAGTACAACGGCGAATATCATGGCTGATTGGGATGATGAAAAATGCACAGAGTGTGCCTCGCACTTTGAACAAACCTCACCGCTCGGCGTATAGTCATACGCTCTCGGGGTTCGGTTTTTTCAATCTGCACTATTTTTCATCTATCCCAAGGGATGCCGGAAAATGCACAGAGCGCGCCTCGCACTTTGAACAAGTCGGATCGTAGCCATGTCGTTCTGTGAGCCAAGGAGT
>JAZRUU010000187.1:0-18082 GCA_045652725.1 Clostridia bacterium | reverse complement strand
CACGGCGGCGGCGCATTCTCGGGCAAAGATCCCACAAAGGTAGACCGCAGCGCGGCTTACGCTGCCCGCTATGTGGCAAAGAACATTGTTGCCGCAGGGCTGGCTGACCGTTGTGAACTGCAACTTGGTTATGCCATCGGTGTCGCAGAGCCGGTTTCTGTCAGGGTAGATACCTTTGGAACGGCACACATCCCCGAACAAAAGATTGAAGAACTGGTTGCAAAGCATTTTGATTTGCGCCCGGCTTCTATCATCAAAACCCTTGACCTGCGCAAGCCGATTTATAAACAAACCGCGTCTTACGGTCACTTTGGCCGCACCGATTTGAACCTGCCGTGGGAAAAGACCGACAAGGTAGCAGAATTAAAGGCGGCTTTGGCGCAAACAATTGAATTATAAACAATTATACTCATATTTTACAGGGAGCAATGGCTATGAAAATCTTGATTGTTGACGACGAAAAGTTGCTGGTAAAAGGAATTAAATACAATTTTGAGCAAGAAGGTTTTACGGTTCTTGCCGCCTTTGACGGTGAGGAGGCCATTAAAATGGCCTATGACAAGAGCATTGACTTGATTATTCTTGATTTAATGCTCCCGAAGATTGACGGTCTTTCTGTCTGCCAGAAGGTTCGTGAATTTTCAAATGTTCCCATTGTTATGCTCACCGCCAAAAACGAGGATATGGATAAAATCCTCGGCCTTGAATACGGCGCTGATGACTATTTGACAAAACCCTTTAACATTTTAGAGTTAAAGGCAAGAGTCAAGGCCGTGCTCCGCAGAATGACGCCGGCAGGCACTCCTGCAAAAGAAAGCGTTGTTTCCATCGGCAGCATAAAACTTGATTACAACCTGCGCCGCGTTTCCATTGATGGCAAAACCATTGACTTAACCGCCAAAGAGTTTGACCTGATGGATTTGTTTGTTTGCAACGCGGGCAAAGTCTACTCCCGTGAAAATCTTTTAGACATTGTCTGGGGTTATGATTACCCGGGCGATGTCAGAACGGTGGATGTTCATGTGCGCCGCCTGCGGGAGAAAATCGAGCCCAACCCCGCCGAGCCGATTTACATTCACACAAAATGGGGAGTTGGTTACTATTTTAAAGAAATTTAAATTCAATAAAATCAACATCCGCTGGAAAATCGCCTGCTCTTATCTTCTGGTGATTCTGATGGTGCTTTTTGTGTTTGGTTCTTTTTTGATTTCAACGCTCTACACCTCACTCTTTGACCAGAAGAAAATGGAGGTTTTAACTGATGCCAACATCATCGCGAGTATGGTTTCAGACGATTTGACAGAAGCTTATATTGTTGAAAAATTACCGCTTTTCCCGATTGAGAAAAACGCCCGTGTCATCGTAGTTTCACCAGACAGCACCGTTGTGTTTGACTCTTATAAAGAAACGAGCATCAAAGGCAAAACCTTTATTAACGGTGCCATCACAACCGCTCTGCTCTCTGACGGCAAAAACTCCTCCAACGCATTTCGCGAAGACAGAAGTTGGTTCATCCACGCCGCTGTGCCCGTTATTAAACACGCCCGCACCATCGGCGCCGTTTACCTCATTCAATCGGGTGACTCAACCGAAGATGTAATTATACATATCCGCACGGCACTTTTAATGCTCGGCGGTTTAATTGCTGTTTTCGTCGGCATTTTCAGCACCACAATGGCAAAGGCGCTCACGCGCCCCATTGAGCAATTTACCAAATTTATTGACAATATGCCTAAAGACAGCCTGCAACATGTGCAAATTGAAACGCGTGACGAAATCGGCCAACTTGCCATTGCCTTCAACAACTTAATTGACCGCATGGCAGAACTTGAAGACAAGCGACGCGCCTTTGTTTCTAACGCATCGCACGAGCTCAAAACGCCTCTTTCCATCATCAAACTTCTGTCTGACTCTCTGATGCAGACCGAAAACCCCGACCCCGAATTTATCAAAGAATTTTTGAGTGATATGAGTAAAGAGGTTGACCGTTTAACACGCATTATTGAAAAACTGCTGGATATGACGCAAATGGACTCCAGCCAGATGAATATGCAATTTGTCCATACCGACATCCGCGAAATTGTGCAGGAGGTGTATGACAAACTACTCCCTCTTGCAACCAACAAAAACATCACTCTCGGTTATAACCGCCCCGATGATGAGGTCATTCTCCCCATCGAGCGCGACACGCTCACAGAAGCGATTTATAACATTGCCGACAACAGCATTAAATACACCGAAAGCGGCGGTTCTGTCTCCATCGGCATCAGCCGCGATTTGGGGAATGTTTACATTGCCGTCAGCGATACAGGCATCGGCATCCCCAAAGAAGAAGTTCAAAAAATATTTGACCGTTTCTACCGTGTTGATAAAGCACGCGCCCGCGAAACCGGCGGCACCGGTCTGGGGCTTTCCATCGCTTTAGATGCCGTTAAACTCCACAACGGTCATATTGAGGTTAAAAGTGAAGAAGATGTCGGCAGCCGCTTCACCATCACCCTGCCCTATTCGGAGGAACTATGATTTATTTAGATAACAGCGCCACCACCCGCCCTTTTGATGCGGTCATCGCACTCATGGCAGACATTCAGCAACAAAACTTTGGCAACCCTTCTTCTCTGCACCGCGCAGGCATTTTAGCCGAGCGGGCAATGAAAACCGCCAGAGAACAGGTGCTCACGGCACTCGGCGCAAATGACGGCACTTTTGTTTTCACCGCCGGCGGCACCGAGGCTAACAACCTTGCCATTTTGGGTACAATGCTCAGCCGCATCCGGCGCACACCGCAGATTATCACCACAAAAATTGAGCACCCCTCCGTGATGGAAGCCGTGCTTTATTTAGAGTCTTTAGGCGCAGATTGCCGTCTGGTTGATGTTAAACAAAACGGTCAGGTTGATGAAGACCATTTCGCCTCACTTCTAACAGAAGATACAGCTCTTGTTTCTGTGATGAGCGTCAACAACGAAACAGGCGCCGTGCAAGATGTTGAAACACTTTGCCGCATGGCAAAACAGAAAAACCCGAATGTGCTCTTTCATACCGACGCGGTGCAGGCTTTTGGCAAAATTCCCTTAAACCTTTCCGCCTCCGGCGTTGATTTAGTGTCCATCAGCGGCCACAAAATTAACGGCCCAAAAGGGGTTGGCGGCTTATACATCCGCCGCGGCGTGCATGTAAAGCCCATTCTTCACGGCGGCGGTCAGGAAAACGGATTACGCAGCGGCACACAGAATGTGCCCGCCATCGCAGGTTTTGGTCTGGCCTCTGAAATGACAAAAAACGCCTTTTCGCAAACAACAGCTAAAATGCACGCTTTAAGAGAAATGCTGTCCGAAGGGCTAGACAAAATCCCCGGTTGCAAAGTGATTCGGGTAGAAAATTCTGCCCCCCATGTGGTTTCATTCACCTGCCCGGGCGTTAAGTCTGAAACGCTGCTTCACACTTTAGAAATGCGTGATATTTATGTTTCAAGCGGTTCTGCCTGCTCGTCTAACAAGCCTCAACTTTCGCCAACACTTCTGGCAATGGGCTATAATAAAAAAGAGATTGAGGGCGCCATTCGTCTGAGTCTGGGGCACGATACCACAGAAGATGACATCCGCACGGCCATTGCCGCCGTGAAAGAAGAAACGGCGCTTTTGATTGGCATTTCGCGCTAAAACTCATATATTTTGGGAATGTTTCCCCCTTTGATACATATAATAACTATATGTTCTCCCCGCTACCGGGCCAAGGCTGATTTTTTAAGAAAGGAATGGCAAGGTTTTGAAAAATATTGTTTTAATCGGTTTTATGGGGGTGGGTAAAACCACCATCGGCAAACGGGTTGCCGCCAAACTGAAAATTGATTTTTATGACACGGATGAAGCCATTGCAAAATGCGAAAAAATGCCTGTTTATGCTTTGATAAAAAAGAAGGGCGCCCGCTATTTTGAAGGTGCACAACGCTTTGCCGTTTCTACGCTTGCCCAAAATGAAAATGTTTTAATTTCAACCGGCGGCGACACCGTGACCGATTCTTTTAATATGGAGGCGCTCCGCAAAAACGGTATGCTCGTCTGGCTTCAGGCCACGCCCGAAACGGTTTATAAAAACACCCGTTACTCCATCAGCAAACGCCCCGACCTTGAAAACATTTCGCTCGATGCGCTGGAAGAGATGATGAAAGCAAGAGAGCCTTATTACAAGCAGGCCGATATTGTGATTTGTGTTGACCACGACAGCATCGACGAAGCCGTAGATAAAATCATTGCCGAATACAAGGCAAGAACCAACGAAAATTGAAAGGATGAAAACAATGGATAACTGTATTTTCTGCAAAATCATTGCCGGTGAAATTCCCTCAAACAAGGTGTATGAAGATGAGCTCGTGTATGCATTTCACGACATTGCTCCCGCCGCACCGGTACATATTTTAATTGTTCCCAAAGAACACATCTGCTGCATGAACAAAGTTGAAGAAACACACAAAGAACTGCTCGGGCACATTCTCTTAACAGCCGGCAAACTTGCAAAAGAACTCGGCATTGCCGATGGTGGTTACCGCATCATTAACAACTGCGGCGAAAACGCCGGCCAAACCGTGTTCCACCTGCATTTCCATCTGCTCGGCGGTGACACTTTTACAAAATTGGTTTAATTCTTTAACTATAAAAAACGGATGTGGCATTTGCCACAGCCGTTTTTTTGAATGTTTTTTCGGTCATATAAAATCGTGACAGCAAGCTAAATACAACGAGCGGGAAAAGCCCTGCCAGACTCAAATATGCAATCATAATTTACCCTATCTTTACTCCTCCTGCGGTTTAAAATCGGCAAGTTTTTCTTCCAGCAGTTTTAAAAAACCAGAACTTTCCGTTTTAAGGTTATAGGCCTCAACCATCTGACGAACGCCCTGCTCTACCACGCGGATTTCTTCTTCAAGCTGCCGTGCCGACATTCTGAAAGCGCCGCTGCCGAAAATAATCAACTGCTCAAGCGCGTCTGATGTAGCCACCGTTACATTATATTGTTTTGTCAACTCACGGCTTGCCTTTTCAATATAGGCATCCGCCGTCTGCGACTCACGGGTATACACAACGGTGAGCCCTTTTTCACGCTCAACCTCGCCGCGGTTGCCTTTAACCTTGTAGGCATCAAACACAACAATAATGTCGCACCCCTTAAACACCTTGTAAACCGAAAGTTTGTCAATCAGTTCTTTTCGGGCGCTCTCTAAACTGTCTTGCGCAATTTTCTTCAAATAGTCCCACGCAAAAATCATATTGTAGCCGTCAACCAAAAGATAGTCTTTATCAAATCGTTTCACGGTGTGACGACCGCTTTTTTCAGTCGCATTTTTTTGCGTGTGCATGGCGCGCACCGGCAGGCGCGTTTTCACCTTGCCATAGGTCTGCTCAAAAATGCGGAGCAGTTCCTCATCACCGGCTGCCACCCCTCGCGAGCGAACCACAACCTCTTTTTCTTTCTCCTTTTTCGGCTTTAAAACGCTCTCTAAATGCATATAGGATGCAACTTCATTCCACTTCACAGAAAAACCTGCGCCGTGGTCACAAAAAACCGAATCGGCCGTGTTTTCAACATCACCCTCGGCGCTATAGCCAATGACGGCAATCACATCCGTCTCATTGCGGCACGGACCATAGCCGGCAAGTTGGCAATTCATTCGCCCTTTACCGTGTGTGTAACTCGTTATCTGCCGCTGATAGTTGCGAATGGCTTCTGCAGGTGCAGTTCCCTTGATTTTTGTCAGTTCGCCGCTTAAGTGCGAAATAGAGAACTCTGCGCCGAGCAAATCAAGGTCTGTCATCGCCTTGCCAACATTTTCTGACGGAACCTCAATCACAAACTCATAATACGGCTCAAGCACCACCGATTGCGCCTGCATAAGTCCCTGCCGAACAGCGCGGTAGGTTGCCTGGCGAAAATCGCCGCCCTCGGTATGTTTTTGGTGCGCCGCGCCCGATTTAAGGGTAATTTTAATATCGGTTATCGGCGAGCCTGTCAAAACGCCTATATGCTGCTTTTCCATCAAATGAGTGAGCACAAGCCGTTGCCAGTTCGTATCCAGCACATTTTCAGGGCAATCAGTCTCAAATTGCATCCCCGAGCCGCGCGGCAGGGGCGAAAGCACAAGATGCACCTCGGCATAGTGGCGAAGCGGTTCAAAGTGACCAACACCTTCTACGGTGTTTGTAATGGTTTCTTTATACACAATGCGGCCTTCTTCAAATTCCACATCCAAATCAAAACGGGTTTTCATCATCTGTTTTAAAATTTCAAGTTGAATTTCACCCATCAGGCGCAATTGAATTTCTTTCAGTTGGCTGTTCCAGTTCAGCATCAGTTGTGTTTCTTCCTGCTCAAGTTCGCGGAATTTTCCCAAAGCGACAGAGGGTTCAACTCCCTGCGGCAGAATGACGCGATAGTTAAAAATGGGCTCCGCCGTTAGGGCCGATGCATTTTTCTCAAACCCGAGCCCCTGCCCTGCCACCGTTTGGCGCGGACCTGTCACAGCACACACCGTACCGGCAAAAACCTCGTCTGCAGTTTTATATTTCTCACCGGAATAAATGCGTATTTCGTTAATTTTTTCGTTCTCATCATCTTTAGATTCAATCAGGCTCTTAACGCGCAAACTACCGCCCGTAATTTTCATATAAGTCAGACGATTTCCCTTGTCATCCTGCCCGATTTTAAAAACCTTGGCGCCAAATTCACCCATAGCGACAGGTTGCATTGTCAAGGCATCAAACGCGCGCAAAAATCGCTCAACACCCTCCATTTTAAGTGCCGAACCTGCAAAACAAGGAAAAACATTGCGATGCCTGATTGCTTCGCAAACACTTTTTTGTGTCAGCGCACCCGAGAGAACTTCATCCATCAGTTTTTCTTCACAAAGGGCAAGATTTTCACAAAGCGCGGCTTCGTCCTCGGTAAAGTCAACAAAATTGCCGCCGAGTTCTGCAGATAAATCCTTTATAATCTGTGTCTTGTCGCTCCCTGCGAGGTCCATTTTGTTAACAAAAACAAACACGGGCAAATTATGTTTTTTCAGCATCTCCCAAAGTGTTTTGGTGTGGCTCTGCACCCCGTCTGTGCCGCTGATGACCAGCACAGCATAATCTAAAACCGAGAGCGTTCTCTCTGCTTCTGCGGCAAAATCCACATGGCCGGGCGTGTCTAAAAGAGTCATCACCGAGTCTCCGAAGCCAATCACAGCCTGCTTTGAAAAAATGGTAATGCCCCTTTTGCGTTCTAATTCATTTGTGTCTAAAAATGTGTCTTTCGTGTCCACGCGTCCCGGCTTGCGAATCTCTCCCGCGACATATAAAAGCCCCTCAGAGAGCGTGGTTTTGCCGGCATCAACATGAGCCAGAATGCCAACCGCAATTTGTTTCATTATGCCTCCAATAACATCATTTCCAAAATTTCGTTTGCTATTTTGTGCAATTGCCCAACTTTATAGTTTCCAATGCGTGAAAATTTTTCCCGCAACGCAATCTGTTTCTGAATAAAAAGCAAACCGGCTTTATCTGGTCATATTGACGGGTGATACGCCATAATGCTTTTTAAACGCCTTTCCAAAATATAGCGGATCTTTATACCCTGCCATTTGCGCCAGTTCTTTCACCGTATTAAATTCGCCACTGTCGATAATGGTTTTAGCGTAAGACAGCCGTTTGCTGACAACATAATTTTTGGGACATGTCCCAAACCTTGCAATAAATATCTTTCTGAAATATGTATGCGAAACACCGCAAAGCAGATGTAGTTTATCAATTTGCAATTCACAATCATAAATATGTTTTTGCAAATAAGACACAGCCGGCTCTATCACACTGAACTTCTTTTTACCCAGATACTGCAGTTCATCCGCATTCGAAATATAAGAAAGCAACCCGTAGAGCAGCGAAAGACATTGGTATCTTTGACTTTGACTTCCGAATTTCCACATATCCGCCATATGATACATTATATAATCAATATCATAAAAATCCTTAACAGACCAAACAAAAGGTCTTATTTCTCCAAACTCACCTTCTATATTGATAATCGTACCAACAGTATCTTCTTCAGACACTTTTTTATATTCATAACAACTTCCTTTTGGCAAAAAAATCATTTCACCTTCGTTTACCACTATTTCTCTGTCGTCGAAAGAATATTTGATGGCGCCGCAAACCCTGATACTGAAAGCACTCGCCTTTCTTGACTCAACTTTGGCGAAGGGCTTACTTGTCTTGTGGAGCACCGATAAAATTTTCAAATTTTCCATATCCGCAAACATGTTTATACCCTCTCTTTAGCTCCGTTTATATACTTATTCTACCATACCACAGAGTTAATCACAAGACAGATGCAAAAATTTGTTTCAAAAATTCTATATAGATTCAATAATTCTATTTACAACATCTCCTGTTTTGCTATAATATACCATAAGACAGGAAAAGAGGGAATAAAAAATGCAAAAATTAAATTTAAAAAAATTAAATGTAAGCTACACATGGGTAATAGTCGGGATAAGTTTTTTAATGGTTGCCACAAGCCTGGGGCTGTGCAGCAGCGGCAGAAACTTATACCTAACTGCCATCACCGACGCGCTCAACATTCCCCGCGGTGCATTTTCTGTCACAAACACCATAAGGTATTTTACAACCACAATACTTAACCTGTTTTTCGGAAAACTCGTCTTCCGCTTCGGAACAAAAAAACTTATTTGTGCAGGTTTTATCTGTATGATTTTATTTGCATTAATTAATTCCTTTGCCACAAATCTGTTTACATTCTACCTGGGAAGTATCTTTCTTGGAACAGGCCTTTCCTGGACCTCCACCGCAATGGCAAGCGCAATAGTTAACAAATGGTGCAAAACAAACAAAGGAACAATAACCGGCGCGATTCTTGCAGCCAACGGAATCGGCGGCGCCATTGCCATACAGATTATAACACCGATTATTTTCCAGGAGGGTAACCCCTTTGGTTATCGTTCCTCTTACCATATGGTTGCAATCGTTTTGGCGGTTGTTTTATCGCTGTTCATTCTGCTTTATCGCGAAAATCCAAAAGGTGAAAACGAAAAAACTATCATTCAGAAAAAAAAGAAAAAAGCAAGAGGCACAGGCTGGGTGGGTATGGATTATGCCGTAGCCATTAAAAAACCTTATTTTTACCTTGTCCTTCTCAATATGTTTTTTATCGGCATAACTCTACAGGGGCTTGGCGGCATCAGCTTCCCTCATATGTACGACATCGGCATTGATGTAGGCTTTGTTGCTACCATTTCCAGCTTAAGCAGCATTTTATTGATGGTGACAAAATTTTCTACCGGTTTTATGTATGACAGATTAGGCCTGCGTCTATCTATGAATATCTGTTTATTTTGTTCATTTGTATCTACAATAGGGCTTATTCTTATTACAAATACGCCTCTCGGCTATGTTATTGCTTTTATCAGAAGTATATTTGGTTCCATAGCGCTGCCGCTTGAAACAGTTATGTTACCCCTTTTTGCGCTGGAGTTTTTTGGCAACAAAGAATATGAAAAATTTGTCGGGATATTTACAGCAGCCAGCACCGCAGGCTTTGCAATCGGTTCTCCGCTTGGCAACATCTGTTTCGACCTGCTCGGCAACTATAACCTTGCATTTTATATTTTTGGTGCTTTGCTGATATTTGTTACCGCATCAATGCAATATGCACTTTCTGCCGCTAAACGCGACAGAAAGATAATCGAAGAAAATATAAAAACAGAAACAGAAGTTGTTTCTTAACCTGTACCGCCCTCCTTTCAGGAGGGCATTTTTCATTTCGACAATATTCGACATTCTTTATATTGCGACACATAAGGTTTAGATGCAGCTGAGTAATAATGGAAGTTCGCGTCTTGTTAAGAGCAAAAAATTATATCTTTACTACGAAGAACTATTATAAATTCTTTTCTTTTACATACCTATATTTTTCAAAATATCTTTTTCCTAATTCCCGATAAGAAGCAGAAGTAAAATGAATTCCGTCTTCCTTTAACAACAATCCTTCAACAGACACAATATCACATAATGGAATTTCTTTTTTTAATTCGTGAAAAAGAAGATTCATTTTTTTTACTCCGTCACCCAAATCCCAATCGTCTGTTATCTTTTCTGAAATTTCACCTATTATTAAAGGTACATTTTCTGCTTTTATTTCTTTGCGAAGATTTGTCATCAAATTCAAAAACATCTGTTTGTATTCATCTGAATTAAAGTTATGACAATCACTTTCTCCCTGATGCCAAATAATTCCGCCAAATTCTGATGAGCGCATCGCAAGTTTTGTCATTGCAACTGCATGATCGTACAAAACTTCTCCGGGTTGCCATTGACTTATTCGTGTTCCGCCATCGGCACAAGGAATTAAACCAACCTCAACTCCAAAATATTTTGATGTTTCATCTGCAAAACTTGCAGCCAAACCTACTCCGCTATGAAATCTAATGTTCAGAATATCTCTATCCGGATTTATAGGTTCGCTCATTGGTTGCCATCTTCCCATGCGGAGCATAAAGCACATATCGTTTTTTATTGGAGGAACTTCTCCAAAATCACCTCTGCCCGCCATATTAGATTGTCCTATCATCAAAAACGAAACCAGCTTTTTATCTTCTTTTAAAATTCCATCTTTTATTGTCATAATTCTCTCCCTTATCTTCTTTTAACAAATTTCGACATCTCTTAATTGCTCATGTCAAGCCAAGGCTAAAAAACATTGGTTTACACAATTCAAAGACCCCCTTACCTAGCGTGCCCTTTAGGGTAAAAGGGGCTACCTGCGAAGCAGACCGGGGAGTTGTGTCGAAGACATCTCACAATATCTGTCATAAATTTATTATACCACAACAACTCTTCTCGTTCAATACCAAACCAAGCGAAAACGGCACCGCAGGTCGCAAAGACCGGCGATGCCGTCATTCTCACATTTATTTTTTCCTCACAAACGAGCCTCTCTGCCAAAAAACTTACAGAGCCACCGGCTCGCCCCTTACCACACAAGCGGTGAGATTCAGCGCGTCATCAACTGCAATAAACTCCGCGTCAAACCCCACTTCTATTTTACCTTTATTAACGCCCAGCAAGGTTGCCGGAGATAAAGATGCCATCCGAAACGCATCTCTTTCAGGAATCCCGAACGCAATTGCCTGTTTCACACATTCAAACAAAGTTGATGTGCTGCCCGCAATCGCACCCTCACGGGTTCTGGCGATATGATTCGATACGCTAATTTCCTGCCCGCCGAACATATACTCTCCGTCGCTGATGCCGGTTGCACACATAGAATCGCTGATTAAAATCATCCGTTCAGGGCCAAACAACCTGTAAAGCATCCGCACAACAGCAGGATGCAAATGCACCCCGTCAGAAATAACCTGCACATAAATATTCTTGTCAATGGCAGCGCCAATTGCGCCCGGTTCTCTGTGATGCAGCGGCGCCATCGCGTTAAAAGTGTGCGTAATGCAGGCCGCACCGTTTTCAATTGCCTCACTGGCACAATCATATCCCGCATCGGTGTGCCCTAACGACACTACCGTCCCGCAGTTTTTAATAAACGCCATTGCACCAGAAAGTTCCGGCGCGAGCGTAACCATTTTAATGTTCTTAAGTTTGCCAAATGCCTCAATATCCGGCTCACAGATAAAGTCTTCGTTCTGCGCTCCCTTATATTTTTTGCTCACATAAGGCCCCTCGGCATGAAAACCCACAACATTTGCACCTCTGCCTGTGGGCAAAGTCGCATTCACAACGGCCTCAATGTCTTCCATCGCCACCGTCATGGTGGTAGGCAACCACGATGTTGTGCCGTTTTTCGCCAAAAATTCTGACATTTCTGTAAGATGGTTACCATCCATCGTGTCATAACCGATGCAACCGTGTGAATGAATGTCAAACAGACCGGGATACACCTTGCACCCCTTTAAATCAATGCCATCGCCATCTAATGCGCCAACAGCAGCAATCTTGCCGTTTTCCACCTGAATATCAACCAAAAGACCATTAACCTTTGCGTTTTTATAAATCATACCCATCCCTCACAACCGGTTTTAGTTCTGTAAGAATGCCGCGCCTAATGCGCCTGCCTCATTCTGAAGTTTAGCAATTTTAACACAAACGAGGCCATTCAGTTTTTTCTTGAGCGGCTCTAAAAATGCATCGCCGCGTTTGGTAATGCCTCCACCAAAGAGAATCACTTCGGGGTCAAAAATCATTTTCAGGCTATAAACACCTACGCAAATCCAATCAAGATATGTATCAAACACCGCTTCTGCCACAGGGCAATGCTTGTCAAGCGCCTCAAAAATGAGCACGCCGTTTAACTCTCCATTCTCGCGATAAAGTCCGCCGAGCACACTCTCGGGGTGTTTCTCAGCCGCCTCTACTGCCTGCCGCACAAACGCTCTTACAGATGCATACTGCTCCCAGCAGCCCGTCGCACCGCAGTTACACGGCAAACCGTTTTCGCTTTGAATAATCATATGGCCAAGTTCGCCTGCGCCGCCACGACCGCGAAGAATTTTGCGGTCAACAATCACGCCGCCGCCAACGCCTGTCCCCAGCGTAACTAAAATAGCATTATCATAGTTATTGCCGTCTCCGGCAATGATTTCACCCAGCGCAGCGCAATTTGCATCGTTATCTACCATAACCGGCATCCCGAGGCGCTTTGCCAGTTCCTCGGCAATGGGGTAGTTTTTAAACGGCAGATTGTCGGTTGAAAGAAGCCCGTCATAAATCACACCCGGTGCACCCACGCCAATCTTTTCATAGGGATATTCTGCATGTAACTCCTTGCAGACAGCCACAATCTCGTCCATCAGTTTTTCAACAGATTCCTGATTGGTGGGAACCTTTTTCTGCAACTTAATGTCTGTTCCCTCAACCACAGCATATTTAATATCCGTGCCACCAATGTCAACACCCAGCCTTGCACCGATGTTTGTTTCTTTCTGCACTTTTTTTCTCTTAAATAACATAACTTCAGCCCCTTTGTGCTTTATTCAAATGAAAACTTCATCCATCTTCAATATAGCACCAAAAACAGCATTTTTCTTTAGCTTTTTGGTCTGTTTTCTTGCATTTTTAGTTACTTTCTCACAAGTATTTCATCTGAAAAAGATACCAACCGGACTCAACTTTTATTTTGCAAGCGGTTATGCAAAACAGAGCGCCGCTTTTAAATGCCTTCATCTCCGCTTTCATTATAGTATATCAAAAAACCACGGTTTTGTCTATGCTCATTTTACGGCAAAAGTTGACACAAGAACACTTTCGTGATACAATACGGTAAGTTACACACCAATTTCCACGGAGGATGCAATGAAGCAAAAATCACTTTTCACATATTTTTCACTCACAGAAAAACTGTTATGGAGCCTTTCTGTCATCGCAATTGTTCTCGCCTATTGTTTGTTTGACGGCGAAAACATCTTAAACCTGCTTTCTTCAATCATCGGCATCACTGCCGTTATCTTCGGCGCAAAGGGCAATCCCATAGGCCATCTTCTCATCATCCTTTTCAGCATTTTCTACGGCATCATTTCTTATGCCTGCGCCTATTACGGTGAGATGATAACCTACCTGGGCCTGTCATCACCCATGGCCATTTTCGGTCTGATTTCGTGGTTGCGCCACCCCTTTTCAGGCAACAGAGCCGAGGTAACGGTGAGCACCATTTCAAAAAAAGAAGTTCTCTGGCTCTGCCCCTTAACTGTTTTCGTCACCATTTTGTTTTATTTGTCTTAAAGCATTTCCACACCGCCAACCTGCTTCCGAGCACATTTTCTGTTGCCACAAGTTTTCTGGCGGCTTACCTCTCGGCACGCCGTAGCCCATATTACGCGCTTGCCTACACCGCAAATGACATTGTTTTAATCATCTTATGGACTCTGGCCGCCACCCAAAACATCGCCTACCTTTCCGTCATCATCTGCTTTGTGGCATTTTTAGTCTGCGATGTTTACGGCTACCTTTCCTGGCGAAAGATGGAAAAACGCCAAAAATTCTCTGCCACAACGCCTGTGTTATAAACGCCCGACCCTTGACGGAATGCAAATTCTGTTGTATAATACTATTATTATTTTAGTTTTCACATATTGTAAGATGTAAGAGGTGAACCAAATGTCTTTCAAAGCAAAATTAGAAAATTTCTGGTATTATTATAAATCTGCCCTCATTCTGGCGCTGATTGTTATTTTAGCCGGTGCCCTGCTCATCAGTGAGTTTACAAAAAAGGTGCCGTCAGACCTTAAAATTTCTTTAATTTCAGAAGATATTTTAAGTGAGGCCAACATCAATTTTAACGCGGCTCTGCCCGGCATCGTGCAGGATATTGATAACAACGGTGATTCTAACATCACCATTTCGCGCCTGTTTATCAGTGACAAGTTAAATGACGAAAACACTGAAGCAATGCGCCAGTCATTAGAGTCACAACTTGCCTCTCAAACTGCCACGCTGTTCATTGCAGATAAGGCAAATTTTGAAATGTTGATTAAAAAAGACGCGTTTTGCCCCTTAAACGAACTGCTCGACATAACACCCTATGGTGACCGTGTTTTCTACCGCGGTGAAACGCCCATCGCGCTCCATTTAGCAGGCAGCAAAATTTTAGCCGATATGCAGTTTGTGACCGATGATTTATATGCCCTCGTCCTCTTCCGCCGCCCGGGTGAAGAAAACATTCCCGAGCGCGTGAAGGAATATGAAAACGCGGCAAATGTCATCATTGAACTTATGAAGCAATCGTAAAAAATAAATCCGGTGCACCGCGCCGGATTTTTATCGCTTTACGGAGGAAAGAAAATGGAACTTTCTGCCACACGCGAGCAGGAACTGTTTGCCCGCTACCGTCAAACAGAAGACCGGGCTCTTTTAAATGAAATCATTCAGTTATATACATATATCCCCAAGCTTTTGTCGCGTCGTTTCGTTGGCAAAGGCCTTGAATATGATGATATATATCAATCGGCCTGCATTGGCCTTGTCAATGCCGTTAAACGCTTCAACCCCGATATGGGTTATCGTTTTGCCACCTTTGCCACTCCAACGGTTTTAGGCGAAATTAAGCGCCTCTTCCGCGATAAGGGCAACTGTGTCCGCGTGCCCAGAAGAATTTATGAAATTTTCTCCCGCGCAAACAGACTCCGCAATGAAGAACTCGTTAAAAATGGCAAAACCCCAAGCATGAAAGAACTTGCCGAGGCGCTCTCTGTCAGCATTGAACAACTCGCGCAGGCCATGTATTGGGGCGATACGCAAGATGTTTGCTCACTCAATCAACCCATTGACGATCAGGATGTTATTTTAGGTGACTGTATCGGCATTGAAGACGATGAATTTTTAATAATTGAAAACAAAGATTTTATCGAATCTTTTCTCGCCACGCTCACAGAAGATGAACGGCAGTTCATCAAACTCCGTTACTATGAAGAACTGACGCAGTCAAAAATTGCCGAATTGATGAACACTTCACAAATGAACATCTCCCGTATGGAAAAACGGGTCCTTGAGCACCTCAAAGCTTTTTACAAAAAAACCGTTTCAGAACATTAAAATCTTTACAGCAAAACCACGCTGTGATAAAATAAAACCATCTTCCGGGCAGCACTCCTTTGCGCCGCCCCGATGTGTCCCCGTAGCTCAGTCGGATAGAGCGACCGCCTCCTAAGCGGTAGGCCGGAGGTTCGAATCCTCTTGGGGACGCCAAAAAACAGCCGTCAACTTAAAAGTTGACGGCTGTTTTTTCTCCCCCGCTATTTCTACTCTGCGGCGGTTTCTTTTTCTTCGTCTTTTTGCTTTTTAACCTTCTCCTGAATGTAGCGATGCATCGTTTCTGCCACAACCTTGCTGTGCGCCACAGCCTCCACCACGGTTCTCGCACCGTTTACTACATCCCCCGAGGCAAAAATACCCTCGCGGTCGGTGTTGCCGAATTCATCAGCCACCAAAAGACCGCGCTCGTTTGACTTTAGCCCCGTTGTGGTTGAGGCAATCACATTTCTCGGCCCCTGACTGATGGCAATAATAACAGAATCTGAAGGATAAAACACATCACTACCCTCAATTTCTTCAAAACTGCCGTCGTCGGTTTCTTTCACTTGTCTGAACATAACGCCGTTGTCTAAAATCTCAACCGGTTTTACATTATATTCAAAACGAACACCCTCCAGTTTCGCATAGGTAAATTCATAGTGACTGGCCGCAACCTCGCTTTCAATTGAAAAGCAGGTCACATTGCGGCAACCATTGCGAACCACAGTTCTGGCCACATCCATTGCCGCATTACCGGCACCAATGATGCTCACCGTATCACCTAACTTATAAACGCTCGGGTTATTCAAATAATTGATTGCATAATGCACATTTCCAAAGGTTTCGCCCTTAATTTTCAGGGTGTTCGGCCGCCATACACCCGTGCCGATGAATATCGCCTGATACCCGTCACGGAACAGGTCGTCTATGCTGATGGCGTCGCCAATGCGAATGTTGGGGCGCACCTTAATGCCTTTTAACTCAATGTGACGATATTGCAAATCATCAAGCACACTTTTCGGCAGGCGAAACTCGGGGATTCCATACCGCAGAACGCCGCCGATTTTATCCTTGCTCTCAAAAATCGTCACCTGATACCCATATCGCGCAAGAATGATGGCAATGGTCAAACCGGCAGGGCCTGAGCCGATAATCGCAACCTTTAAACCGTTAGAATCAGCAGGCCCTTTCACCATTTTGGGCGCATAGGCATCTGAAATATAATTTTCAATTGCCGAAAAATGCACAGGCTTACCCTTTTTGCCCAAAACACAATTTCCCTCACATTGCTCCTCGTGATTACAAACAAGGCTGCAAATTGTTGTTAAAGGATTGTTTAAAAAAAGCATCTGACCCGCTTCATCAAGTTTGTTTTCTTTTAACAACCGAATCACCTGCGGAATCGGCGTGTTTATGGGGCACCCCTTTCGGCAGGATGGATTTTTACATTCAAGGCAACGGTTTGCCTCGTCTAAAACATGAAGTGCCACTTACGCACCTCCTATGATAGATATACTCCGTTAATTTTCCCCAATCTGCAGACATTATACACCGCTATAAGCCGAAAAACCGCCATCCACGGGAATGACAACACCATTGACAAAGCCCGAAGCTTCTTTAGAAAGCAAGAATAAAAGCGTGCCGATTAACTCCTCTGCCTCGCCGAAACGCCCCATGGGCGTGCTGCCTAAAATTTTGCCCGTTCTCGGTGTGGGCGTGCCATCTTCGTTAAAGAGTAGTTTTTCGTTCTGCTTGGTCACAAAAAAGCCGGGCGCAATGGCGTTGCAACGAATATTTGTTTTAGAAAAATGCACACAAAGCCATTGGGTGAAGTTTGAAATTGCCGCTTTCGCGCCCGAATAGGCAGGGATTTTGGTCAGCGGTGTGTAGGCATTCATACTTGAGATGTTGATGATGGATGCATCATCCTTATCCAGCATATCTCTGGCAAAGACCTGCGTAGGCAACAAAGTACCTAAAAAGTTTAAGTTAAACACAAATTCAACCCCTGATTTATCAAGGTCAAAAAAAGTTTTCATTTTACCCAAATCCTCGGGGCAGAAATATTCATCGTCCGTAGTGGCTTTTGGGTTATTGCCACCTGCACCGTTAATTAAAATGTCGCAAGTGCCAAAGTCAGAGAGAATCTGCTCGTGCACCGCCTCTAAGCTTTCCTTTTCCAGTACATTGCAGGCATAACCTTTGGCAATACCGCCTTGTTCCACGATTTTTTCGGCACTTTCCTTTGCAGCCGCCTCGTTTAAGTCAAGCAGAGCGATTTTGGCCCCGGTTTTAGACAGAGCCTCAGCAAACATAGAGCAAAGCACACCGCCTGCACCGGTAATGACAATCACTTTGCCTGTTAAGTCAATTTCAAAGGGTAGTTTCATTGTTGTGCTCCTTTTTCTAATGTTTCCCAGATGCCGGCCATGTACATAGCGCCCAACGCTCTGTCATAAAGGCCATAGCCCGGTTTTCCTGTTTCGCCCCAAATCATTCGGCCGTGGTCAGGG
>JAZRUU010000186.1:0-4831 GCA_045652725.1 Clostridia bacterium | reverse complement strand
CCAATGCCATTCGTGTGTTTAATGAAGTGATTGTGCCGCAGGGATTTCGTCCGCGCGGCATCCGCATTGACAGCGGCGACATTACCTATTTATCCAAAAAGGCGAGAGAGATGCTCGGTGCGGCAGGTTTTCCTGATTGCACCATTACCGCTTCGAACTCGTTGGATGAATACATCATTCGTGACACGCTGATGCAGGGCGCAAAAATTGATATGTATGGCGTAGGCGAACGCCTGATTACCTCGCGGTCTGAACCTGTTTTTGGTGGCGTTTATAAATTGGCGGCGGTTGAAAAAGACGGTGAGATTGTTCCTAAAATTAAAATCAGCGAGAACACCGCAAAAATTACAAACCCCGGTTTTAAGCAGGTGCACCGCTTATATTCAAACGAAACGGGCGAAGCCATTGCCGATGTTATGACCTTGTTTAATGAAACAATTAACTCCTCTGAACCTTATGAAATTTTTGACCCCGAACACACATGGAAACGCAAAAAAGTGGGTAATTTCACCGCGCGTCCGCTGCTTGTGCAGATTTTTGACAAGGGTAAATGTGTGTATGAAAGCCCTGATGTTCACGCTATTAAAGCCTATTGTGCCGAGCAGATTGATAAATTGTGGGATGAAGTTAAGCGTTTTGAAAATCCGCACCGTTATTATGTGGATTTATCTCCCTCACTCTGGAAGATTAAAGAGGAACTTTTAGAAAAGTTCTCCGGCGGAAAGGAGTAAAAAAATGCGCGCATTGATTACAGGTGCAAGCTCCGGCATCGGTCGCGATATGGCGCGGGTGCTCTCTGAAATGGGCTATGATTTGGTTTTGGTTGCCCGCCGTGCAGAACGGCTCGAAGAACTTAAAAAAGAACTTTCAACCTCGGTTGAAGTGTTGTCGTTTGACCTATCGGTGGCAGAAAACTGCTATGCGCTCTATGAGCAGGCAGGTGAGATTGATGTGCTCATCAACAACGCCGGTTTTGGTCTGTTTGGTGAGTTTTTGGAAACAGAGTTAGAAGAAGAACTCAAAATGCTCCGCGTGAACTCTCAGGCGATGCATATTTTGATGAAGCTTTATTTAAAAGATTTTGTCAGCCGTGACCGCGGCTATATTTTAAATGTGGCTTCAGCGGCAGGGTTTATGCCGGGCGGACCGCTTCTTAATGTGTATTATGCAACAAAGGCATACATTTTGAATCTGACACGCGGTGCCCGAAAAGAACTCAAAAAAATGAAGAGCCGTGTGGTTCTTTCGGCCCTTTGCCCCGGTCCTGTGCAAACCGAGTTTGAGGTGGTTGCAGGGGTTGACTTTGCTTCGGTAGGCTTAAAAAGTGAGAAAGTGGCACGCTATGCCATTTCTCAACTGTTTCGCGATAAGGGTGTGATTGTGCCGGGCATCATCTTTAAAATCGGCAGAATTCTAACACGGATTCTGCCGGATTCGGCGCTGCTTTCAGCGGCCTATGTTATTCAGGCACCCAGACGGCGCAGAGCGGAGGAACATAAAAATGACTAAAAAAGAAGAATTTATTGAACTGTATCAAAAATACATTCACCGAGACGGTGCCGATAAACTGCTTGATTATTTGCGCTCATCGGCCAGCGACTTTTTCACCGCCCCTGCCAGCACCCGTTTTCACGGGGCTTATGCAGGCGGACTTGTGGAGCATAGCCTGAATGTGTATCATTGCCTTTGTGACTATCTTTCACGCCCGAGAGTGAAGGAGATATATGGGCTTAATCCAAGTGAGGAGACGATTGCTATTGTGGCACTGTTGCACGATTTGTGCAAGGTGAACTGCTACCGCGAGAGCACTCGCAATGTTAAAGGGGCAGACGGCAAGTGGACAACGGTTCCGACTTATGATTATGATGACGACCTGCCTTACGGCCACGGAGAAAAATCGGTTTATATCATCACCGGTTTTATGCGGCTGACAAGGGAGGAGGCCTTTGCCATTCGCTACCATATGGGCTTTTCTGAAGACGAAAGCAAGCGGAATGTGGGCAAGAGTTTTGAACTGTATCCTTTAGGTTTTGCGGTTCACACGGCCGATATGGAGGCTACCTATTTTCTGGAGGGAAAATAAGACCGCGCCTTGACAAGGCGGATAGGATGTGTTATAATATACCCGTTGAGTGCGGGAATGGCTCAACGGTAGAGCGTCACCTTCCCAAGGTGAACGTTGCGAGTTCGAATCTCGTTTCCCGCTCCAAAAAAAGTCATCAATCACACATTAAGATTGATGGCTTTTTTCATATGAATGAGACGGTCTTAATTACATATGCTTTAAAGATTTTGGCTTTATGGCAAAGTGTAAAACGGATTGGAGGAAAAGACAATGCAACTACTGCCTGAAGTGAAAAAACTCGAGATAGAAGAAGGGTTTCTCCCATCTCCTTACATTGCGCCGTTTAGCGGAGAACTTGACAGCCGGCTGAAGAAAGTGATTGACCTTCTCCCGTGTGGCGAAAACGGTACGCCGCTCACAATTACCTGTGGAGAGGGGCAGAGTGAAAGTTATGCGCTTGAAATCCGCCCGGATGCAATTGTCATTACCTCTGATGGGGTAAATGGTGTTTTTTATGCACTTCAAACTTTGCGGCAAATCTTTCGGCAGAGCAAAATTCCCTGCCTGAAGATTGAAGATGCGCCCGATTTTGCTTACCGCGGCGTGTATCACGATGTGACGCGCGGCAAAATTCCCACCGTTTCAACCTTGAAAAAACTGATTGACAAAATGGCATACTTCAAAATGAATTCTCTGCAACTGTATGTGGAGCATACATTTGAGTTTGAAGAAACAAAGGAACTTGTTAAAAAAACAGGTTGCCTTACAAGAGAAGATATTCTTGAACTGGATGCTTATTGCTATGAAAATTTCATTGAGTTTATCCCCTCGGTTGCAACCTTTGGGCATATGTATGAAATTTTGGAGCAGGAGCCATATCGTCATTTGCGCGTATGCAAAGACTTTGTGGCGCCGCGAAATCCGTGGGGTGCGCGGATGCGCCACCACACCATTGACCCCTTGCAGGATGAGAGCCTTGCGCTGGTGAAAAGCCTGATTGACCAATATGCACCGCTTTATAAAACCGATGTGTTCAACATTTGCGGTGATGAAACCTTTGACCTTATGCATTACGGAGAAGGTGTGGATTCGGGAGAACTTTATACCACCTTTGTTCTAAAAATCATCAATCATCTGCGCTCAAAACACAAGCTCGTTATGATGTGGGCAGACATTGTTCTTAAGCATCCTGAACAGTTGGGGAATCTGCCCGATGACATCTGTTTTTTGAATTGGGAATATGGCCCTGACCCCTCTGAAGAAAAGGTTAAAAAACTATGCGAAGTGGGTAAAAAGCAGATTGTTTGCCCGGGCACAAGTTCGTGGAGCCGATTCTGTGAAGATGTTGCCATTGAAGAAAAAAATATAACCCGCTTAATTGACCTTGGCTACAAATATGGCGCGCTCGGCGTGCTCAATACCAACTGGGGTGACTATGGCAACCCTTCAAGTTTAGAACTTGCTATGTATGGCCTTGTGCTGGGCGGCGTTAAAGCCTGGAGAGTGAGCACAAAGGCAGATGAAACGCTTTATGCTGCAATGAACAGCCTGCTCTATGGTGGCGAAAATGCGATGGATTATGTTAAACGAGTCAGCCTGATTCACAGCAAAGCACCTGATTGGGCCGCCTTTAGTTGCAAATATGCAGAACTGCGCTACGGTACAAAAATGCCTGTAGAATTTACGGTTTCTCCCGCGCAGGTTGAGGCGGTTCAAACTGAATGCCTTGCCATTATCCGTGAACTTTCATCTCAAAAGTGGGAATATGACGAAGCGCGTGAGGAACTGATTTTGTGTGCGCGGTCACTTTGCGCGCTGACGCAACTTGCCGCTAAAACAGTTGGCACAAAGGCAGAAGCAGCGGTCAGTGTGAAAGAGTGGGTGGCAGACTATAAAACAGCGTGGCTCGCAAAAAACAAGGCGAGCGAACTCTATGAAATTGAAGAAATTATTTCATATGTAGATTCTTTTTAACGGCTTTATTCGTTTTTTGTTCTTGCTCGGTTTATGAGATATAAAAAACAGTTGCGGTAATTTAAAAATTACCGCAACTGTTTTTGTTTTGCAGGGTGAAAATGCTGAGGGATTGATAAATTAAATGACATAATCGGGGTTTGCAAAATCGGTGATGATTTGCTTTATGCTCTCGCCGGCATCAAGGCGCGCTCTGGTGAGCTTTGCGGGGTTATGAAGCCCCTGCGCCCGTGCATAGAGCGGTTTTAAGAACCGTTCTTCACCGTAGCCGCGCTCTTGCAGTTTGCTTTCGGCAAGTGCAATGAGTTTTAAAAGCAGCGCTCTGATAAAGTCGTTTTTAACGGGGAGAGGCTCGCTTGTGATGACTGCACGGCGGAGCAGTTTGTTACGCTCGGGCGCTTCGGCAAGTTCACGGGGGAGATGGGCAAAAAACTGTTGCATCAGTTCTTCTGCTTCAGCAAGACCGTGGAAGATGCCCAAATTAAACGCGGGCGGTGCAAAGGCCGAGCCAATGGGCTGGGCGCAGTCACTACGGATTTCAAGTGTGCCGCGGCGTGTGATTTCAACATTTTTAAATGAGAGGTAGCCGCCAAAGTCGGTCGGCGCGTTTTCTGCGTTGAAATAGTCGCCGAGTAAAACCGGCGTTATGCTTTTATATTCACCGTTTTCAACCTCTAAAAACATTGATTTTTTCAGAAACATTTCGGTAATATCATCCAGCGTTTCAAAGGTGCCGCAGAGGGGGCCGGTGTTATCGGCAAGATAACCGAATCCGCTGTGCTCCCACAAATA
>JAZRUU010000185.1:0-10701 GCA_045652725.1 Clostridia bacterium | reverse complement strand
ATCAGCGGTGCATCGCGCACCTCTGTGGGCGGTTACACCGAAGAAGAACGCCCGCATGACACCGAGCAGTTTGATGTGTCTGACCAGAGAACGCTGGATGAGGTTGTTCGCTGGCTGATGGAGATGAATTTCATCCCCTCGTTCTGCACGGCCTGCTACCGTGAGGGCAGAACGGGCGACCGTTTCATGAGCCTTTGTAAAACGGGGCAGATTGCCAACTGCTGTCATCCCAATGCGCTTATGACTTTATCAGAATTTTTAGAAGATTATGCATCTGAGGAAACAAAAAAAGTCGGCTATGCCATGATTGAGCGCGAACTGATGAAGGTGCCCAAAGAGAAAGTTCGTGAGATTGCGCGGCAGAACATTGAGGATATTAAAAACTCCAATCGTCGTGATTTTCGTTTTTAGTCTTGCAATCAGGTTGGGGTTATGATATACTGTTTTAAGTAAAAATTTTACAAAAGAAAGGGCGATAAAAATGAAAAAAATGGTTGCACTTGTTTGTGTGTTGGCACTTATGCTGACGAGCTTCTCTGTTTTTGCAACGGAAAATGATGTTATGTTGATTGCTGACGAAGTGGTTGCTGACGAGGTGGCTAGTGACGCAGAGGCAACAGCTCCCGAAGCGGCAGAAGAGGTTAAGGAAGAAACTACCGAAGAAGTGGTTGCAGAAGAAAAAGCAGAAGATATTTTGCTGATTGCGCCGGCTCCGGTTTCTGTTCCCAGTGACTATGCAAAAGAAGAAGTAGCAAAGGCTGCTGAAGCAGGTCTTTTGGCCGGTTTTGAAAATCTTGACTATCAGAAAGATATTACAAGAGCTGAATTTGCTAAACTGATTGTGAACTGTGTTACACCGGTTTTAGGCCTTGGCGCTGAAGAAATTGTAGGCGAAACGGCATCTCCCTTTAGCGATGTGGATGATATTTCTGTTACCACAGCCGCGCTTTTGGGCATTGTTAACGGCGTGGGCGACAAAATGTTTGCACCCGAGCAGGCCATTACCCGTCAGGAAATTGCGGCTATGATGCACAGAGGCGTTAACTCAACTTCTGTTCTGCTTGATAAAACTTATCTGCAGGCTGAAGCGGCTGACCTTGCTGCATTTGCCGATGGCGAAGCTGTTGCAGAATGGGCTAAAATCTCCGTTTCTGTTCTGGCAGGTAACGACATTATGAAGGGCGTTAGCGAAACCGAACTTGCACCCCTTGCAAACACAACGGTTGAGCAGGCGATTCTGTTAGCCATCAGAATTTTTGATTTAATGAAATAAACCCCATTAAAAAACCAGCACACGAATCTCGTGTGCCGGTTTTTTGTTGTAAACCAAATTATTTTTCTAATAATGCAATACCTTTTTTCACTCTGTCTATGGTATCTTCTTTGCCTAACAGTTCGGCAAGTTCCACACCGCCGCCGGGGGTGAAGGCTTTGCCCGAAACAGCCACGCGAAGCGGCCAGAGAATTAAGCCGTTTTTAACGCCCAGTTTTTCAATTAAAGCAAAGAGCGCTTCGTGAAGTGCCTCGTAAGTCCAGGTGGAAAGACCCTCTAAAACGGGGAGAATTTCTTTTAACGATTCCAGAGAATTTTCTTCATTGGTCTTCATTTTCTTGTGGCAATAAAGTGCCGGGTCATATTCGGGCAGAGCGTCAATAAAGTCAAGTTGCTCGGGAATGTCAGAGAGTTTTTCTGTTCTGTCGTGCAGCAGTTTTGCCGCTTTTTCAAGGTCAACATCGTCTCTCTTGATGGCTGTTTTTAGGTAGGGGAGCGCTTTTTCATAAAATGCCTCGGGAGACAGTTTTCTGATATATTCGCCGTTTAACCAGTCAAGTTTTTGCGGGTCAAAAATAGCGGGTGATTTGCTGATGCCGCGAATGTCAAAAGCCTCAATCATTTCTTCGAGCGTGAAAATTTCCTGCTCGCCGCCCGGGCTCCAACCTAAAAGGGCAATGTAGTTGAGAACGGCCTCTTTTAAGTAACCTTTGTTGATAAAATCTTCATAAGAAGCATCGCCCTCGCGCTTGCTGAGTTTTTTGTGAGCATCACGCATAACGGGGGAAACATGAATGTAAGTCGGAATCTCCCAGCCGAAGGCTTCATATAACAGATTATATTTCGGGGTGGATGATAAATATTCACTACCACGGATGATGTGTGTGATGTTCATCAGGTGGTCATCAATAACATTTGCAAAGTTATAGGTGGGGTACCCGTCAGACTTTAAGAGAATGTTGTCATCAAGTGAGGCGTTGTCAACGGTGATTTTGCCGAAAATTTCGTCAACAAAACTTGTGTTGCCGTGACGGGGAATCTTCTGGCGGATAACATAAGGCACGCCGCTTGCAAGTTTTTCTTCAATCTCTTCTTTTGAAAGGCGGGCACAGTGACCGTCATACTTCGGCATCAGTTTTGCCGCCTCCTGCTGGGCACGGAGACCGTCTAAACGCTCTTTGTCACAGAAGCAGTAATAAGCACCGCCGAGTTCAACGAGTTTTTTGGCATATTCCTGATAGAGGCCTAAACGCTCACTCTGAATATAAGGGCCGTAGTCACCGCCAATGTCGGGGCCTTCGTCGTGAACAAGGCCTGTTTCTGCCATTGTTCTGTATATCAAATCAACGGCGCCTTCAACATAGCGCTCCTGGTCGGTATCTTCAATTCTTAAAATAAAATCGCCGCCGGCGTGCTTTGTGATGAGATAAGCATACAGCGCCGTACGCAGGTTGCCGATGTGCATATAGCCCGTGGGGCTGGGTGCAAAACGGGTTCTGATTTTCGTCATTTTCGCATCATCCTTTCATTATTTCTAGTATAACTTATTTTCGCCTGAAAATCAAGGATTTTATTGTGAAATTGCTTTACCTTGCGGCAAAAATGTGGTATAATAAACGCATACATTATTAAATTTTAATTGGTAGCGTTTATTGCACTACAAATAACCTTAATAATTTTAAATCAGATATTTGTGGTATAATGCAAGATAATGTGGGTATGTGTGTCTGTTTACAAAAAGTTAACACCATAATCTGCTAAAAGTGTGATATACTATATTATAGAAAAGTGATACGATATATTGTCATTCGGAAAGGAATGAACGATTAGGTGAAAGGTTTTTTAGAAAAAATTATTGGTAAATACAGTGACCGCGAACTGAAGCGTCTGCGCCCCCTGGCCGATAAGGTTATGGCGCTGGAGGCAGAGTTTTCGGCGTTGTCTGATGATGCTTTAAAGGCAAAAACCGGCGAATTTAAAGACCGCATTGCACAGGGTGAAACACTTGATGAACTCCTGCCCGAGGCCTTTGCCACCGTGCGTGAGGCGGCCTGGCGCGTTTTGGGGATGAAGCATTTTTATGTGCAGATTTTAGGCGGCATTGTGCTGCATCAGGGTCGCATTTCAGAAATGAAAACAGGTGAAGGTAAAACGCTGGTTTCTACCCTGCCGGCTTATTTAAACGCGCTTTTAGGCAAGGGCGTTCACATTGTTACGGTGAATGATTATCTTGCAAAGCGTGACAGTGAGTGGATGGGGAAAGTGTTCAGTTTTCTGGGCCTTACTGTGGGCCTTATCATTCACGATATTCCGCCTGAAGAAAGAAAGGCTAACTATGATGCCGATATTACTTACGGCACAAACAACGAGTTTGGTTTTGACTATCTGCGTGATAATATGGTGATTTTTAAAGAGCAGATGGTGCAGCGCGGTCAGCATTATGCCATTGTGGATGAGGTTGACTCTATTTTGATTGACGAAGCCAGAACCCCGCTGATTATTTCGGGTATCGGCGATAAATCAACAGAACTCTACACGCTGGCAGATCGTTTTGCCAGAAGTCTTTCCTGCCACAAGGTGAAGGAGACGAACGATAAACAGCAACTGGATGAAGAAGTTCAGGCTGATTATATTGTAGATGAAAAGTCGCGCTCTGTTACCCTGACAAAACAGGGTATTTTAAAGGCGGAAAAAGCCTTTAATTTAGAGAATTTTTCTGACCCTGAAAATATGACCATTCAGCATCATATCAATCAGGCTATCCGCGCGCATGGCATTATGCAGCGCGATCAGGACTATGTGAATAAAGACGGTGAGATTATCATTGTAGATGAATTCACCGGCCGCCTGATGCTGGGCAGACGGTATTCTGACGGTTTGCATCAGGCAATTGAGGCCAAAGAGGGTGTTACGGTAGAACGCGAGAGCAAAACCCTGGCCACCATCACATTTCAGAATTATTTCCGCCTTTACACCAAACTTTCGGGTATGACGGGTACGGCTATGACCGAAGAAGATGAATTTCAGGATATTTATAAACTCGATGTTATTGAAATTCCCACCAACCGTGAAATGGTGCGCCGTGATTTGCCCGATTCTGTTTTTAAAACCATGGCGGGTAAACTTACGGCCGTGGTAACACAGGTTGCAGAATGCCACCAAAAAGGCCAGCCGGTTCTGGTTGGTACGGTTACCATTGAAAAGTCTGAACAACTCTCGGGGATATTAAAGCGCATGGGCATTCCCCATGAGGTTTTAAACGCCAAACATCACGAAAAAGAGGCCGAAATTGTGGCGCAGGCAGGTAAGTTGGGTGCAGTTACCATTGCTACCAATATGGCCGGCCGCGGAACTGACATTATGCTGGGCGGCAATGCCGATTTTATGGCCAGACGCGAAATGAAAAAACAAGGCCTTTCTGATGAACTGATTAACGAGGCAACCGGCTTTGCTCAAACAGAAGATGAAGAAATTATTGAAGCCAGAAAACTCTATGCTGACCTGGTTGCAAAATATAAGGCAGAAATTGCGCCCGAGGCTGAAAAGGTTCGTGAGTTGGGCGGTCTTTATATCATCGGCACAGAGCGCCACGAATCAAGACGAATTGATAACCAGCTTCGCGGTCGTGCCGGCCGTCAGGGTGACCCGGGTGTGTCACGCTTCTTCCTCTCTTTAGAAGATGATTTAATGCGCCTGTTCGGGTCTGAACGCTTCAGCGGTGTGATGAATGCCGTGGGGATGGATGATGCACAACCCCTTGAACACAAAATGCTTTCAAATATGATTGAAAATGCACAGAAACATGTGGAGAGCAGAAACTTCCAGTCCAGAAAACATGTGCTGCAATATGACGATGTTATGAATCAGCAACGCGAGGTTATTTATGGCCAGCGTCAGGATGTTTTAAACGGCAGGGATGTTAAAGACAACATTATGAAAATGCTCAGCGGCCTGATGGATGAAGCGGTTGACAGATACATCAGCGATGATGAAGATATGGGTCAGCAAGATATAAGCGGGCTTAAAACCTTTGTAGAATCTGTTTTAGGCGAGGGTGCTTTGGATGAACAACAAAATACCCTGAGCCTTATGTCAAAAGAAGAACTCAAAGAAGCCCTTTATGACATTGCCTGCGATTGCTATGCTGTTCGTGAGCAGGAGATGACGCCCGAGAAAATGCGCGAATGTGAGCGCGTGTCTCTTTTGAAAACGGTTGACAATAAGTGGATGGATCATTTAGATGATATGCACGAACTGCGTAACGGCATTTCGCTGCGAGCCTATGCACAGCGTGACCCCATTGTGGAATACAAATTTGAGGGTTACAACATGTTTGAAGAAATGATTTCTTCTATCCGCGAAGAAACGCTTCGGCTATTGTTCCGCCTGCGCCCAACGGCTCCGCCGGAAAGAAAAATGGTGGCCCAGCCGATGCAGGCCGGTTTTGATGGCGAAAAAGCAGAGAAAAAGCCCGTGAAAAAAGAAGAAAAAGTAGGAAGAAATGACCCCTGCCCCTGCGGCTCCGGCAAAAAATATAAAAAGTGCTGCGGTGCAGAGGAATAAATAAAGAAAAAATACCACTTGAAAGGACTGAAAATATGATAGAGTACGATCAGTATCGTCTTGACCTTCATGCTATGAAGGATGTTATTTTAGAACTGAGGGATTCACTTTGAAGTCACTAAAAATGAAGCAGAAATAAAAGAACTTGAAGAAAAATCCTCCGATGCAGACTTCTGGAATGATATGGAGGCTTCGCAGAAAGTTTTGCAAAGGCTCAAGCAACTCAAATCTAAAGTGGGCAGATATAACGCCCTGTATTCAGGATGGGAAGATGCCCTGACCCTTTGTGAACTTGCCATTGAAGAGGGTGATGACAGCCTGCTTGATGAACTTGCCGAAAGTTACAATGCGCTCTCTGAAGAACTTGAAACGCTGCGGCTTGAAACGCTGCTTTCGGGCAAATATGATGCGAACAATGCAATTTTATCTCTGCACCCCGGTGCCGGCGGCACAGAAGCGCAGGATTGGGCAGAAATGCTTCTTCGAATGTATCAGCTTTGGGCAGAACGCCGTGGTTTTCAGGTTGAAACGCTTGACTATTTGGCAGGTGACGAAGCCGGCGTTAAGAGCGTTACCATTCAGATTACGGGTGAAAATGCCTATGGCTATGCCAAGGCTGAAAAGGGTGTGCATCGTCTGGTGCGCATTTCGCCCTTTGATGCTTCGGGCAGACGGCACACATCTTTTGTTTCAGTTGATGTTATGCCTGAAATCAGCGATGATATTGAGGTTAATATCAACCCCGAAGATTTGAAAATTGACACCTTCCGTGCCGGTGGTGCCGGTGGTCAGCATGTTAACAAAACAGACTCGGCCATCCGCATTACCCACATTCCCACAGGTGTTGTGGTTGCCTGTCAGAACGAACGCTCACAGCATCAGAACAAAGATACAGCCATGAAAATGCTGAAGGCAAAACTGTTTGAAATGGCAGAGCGCGAACACAAAGAAAAGATTGAAGACCTAAAGGGCGATATGAAAGACATTGCCTGGGGCAGCCAGATTCGTTCTTATGTGTTCCATCCCTACAGTATGGTGAAAGACCACAGAACTTCATATGAAACGGGTAACACCGGTGCCGTGATGGATGGAGACCTTGACCCGTTTATCAACGCTTATTTAAAAGCGGCCAGTCTGGGCACGCTGAATTTAAAATAAGCATATTGTGGGTCAACCTGTCATATGATGATAAGGGAAAACCTTCAGGAGGCAGAAGATATGTTTAAAAAAATAGTTTTTCTTTGCGCTATCACCGCCATGTTTCTGATGGCAAACAGCGCCTACATCTTTGCGGGACAAGCCGTTGATTTTTCAGATGTAACGAAGAATCACGAGTGGGCAAAAGAGGCCATTGATGCCTTGTCTGCAGTGGGCATTATTTCAGGCATTGGCGACGGGCTCTTTGCACCGGACGAGCAGGTGACAAAAGAGCAGTTTGCAAAAATGCTGTGCCTTGCCCTTTCAATTGAAATTGATGAGGCGGCAGAGCCGAGTTACAGCGATATTGGTGAAGTGCGCTGGTCAATGCCCTACATTGAGGCAACCAAAGCCCATTTTCCGCAAGAACTTTATTTGCCTAAAAATCAGTTTGTGCCCGAGAGAAACATCCTCCGTCAGGAGGTTGCGGCGACCATTGTGAGCGGCATGGGTCTTTCGGCTAAAAATAATCTGTTCAATGCCTCTGTTCTGGAGGCGATGTTTACCGATTCGTCTGCCGTGCGGGCAGACATTAAAACAACGGTCAGCATTGCGGTTGAACGCGGTATTCTTCGCGGCAATGATGGTTTAATCAGACCCGATGCACCTGTTACCCGTGCTGAAGCGGCGGTGTTCATTCACAGAATGATGCTGATTCGCCAGGGTAAGGGCGAACTCGTTTTTGTGACCAACACACCCATTGTGGCAGAGAGTCAGGTGCCGCTTGAACAGGCAAAGGCGTGGGCAACCAAACAAGGCGCACATCAGCGTTTTATTGACATTGCAGATATTTATTGGAAATACGGTGAAATTACAGGCATCCGCCCCGAGGTGCTTTATGCACAGGCCGCCAAAGAAACCGGTTACGGTAAATATGGCGGCAGAGTTCTGCCCGAGCAGAACAACTGGGCCGGCATTAAAACGGCTACTGCCAATGGTGATGCAACCTACGACCATGAGTCTTTTGAAACACCGGATGACGGCGTTCGCGCCCATTTTAACCATATGTCGGCCTATTTAGGTTTAGAACCGGTGGGCGAGCCGCACGGCAGATATTTTACTGCAAGCCGCACAGCTTGGGCAGGCACGGTGAAAACGGTTGAAGAACTTGGCAACAAATGGGCACCGGAGCATACATATGGCTATAGCCTCGTGGCAAGGTTCTTGTTGCCAATGATGGCGCAATAAAGGCGGGATGTTGAAAAATGCACAGACCGCGCAAAAGATTGCGCTTTGCATAAACCTCACCACTCGGCGTATACTCATACGCCTTCGGGATTCGGTTTATTCAATCTGCACTATTTTTCTTCCATCCTCGAAATGGAAAAGCATGTTGAAAAATGCACAGACCGCGCAAAAAATTGCGCTTTGCATAAACCTCACCGCTCGGCGTATACTCATACGCCTTCGGGATTCGGTTTATTCAATCTGCACTATTTTTCTTCCATCCCCGAAATGGAAAAGCATATAGAAAAAAAGCATAATAACAACAAAAAACCACCCCGCGGGGTGGTTTTTTGTTGTTATATTATCGAATACAACGGGCTATGCCCGTGATTTTGAAATACTTTTTGTTTTGCAGGATGATATTTTAATGGCATCAAAACCAACGGTTTTGACGGAGGGGGAGAAAACCACCCCACAGTCACGGCTTTTATTTTACAATGCCCTTTCTTTCGTAGGTAACCTCGCTGCCGTTTACCGTTACGAGATAATATTTAAGATACGAAATGTTGGTTGTTGTCGGCGTGGCACCAATGCTGGGGAAAACTCCTGCGGTGGTGATGTAACGAACGCCCTGTTCAATGATGGTTTCGTTAACAAATCCACCTGCGAACACATATACATTGTCGGCCTTTTTTGCCGCCTCGGCCATTAAGTTTTTAAACACCGTGATTTCGGTTTGCAGCGATGAAAGGTTATGGTCATTTAAAAAGACAAAGAAATTGCCGCCGCTAAGGGCTTCAACCTCGTTCTGCAGTTTTTTCCATTGCGTTCTGTCGGCATCAAATAAAGATGTACCGTAGGCGTTTTTCAGGGTGACAAAGGTGTTATCACCTTTTTTAAAACTGCTGTAACCGTCAGCAAAGGTTCTGCCCTCAACTTCTTCAAGCAGGGTGGCATCCACGCCGTTGCCAACGAAAAAGTTTAAGTCGCTCTCTTGTTTTACAGCCTTTTTCACACCGTTCATAATGAACAGATCAAAAAAGAGTTTCGGGGTTCGGGTGTTGCCGAAGACCGTGAAACTAAAACCGCTGTCTGTATCTGCCGGTTTCTCCTGCGGGTCAGGCAGCATTATGTTTTTCGGCGCACTGACCTCGGCAGCGTCTCCAACCGTAAAACTTGCATAGGCCGTAGCATCGCCCACGGTGGCAGAGATAACGGTTGAACCCTTGGCAAGAGCCTTGATGGTGTTATCTTTTATGGATGCAACGGCAGAATCTTTAACGGCCATTGCAACATCTTTGGGATAGATGTTGGCAGAGTTGCCGTTTATGTCGGTACCTGTCAGCCAAAGAACCTGCGAACTGCCGGCAGAGGCTTTGAGTTTGGCTGAAGAAAAGTTTAAACGATAGGGCGCATCAAGAACTGTGAGCGAAATGTCACAATATTTGTCATCATATTCGGCGCGAATGGTCACTTCTCCGGGGGTTACAGGGTAGAAAAAGCCGTTTCTTACAATGCCGTCGCCTTTTTCCACCGACCAGTTAACGCTTTCGGCAGGAATGTGGTCCATCTTTAAACCAAATTGGTCGATAAACTCGGGGGTAAGGAAGATAGATGTGCCTGCAAAGACCGTTGTGCCGTCAGTTTTTATGCGCAGGTCTGAATAGATTCTGTTGCCGCTTGTATCTGCTAAAATACCGATGGAGTTTGTGACGGGGCGCTTATAATTATCAGAGGGTGTGTTGGCAACCTGATGTTCGCCGTCTTTTTTTATCGCCATCAGCGATGAGCCGCCGCCATCTAAATTCATTGCGTTATAACAGCCAAGTTCTTTCATTAAAGCACCCAACTGCGGCATTGTCATACCCGCGGCGCCTGCGCGGCGGCCGTCAACCACAACCAGAGTGATAATTTTACCTGTTTTGTCAACACCCACGGCAGTTCGGGGGTGTGTGCCGCTGATGGTGTGAGAATATTCACTGCAGATTTCGCCGTCTGCAACCAGCATACCGCCGCCGCCAATGGCTGTTTCAATGGTTTCGTAATCGGGCGTGGTGGTCAAAGTCAGCGTAACCTCGTCACCTTCTTCAAAATAGTCATCCAAAAAGGTGTTAATACCTAAATCGCAGGCTAAAACATAGCCGTTTTTAGGAATCTCAACCGGGCCGACATCACGGTTTTTAGAGAGAACTTCTCCGTTTTTAACCACCATTTCAAACACATTGCCTGCCGAGCCGGGCGTCATTTCACCCCACGCTTCGGTATACATAACAATGCCCGTCATAGAGTCATATTTATTGATGACGGAGATGCGTTCTGTCGTCTTTTCTTCATCAGGTGCGGTGATTATAAATTCATATGTAAACATATCAAACATAAGAGCCGGGTTTTTCTTTGTTTGATAGAGAACATTCATCTGTTCATAGGCGGCGGGGGAGGTTTTCATCTCACCGCCTGCAATTTCAAGACCAATGGCATTGCCCCTGCCCGATTCTTTAACA
>JAZRUU010000184.1:0-6006 GCA_045652725.1 Clostridia bacterium | reverse complement strand
AATTATACAAAATTCTTATTTTGTATAATTGACTATATTTCAATTATAGCATTTAAAAACACATCTGTCAACCCCCACTCTCAAAAAATGTGACAAAATGTGCCGAATCGTGACGCCGCAATAATCCGATTTTCCTTGAATCCGTTTTTGTGATTTGTTACAATATAAATATCATACAATAATGGATGTGTTACACATGACAACAAAGCCAACAAACCATTTTAACACAGAAAATGCTCTTACATATTTTACTGCATTAACAGGCATTCACTTTCACAGCGTTTTAAAAAATGACGGTAATACATTCCATCATTTTGCCTGCTGTAAAAATTGCAGAACAAGCGTTATCAGCTTAATTTCTGCTTATAATAAACGCGCTTCGTGTAATTTGTTTTTTTGCCCCTTCGGCTTATGTCACATCTTTCATTACTCTGATGAAACAGAAATTCTTACCGTTTCTGAACCGCTCTATTGCGGTTCTCCCGCTTCGGATGAATATAAAACCCTCTCTGAAAAAATTC
The DNA here is from genome assembly GCA_045652725.1 of Clostridia bacterium. Classification (GTDB taxonomy): domain Bacteria; phylum Bacillota; class Clostridia; order UBA1381; family UBA9506; genus UMGS755. The sequence continues at coordinate 5,485 of JAZRUU010000184.1, read as the reverse complement.
GTCAATCCACTTCTTCGAACAAATGTTCTTTTTGTGTTTGTTTGTCACCGGATATGTTATTTTATTCAGCAAGGCTTTTTCAAATTCTTTTAAATAAATTTGATGATAACAATTATTGTTTTGATTTTTATAATCAACTTTCTTGTGCTGTTACACAAAGTGATTCTGAAGCGGTAAAAAAAATTATCGACAGCGCTTTAGAACAAATTATGGACGAAACCGGTTTGGATTTCGCAAAAACCAAAACAGCCTGTATTGACATTATTTTTATGATGCTCAATGTGATGCAGCATATAAACGAAAACAAGAGTTCATATGGTACACTCCCCTTTTACACGCTCGCGCAGGCTGAAACTATTGGCGAATTAAAAGAGGTTCTGACCGAATTTAGTGAAATTTTAATTCAATTTACCTTTAAAACATCTGCCATCAGACAAAATTCTGTCATTGAGAAAGCCATAGAACTCATTGAAACACATTATAGAGAAAAAATCACACAAAACACCGTTGCGAACGCTGTTTATCTGAGCCATTCTTACTTTTCAAAACTCTTTAAGCAAGTCAGCGGTTACACATTCAGCCAATATCTCAATATGGTTCGCATTAAAAAGGCAAAAGAAATGCTCGCTACCCCGTTTTTGCCCATTGATACAATTTATCGTGCGGTCGGTTTTGAAAGCAGAAGTTATTTTGGCAAAATTTTTCGTCGTCTGACAGGCATAACACCAAAAGAATATCGTGATTCCATTGTAAAACCGAATAAATGATGCTGTTTTTACCATACTAATAACATTCCCGATGAAAGGATTGTTACAGTATGAAAGCAATTATTTTAGCAGGCGGCGAAGGTCGCAGACTTCGTCCGCTGACCGACAAACTCCCAAAACCAATGTTACCCGTTATGAATCAGCCGCTCATTGTGCATATTTTTTCACTCTTAAAACGCCACAACATTACAGAAATTGCCATTTGCCTTGGCTATAAGGGTGAAATTATCAGAGAATATTGCAAAGACGGTGAGGATTTTGGCATTTCAATTACTTATTTTCAAGAATCCGAGCCGTTAGGCACAGCCGGTGCTGTTAAAAAAACGGCTTCGTTTTTTAATGAAGATTGCATTGTCATCAGTGGCGATGTTCTTTCGGATGCAAACCTTACTTCTGCCATTCATTTTCACAATCAGAACGATGGTTTTGCAACTCTCATTTTAAAGGAAACCGACTCCCCGCTTAACTATGGCCTTGTTGTGACAGACGAAACGGGAAAAATCAGGCATTTTTACAACCATCCTGATTGGGATGAGGTGCGAAGTGACACCGTAAGCACGGGCATTTACATTATGCGACCTGCCATTTTAGATTTAATTCCGAATGAAAGGTACTGTGATTTTGCAACCGACCTCTTCCCCACTGTGCTCTCTAAAAATTTGCCTTTGTTTGGCTATGTATCAAACAATTATTGGTGCGATATTGGTGATATATCGGCCTACAGACAATGCCACAAAGACGCCTTTCGCGGCAAAGTTGACCTTGGCCTCACCGAAAGCGCCCTATCAGATGGCGTTTTAATCGGCAATGATTGTGAGATTGCCGATAATGTTCGCGTTGAGCGTTACTCTGTCATCGGCAATCATACAAAAATCGGCTCAGGCTCTACAGTGAAAGACAGCATCGTGTGGAGCGGAAGCGAAATTCCCGAAAATACTGATATTTTCCGCACCATTGTCTGCGGTAGTGAAAAGATTCACTCTGCCCCTGCCGAAACAGACAACAAGGCACTCCCCTGCTGCTTAAGCAATTCTTTTTCAGGTATATTAAATGATGATATCACCCCGGAATTTATCATTCAACTTTCTTCTGTTTACGCCGAAGTTTTAAAACCGGGTGCAAAAATTCTGCTCAGTCTGGCAGATGACACAAGATATTTAATGCCTAAATTTGCATTCTTATCCGGCTTAATTGCCGGTGGCGCGCGTGTTTATAATCTCGTTGGTGCAACAGATAGGTGTATGGCGCGTTTTGCGCTTCGAAAACTTTCGATGCACGGTGGAATGCATGTTCAGTTAAACGGTGAAAAAATCAATATTGAACTGTTTAACGCCGATGGAACACCTATTGATAAACAGTTGATAAAAACCATACGGCGCCGCCTGGCATCGGGCGATTTTAAATATACCGATGTAAAGCACTTTCATCCGCCTGTCAATGTGCACGACATTCCGCTGTATTATTTTAAAGATTTAATTAAAACAACACCGTGCAAACGGTTGAATTTTTCCGTTGGCATCTGCACCCAATCAGCAGAACTGAAGCATAATTTTAAAAAGATTGCCGCCGCTTTTGGCATGTCGGTCCTTTTCACAAATGATGAAAATTATCTGCAGCATCTCATTGTAAGCAACAAACTCAATTTTGGGGTTTTAATCGGCGACAACGGCAAATGCGCCTTGTTTGACGAACACGGCAAGGTGCTCTCGGGTGATGCATTCTACGGTCTGGTTACGCTCATAGTATGCACAGCGGTTGAAAACGCAAATGTTCTAATGCCGCAACATGTTTCAGATTCCGTAACTAGCGTTGCAGAATCTTTGGGAGGTTCTGTAACACGCGTGAATGATTACACGCTCGAAAGCGCACTGTTAGAGAGAAATAACGCCGCCGCAAGATTGCAGCACAACCTTATTTTCGACCCTGTTTTTTCGGTCGTGAGAATTTGTGAATTTCTCTTTTTGAACCGCACCACGCTTTCGCACATATGCAGTCTGCTGCCCTCGATGCATAAAATAGTCAAATCAATTGATTGCCCTAATCACAAAAAGGCCGGCGTTATGAAACAACTCTTGTCATCGGCCGGCAAAGAAAAAACCACCGATTTAACAGAGGGATTAAAAATCATAGACAAACGCGGGTGGATTCTCATTACACCCGACAATGCCTTCGGGCGGCTTCACATTCTTGCTGAAAGCGCTGATGAAGAATATGCCTGCGAGCTTGCGGGGGATGTTTGTAAAATTATTGAATCGCTGACAAAATAAAAAAAGAAACGGTGCAACCCGAGGGTTGCACCGTTTTTAGTTTATCTTAGAGAGAAGCCATTTTCTTATAGGTGTCGTAACGATCTAACAGATCTTTTTCAGCCTTAGTAAATAACTCTTCTGCCACTTCAGGATATGCCTGCTTCAGCATCAGGTAACGGTTTTCGCCTTCTAAGAAGCTTCTAACATCGCCGGTGGGTTCTTTAGAATCCAGAACGAAGGGATTCTTGCCCTCTTCTTTCAGAGTCGGGTTGAATCTCCACAGATGCCAGTAACCGGTTTCTACCGCTTTCTTTTCTTCGAGAATTGTGGTAGCCATACCGCTCTTAATACCGTGGTTGATACAGGGAGCATAAGCAATGATGAGTGACGGACCGGGATAAGCTTCAGCTTCGCGGATTGCCTTTAATGCCTGGTTCATGTTAGCACCCAGAGAAATCTGAGCAACATATACATAACCATAGGTAGAAGCAATCATACCCAGGTCTTTCTTCTTAACTTTCTTACCTGCAGCAGCAAATTTAGCAACAGCAGCAGTCGGTGTAGCCTTTGAAGACTGACCGCCTGTGTTGGAGTAAACTTCGGTATCAACAACAAAAATGTTGATGTCTTCACCGGAAGCCAGAACATGGTCTAAGCCGCCGTAACCGATGTCGTAAGCCCAACCGTCGCCACCGAATGCCCAGTGAGAACGCTTAACCAAGAAGTCTGCTCTTTCAGCAATATCCTTAAGCGGTGCTGCGCTGGTATCAGCTTTTGCAAGCAGTTCAACGATGGTTGCAGAAGCAGCCTTTGAACCTTCGGCATCATCTTTGTTTTCAATCCAGGTCTTAAATGCATCAGCCAGTGCTGCATCAATACCTGCGGCAATTGCTTCTTCCATCTTATCCTTCAGAGTGTTGCGGATCTTCTTGGAAGCAAGAGCCATACCTAAACCAAATTCAGCGTTATCTTCAAACAGAGAGTTAGCCCAAGCAGGACCCTGACCCTTATCGTTTGTAGTATACGGTGTTGAAGGAGCAGAACCACCCCAGATAGAGGTACAACCGGTTGCATTAGCAATGGTCATTCTGTCACCAAACAGCTGAGTGATTAACTTGATATAAGGTGTTTCACCACAACCTGCACATGCGCCTGAGAACTCAAGCAGCGGACGAGCAAACTGTGAACCCTTAATGGTGGAATTATCCATCAGATTATCTCTGATTTCAAGTGTTGCGGTATAATCCCAGTTAGCAGATTCCTGCTCAACCATACCGTCAACGGGCTTGAGTTCGAGTGCTTTGTTCTTAGCGGGGCAAACCTGTGCACAAACGCCGCAACCGGTACAATCTTTGGGAGAAACCTGAATGCGGAACTTGAGGCCCTTAAGCTGCGGACCGTTAGCATCTAAAGTTACAAAACCTTCAGGAGCGTTAGCAGCTTCTTCTTCGGTTAACAGATACGGACGGATGGTAGCGTGCGGACAAACAAGTGAGCACTGGTTACACTGGATACAATTTTCAGGAATCCAGTTGGGAACATTGATAGCAATGGTACGCTTTTCATACTGTGCAGTACCCTGTTCGAAAGTACCATCTTCAATGCCTACAAATGCGCTAACGGGCAGTTTGTTACCCTGCTGTGCGGAGATGGGGTCTGCAATGTTCTTAACAAAGTCAGGACGAGCAACACCTGCAGCAGCATTGTCAGCATCAGAAGCGTTCTTCCAGGAAGCAGGAACATCAATCTTAACTAAAGCATCCAGAGCCAAATCAACAGCCTGGCAGTTCATATCAACAATCTTCTGGCCTTTTTTACCATAGGTCTTGTTGATAGCACCCTTTAACAGGGGCACAGCTTCATCCAGAGGAATAACATTAGCAAGTTTGAAGAATGCAGCCTGAGTTACCATGTTAATTCTGCCGCCCAGACCGATTTCAGAAGCAATCTTAACAGCATTGATGGTATAGAACTGAATGTCGTTTTCTGCAATGTAGCGTTTTACATTAGCAGGCAGTTTTTCTTCCAGTTCTTCGGGTGACCATACGCAGTTCAGCAGGAAGGTACCACCCTTTTTCAGACCTTCAAGCACTTCATACTGATATACATAAGAAGGCTTGTGGCAAGCAATATAGTCAGCTTCATCCAACAGATAAGTTGACTTAATCGGCTTTTTACCAAAACGCAGGTGAGACATGGTTACGCCACCTGATTTTTTGGAGTCATAATCAAAATATGCCTGAGCATATAAATCAGTGTTGTCACCGATGATTTTGATAGCGTCTTTGTTAGCACCTACGGTACCGTCGGAACGGAAGCCCCAGAACTTACAACGGGTTGCACCTTCGGGTGCTGCGTTGATGGTTTCACCTGCAGGCAGAGAGAGATTGGTAACATCGTCAACAATGCTGATGGTGAAGTTGTTCTTGGGAGCGTCCTGCTGCAGATTGTCAAATACTGCCTAAGTCG
>JAZRUU010000183.1:0-2892 GCA_045652725.1 Clostridia bacterium | reverse complement strand
TGACAGTTATTTAGACCGTGGCGGTAATGTGCAGATTTATTTTGATCCGACGGTTTCGGTTGATTTGCCGAATCTTGACAGTTATCTTAAAAACGATTGGGGCATTGTGCGCAACAATCATTTTGTGCTGGATACCGGCAGAATTATTGAAAATTCCGGCTATCTGATGGTTGGTGAAATGAGTGACCATGAGATTACCGCACCTGTAAAAACAGGTCAGAAGCGCGCCGGTTATGGCCCTGCAAACAGTTTTAGCCTTGCAGCCGATAAGCCTGTGGGCGTTACCGTTGAAACTTTGCTTTCAACAACCGAAAATGCCTATGCCAAGGCAAGTTTTGATGCAATTCGCGAGCAGGGCTCAGTTGATAAGAGCGCCGGCGATGCTGAAGGTCCGTTTGATGTAATGCTGGCGGCCACACGAGAAAATACCAATGTAAACAACGAAATCATTACCGGCCGTTTAGTGGTTGGCGGTTCCATTTATATTATTGACCAACTGACAACCGACACACGATTTGCCAATGAAGATATTTTATTGAACACCGTTAGTTGGATGAATGGCGGCAATGTGTCACTCACCGTGCGCGCCAAAGCCATTCCCGGTGGTTATATGAGTCTGACTGTGACACAGTTCTGGGTTTGGGCCGTTGTTCTGGTTATCGTGATTCCTCTGATTGTTTTAGCGGGCGGAATTATAGTATTCACCAAACGCCGCTACAAATAAGGATGTAGAAAAACGCACAGACCGCGCCTTGCGCTTTGAACAAACTTTGCCGCTCGCAGTATAACAATACAGCGTCGGGCTCGTTTTGTTCAATCTGCACTATTTTTCGTCCATCCTTAACCGGGTAGAAAAAACACAGACCGCGCCTTGTGGTCTGTGTTTTTTATGAAAGAGAATTGTTTTGCTAACCTTTTATGCAGATACAGTTCACTTGTTGCTCTCAAACTGTCGCGAGAGTTTTTTGAGGGCCTTTTTCTCAATGCGCGAAACATAAGAGCGTGAGATGTTCATTTTGTCGGCAATTTCTCTTTGTGTAATGGCTTTGCCTGAAAGACCATACCGTAAGCAGATGATTTCTTTTTCGCGGTCTGTCAGTGCGCTTTCTATGTATTGATAGAGCTTGCTGATGTCAAGATTCAAATCGGCAATTTGAGCCACATCGTCATCTTCTGATGTGAGAATATCCATAAAAGTGATGTCGTTCCCCTCGGCGTCGCAACCAAGGCATTCATTGATTGAAACCTCTTGCTGCAGTTTTTTTGTTGTGCGGATTGTCATTAAAATCTCATTTTCAATGCAGCGTGCCGCATAGGTTGCAAGACGGGCGTTTTTTTCGGGCTTAAATGATTGAATTGCTTTAATCAGTCCGATTGTGCCGATGGAGATGATGTCATCTGCATCAATTCCGGGGGCTTGCGTATATTTTTTTGCAACATGAGCCACGAGTCGAAGGTTGTGTTCAATCAACTTATTTTTGGCGTTTTCATCACCTGCGGCAAGCAGTTTAAGACACTCGGCTTCTTCTTTTTCTGAAAGGGGGCGCGGAAAGGTGTTTGCATTGTTTGAAACATAAGAAAGCAAAAACGGGCCAAGTCGCAAAAGCGAAGTGAAAAACAGCAGTAGAGAAGTAAACATTACAGCACCTCCAAGATAGGATATTGCATTATATGCCTCCTTGTTTGAAAGGTTGCAAGTACCACAAAAGGCGAGAAAAGAAATTTAATAAAAATCAATGATTCTTTAAAAAAAGGCTTGACAAAACGGGGAAATATTGTTATACTTTAATATGTTGTAAGTGATGGAGAGGTGTCCGAGCGGTTTAAGGAGCTGGTCTTGAAAACCAGTGATGCGAGAGCACCGTGAGTTCGAATCTCACCCTCTCCGCCAAAACTTTGTTTTTAATATTGTTTATATATTCGACACGGAGAAGTACTCAAGTTGGCCGAAGAGGCGCCCCTGCTAAGGGTGTAGGTCGGGAAACCGGCGCGAGAGTTCAAATCTCTCCTTCTCCGCCAAAAAAATCCGAGAACTTTTGTTCTCGGATTTTGTATATCTTCACATATTTCAGGAGGTTGTAATGAGCAAATATAAATCTTTGCTGATGACCGTTTTGGGTACAATGATTACCGGCTTTGGCATTGGCGTTTTTTTAACACCGAACAAAATTGTCGGTGGTGGGGTGTCGGGCCTTTCGACCATTCTGTTTCATACGCTTTCTGTTCCGCCGGGCGTAAGTTTTTTAGTCATTAACTTGCTTTTTTTGCTCATTGGTTTTAAAATTCTGGGCAAAAGTTTCACCCTGAAAACGCTTTTGGGCGCGGCGCTCATTTCTGTTTTTGTTCAGATTTTTTCATACATACCGCTTTACACCGAAAATGTAATTCTTGCAACCATTTTTGGCGGCGTGCTCTATGGTTTTGGTATTGGCCTTGGCTTTGCTGCAGGGGCTTCAACGGGTGGTACGGATATTTTGGGGCGCCTCATTCAGTATAAGTTTCCTACGGTGCCTATTGGTAAACTTCTTTTGTTTGTTGATGGTGTGATTATTTTAATTTCGCTTATCATTTTTAAAAACATTGAACTGACGCTGTTTGGCATTATTTCTCTGTTTATTTCGAGCACAACGATTGACTTTGTCATTGACCAACTTAACATTTCGCGCATTGCCTTTGTCATTACGGAGAAAGGTGACGAAATATCTGCTCGTTTGGTTGGCACTTCACCGCGTGGTGTTACTATTATTGATGTTGTTGGCGCTTACACAAAAGAACCGAAAAAGATGTTGTTTTGTGCATTAAAAGAAAGCGAATCTGAAATTTTTCAAAGAAAAATTCTTTCCATTGACCCTGAGGCGTTCATTGTTTTTTCTGAATCACAGCGTATTAAGG
>JAZRUU010000182.1:0-4861 GCA_045652725.1 Clostridia bacterium | reverse complement strand
TTTTTGAGTTCATTAAAAGGTCAATATAACCAACGGTGTTGGTTTCATCCATTGCGCGCAGGCGCTCACAAAATTCGGCATCTTTTTCTTCTATCTGCCGCTCGTAATCGGCAATCTCCTGTTCTTTTTGTGCAATTTTTTCATTCGTTTCGCTAATAACAGCATCAATAGCGGCAAGTTCTGCACGAATCACCTCTGCCTCATCATCGAGTTTGGTGATTTGTGTCATTGCCTCTTCCATTTTGCCACGCGCCGCCTGTTCGGCCGCCTGTGCCGCTTTTTTATCTTTCGTAGCCTGCTCGAGTTTTTCTTGCAGTGTGGCGCCGAAAACCGAATAATCGGTGCAACGAATGGGCGCAGCAACCACTAAAAGAGCCACAACCATCAGTATTGAAATCATTTGTTTTTTAAATGAATGCATCGTTTTTCCTCCGGATTTTTTCTTCCGAAAAATTATTTCGCTGTCACAAGTTCCAGCGCCTTTGCCAATTGGTCATCCTTTTCAATGAAAACTTCTTCAATTTCGGCAAGAAAACGGTCAACTGTGTTATAATCCATCACACCGGTTACGGGCAGGCCTGCTGATTCCTGAAAACTGCGGACAGCAAAAGCAAGGTCCTCGTCAAAGAAATCGTTCACCTCGCCTGCCAAAAGGCCCACCGCATCAAAGCGCTGCTTAATGCCGAGAATCGAACTGTTCTTTTCGCCCATACGGTAATTGCGAAGCGGTTCAATGGGCTCCATCATCGAGGTGTCAAGCCGAACTTTGCGGTTTGCTACCCACACATCCGGCTTAATACCCTCACCGTTAATGTGGTCGCCGCCGGGGAGCACATATTCTGCCGTGGTCAGTTTAATTGCGCCAAGCGGCCAGATGCCGAAATCAGGCAGATTCATAAACTCCTGAACCGTGCCCTTGCCGTGGGTGGTGACACCTACAAGCGTGCCCAGACCATAATCACGGATGTTACCGGCAAACAGTTCGCCGCCGGACGCCGTTTCTCCATTGATTAAAACCACAATTTTGTCGTAATACGGTTTGTTTTTAACCTGCCCAACACTTCGCAGGGTGGTGTTTCTTTTCTCGTTTTTATAAAAAATGCTGATAATGTTTTGACCCTTGGGAACAAAATAACCCAACGAATGCACTACGCTGAGCACTTCGCCACCCGGGTTGTTTCTAAGGTCAATCACAAGTTTTTTAATGCCGTTTTGCCTGAAATATGAATCGGCATTGCCGATTTCAGAAGGCGTTGTGCTGTTAAAAGAGGCAATCTGCAAATAGCCCACACCGTCTTCAACCTTCTGGTAGCCAACCGTTTTACCTCTGACGGCGGCACGCTGGACGGTCATCGTCAGTTCCTCACCGTCACGCAAAACGGTGAGCGTAACGGTTGTGCCGGCCTCGCCTTTAATTAAAGTCACGAGTTCATCCACCGTCATATAGGTTACATCCTGCCCCTCTACCTTAATGAAGCGGTCGCCCGGTTTTATGCCGGCCGCTTCGGCAGGTCCGCCGGATGCAACAGAAACCACGCCCACAGCACCGGTCATACGCTGAACTGTTACACCAATACCCACATAGGTAATGTGAAAGGCGTTTGAAAAATCTTCCATCTCATCAGGCATCAAATGCTCGCTGTATTGATCCATCTTATCTGCCGTGATAGAGATGAGTTCCTCCAGCATTTCGGGGTGTTTTTCAAGCAGTTTTCTTGCAATATCACCGGCTAAAGATGCTGTGTCTATCTCAAACTTATAGTTTCGCAAAATGTTGTCAAGCACCATGTCATAATAATCCGGTGCATAGTTTATATCGGCAGCATAGGCAGAAAAACCGCCCAATGTCAGCAACACCGCCAATAACAACACACATATTTTTTTTGTAACTTGTTTCATTTTCTTTTTCCTCCGCAATTAAAGATTCGGTGGAGTGTTTACATTTGTTCGGGCGCCGAAATTGACATAACTGTCAAAGCGTTTTTCAGAACCACACGCACCGAGTCTGTCAGTTTTAGTCTGGCATCTGTCAGTTCTTTATCGTCTGAATTTACCTTGCAGGCAGCATAAAAACCGTGGAAAGCCGCCGCCAGATCCATTGCATAACGGGTAATCAGGCTGGGTTCGCGCAATGCCGCTGCCTGCTTGATGGTTTCGGGGAAGTCGGCCAGTTTTTTCATCAGGTCAATTTCCTGCGGGGCGGTCAGTCTGCCAAGGTTTACATCAGCCACAGGCTTTGTAGCCGTGCCCTGCTCAACCAAAAGCCGCAAAATGCTGCACACACGCGCATGTGCATACTGCACATAGAAAACGGGGTTTTCGTTAGACTGCTCTACCGCAAGGTCAAGGTCAAAGTCAAAATGGCTGTTGGCCTGACGCATATTAAAGAAGAAGCGCGCCGCATCAATGCTGATGTCTTCAAGCAAATCTTTCAAGGTGATAGATTTTCCGGTTCTCTTGCTCATTCTCACAACTTCACCTTTTGAAACCAGGCGCACAAGCTGCATTAAAACAATTTCAAGCCGCTCGGGCTCAATGCCAAGTGCTGCAAGCGCCGCCTTAAGACGGGCCACATGGCCGTGATGGTCAGCACCCCAGATGTTAATAACCGTGTCAAAACCGCGGTCAATGAATTTGTTCTTATGGTAGGCAATGTCAACGGCATAATAGGTTAAAAAGCCGTTCTGGCGAACCAGAACCTCATCTTTTTCTTCACCAAATTCGGTGGCGCGGAACCAGATTGCGCCCTCATTTTCATAAGCATAGCCGCGGCTGAGCAATTCATCAACCACCTTGCGCGCCTCACCGTTTTCGTGCAGAACGCTTTCACGGAACCAAACATCATAAAAAATTCTGTATTTTTCAAGGTCTGCCTTTAAATCGTCAATATTTTTCTCTAACGAAAAAGCAACCAGCGCTTTTTTTCTTTCTTCCGAACTAACCGAAAGAAGCCCGTCACCAAAGGCGGCAATATATTCTCTTGCGCGAACGCGAATATCTTCACCGTGGTAGCCGTCTTCAGGGAATTCTACCGCATCTTCGCCTTTTAATTCCTGAATGTAGCGTGCCTCCAGCGAATTGCCGAACTTTTCAATCTGGTTGCCGGCATCGTTCACATAAAATTCGCGGGTAACTTCATAACCGGCCCAGTCAAGAACGCTCGCCAGACAGTCACCCAAGGCACCGCCGCGGGCGTTACCCATGTGCATCGGCCCTGTGGGATTGGCGCTGACAAACTCAACCATAATTTTTTTACCGGCGCCTGCATCTACCCGGCCAAACGCTTCGCCCTCTGCCTCAATGGCAGAAAGCACCTGACGGATGTAAGCAGGGTTTAAACGAAAGTTCACAAAGCCGGCCCCTGCCACCTCTGCACTTTCAATGTAAGTGTTTTCTGTAACAATCTGAGAAACAATGGCCTCGGCAATTGCACGGGGTGCTTTTCTTGCCTGTTTGGCCAAAAGCATAGCCGCGTTGGTTGCAAAATCGCCGTGCTCTTTTTCTCTGGGTTCTTCAATCACATAATCGGGAATGGTCTCAAAATCGAGTTCCCCCTGTGCTTTTGCTTTTGTTAATGCATCATCAATTGCCTTTTTGATTGATGCTTTTGTCTGTTCGTAAATTGTCACGCCTGACTCTCCACCTTCCTGATTGTTAAATGCAAACCGTTATGAACCGGCAAATTGTTGTTGAGTTCAACCATATAATCAAGGTCAATTTCGCCGCCGTTTTCATCAATATCCAGCACGAGGCTGTTGGTTGTTACACCAACCGACAACGCGCCGAACGGTGTTTCATAATGGCCCACATATTTTTTCTCTTTTTCAAAAACCATCTGTGTTGAGGCTTTGCCGAAACGAATCATTGAGATGCACCCATCTTTAATCTTGAGCGTTGTGGTTGTGCCTTCATAACCCGTCAGTTCGCTGCCTTCATAACTGATGTAATATTTTTCGCCTTTTTTTATGTATCGCCCTAATGTCGTCAGTTCATATTCGTCATTTTCGCCGTCAATGCTCTGCCGCCCTTTTAAGGTAATCAATGCATTTGTTTCCATCATTTTCCTCATTCTGCCGCTATGGCAATTTCAAAATTATACAATATATTTTTCAATATCCACCCTGTCAATGATGCCGCTGATGGGCCGCTCTAAAAAAACAGATCCCAAACGGACAAATTCTGTCGGGTCGTCGCTGACATAAAATTGATATTGCTCGTCATCACCCTGTTGTTCAGAAAGCATTCCCTCTGCCTGCAAGTTGTTTTTAATTTCTCTTGCAGCGCAGGCACCGGGATTGATCAGCGTCACCCCGTCACCCATAACCTCACGGATCACACCACGGAGCAGGGGATAATGTGTGCAGCCCAAAATCAGCGTATCAACACCGCTTTCCATAATCGGCTTTAAATAATCTGCCGCAACGATTTTAGCCACTTCGGTTTCTGCATAGCCATATTCAACCAACGGCACAAACATAGGGCAGGCAACCGAAACGGTTTTAATTGCAGGATTTTCTTTTTCAAGCAAGGTGCGGTAGGCATCTGAACGAACGGTTGCCGCCGTGCCGATAACACCCACAAGGCCGTTTTTAGTCACCCGCGCCGCCTCTCGGCTTGCCGCACCGGTTACACCAATAACGGGAATGTCAAACTCATCTGCCACCTCCGGGAGCGCAATAGCGCTGGCTGTGCCGCAGGCCGCCACAACGGTTTTCAACTGAAATTGGCTTAAAAAGCGTATGTCGCTGCGCGTGTATTTCACAATGGTTTCTTTTGACTTTGTGCCATAAGGAATGCGACCTGTATCACCGAAATAAACCAAAGACTCATTCGGCAACAGTTCCATCAGTTCCTTCACAAC
>JAZRUU010000181.1:0-6971 GCA_045652725.1 Clostridia bacterium | reverse complement strand
TTCCTTTTAATGAACTCAAAAAGCCTTTCTGATTTTGTGGCGCGAATTGAAACAGTTCGTGAGATTACAGAATTTGAGCAGGGCATTATTGATGTGATGGTTGCCTTGAAAAACGGGGTTGAAGCGTCAAAGGCAGAACTTGTTCTTTATCGCGATGAGCAGCAGGAGGCTCGCTCACTGGTGCAGGGCAAGCAAAATGCGCTGGATGCAAAAATCGCCGAAAAAACGGCATATATGAAGGCGCTCCAAAAAGATGTTGCCAAATATGAGCAACTTGAAAAAGCGGCCGCCGAGCAGGAAGAAAGCCTCAAGCGTAGCATTGCGGCTTCATCTTCAAAGGGTAACACCTCAAGCGGGCGCATTGTGTATTCAAGTGGCGTTTTCTGTTGGCCGGCACCGAGTTATACATATATCTCCTCAGAATTTGGTTACAGAATCCATCCCGTTTACGGAACGAAAAAATATCATTCAGGTATGGACATTGCGGCACCGGGCGGCTCTCCGATTCTGGCGGCGGCAAACGGCACCGTGCGGTTTGCAGGCTGGAACGGCGGCTACGGCTACTGCGTTATTTTAGACCATGGCGGTGGCATACAAACACTTTACGGCCATTCAAGCAAGCTGCTTGTTTCAGCAGGGCAGACCGTTACCCGTGGGCAGAAAATTGCTCTTGTGGGAACAACGGGCACCTCTACCGGTAACCACCTGCATTTTGAAGTTTTAAACAATGGTGCGGCAACAGACCCCCGCCCCTATTTATCCTAGTAAAAAGCGTTTGGCTCAAGGAGAGTGAACCGATATGTTAAAAAAAAGACATTTGGTAATTACGGCAATTCTGACGGCGGTTGTTGTCTGGGCGCTGGCTTTTGTGTATTATGCAGGGTTTGGCGGTTACAGTTCGGCGGACTCTCTTGTTCGCGCCCGTGAAATTATTGCTGATAACTATGTAAACCCGTTAACCGATGAGCAACTTACCAAATTAAACGATGCGGCAATTGGCGCAATGGTTCAAAGCCTTGGAGACCAATACAGCAATTATTTAAATGCCGAGGGTATGGCATCGTATCAGGATGATAGAAAAGAAAGTTACAAGGGCATTGGCATCAGCGTGAATTTTGATTCTAAAACCGGTGATATGACCGTTATTTCTCCTTACGATGATTCACCTGCTCAGAAAGCAGGCATCCGCCCCGGTGATGTGATTGAAAAGGTGGGCGAGATTACCGTAACGGCCGAAACTTATGATTCTGTGCTTTCTTACATAAAAACCGGCAATGATGATACCTTTCCCCTTGAGCTTCGCCGCGGTGGAGAAACCCTCACGGTTTCGGTTACCCGCGAGGAGGTTAAGCGGCAATCGGTTACGCATAAAATGTTTGCCGGCCGCATAGGCTATATTCGTGTTTCTGAATTTATTCACAACACAAAAGAGGAATTTGCAAAAGCGCTTGAAGATTTAAAGGCCCGCGAAATGGCAGGCCTTGTGATTGACCTTAGAAATAATCCCGGCGGCTATGCCGACACGGTGATTGCTATGACAGATTCGCTTCTGCCCAAGGGCATCATTGCCTACCTTGAAGACAGCCGCGGAAACAGGCAGTATTTTAACTCAGATGAAACTGAACTGGGTCTGCCTATGGTGGTGCTGATTAACCAGGGAACAGCCAGCGCTTCAGAACTGTTGGCAGGCAGCCTGCAGGCACACGACCTTGCGGTGATTATTGGTGAAAAAAGTTACGGCAAGGCTGTTGGTCAGTCGGTTTATCCGCTGACTTCCAAAACCGCACTCTACCTGACGAATGCCCGTTACTTTACCCCGAAGGGCAACTGCATTGACGGGGTTGGCATTGAGCCTGACATCAAGGTTTCGCTTGCAGAAGAACTGATGGGTAAAATCTCTGTTTTAGAGCCGGAAGAAGATGCGCAACTTGCAAAGGCGCTGGAGGTTATGGCGCAGAAAATTCCTCAATAAATACTGATTCTGACAGGAAGTGAATGAACTGAACCTGATTGCTTTCTTTTCTGTTGTGTATGTGCTTTTATTTGCGTTGTGCTACGCCTTTGGCTTGCGAAATGATGCAAACATCGGCCAATGCGAAAACAAAAAAATAACAATGGTTGCAGGCTCAAGTCTTTTGGGTCTGCTTCTTTTGCAAGTTGCCCTGTCGGGCCTCTTTCCCGGGCATTTGCAAGACACAGGCCTGTTCCGTGCGTGGACAGCCTTTGCCGAAAACCACCGTTTGCGTGAATATTATACCTCCGAAGTCTATGTTGACTATCCGCCGGTGTATTTATATGTTTTATTTACCCTCGGCAAACTTTTAAAACTGTTGGGCGTGCCGGCAGAGAGCGGTGCTTACCTTGCCTGCATCCGCAGTATTCCCATTTTGTTTGACGCTCTGACAGTTCTTTTTGTCTACCATCTCACACAAAAACATCTGGGGCAGAAAAAAGCACTCGTTGTTGCTGTTTTATGTGCCTTAAACCCGGCAAAAATTTTAAATTCCACCGTTTGGG
The DNA here is from genome assembly GCA_045652725.1 of Clostridia bacterium. Classification (GTDB taxonomy): domain Bacteria; phylum Bacillota; class Clostridia; order UBA1381; family UBA9506; genus UMGS755. The sequence continues at coordinate 4,454 of JAZRUU010000181.1, read as the reverse complement.
GGCAGGTTGACAGCGTGACCGCGCTTTTAGCGGCGGTGATGTTGCTCTCTCTTTACAAACGGCGGTATGTAGCAGGTTTTGCCCTGCTTTCTGTCTTGTTTTTAACTAAGCCGCAAATGATTATGTTTGCGCCGCTTTTATGTTTCACATTTTTCTTTGATTTGCTGGCCGGATGGAAAGAAAAAGAAACAAGAAAAACCCTGTTTTTGCAAGGTGGTTTTTCTGCTTTGGCCTCTCTGGCGGTTCTTTTGCTGGTGCCCCTGCCCATCACCGGCGGCAATTACGGTCTGCTGGTGCAAAAATATGCCGAGGCACTGGGGCTTTACCCCTATGCAACGCTGAATGCGCCCAATTTGTTCGGCCTTTTTGGCGGTAACTGGGCAGATGATGCGACGAGAATCCTTTTCTTTTCTTATAAAACCTGGGGATTCATTTTCATTGTTCTTATTTCCCTTGCGGTGGGGTATGTATCCTGCCGCGGCCGTGACAGAAAGGCCGTTTTCTATCTTGGTATTTTCACCGTTGTCGGCGTTTTTATGTTGGGGCACGGCATGCACGAACGCTACCTTGCGCCGTCGTTGGTTTTGTTTTTAATGGCATATGCTTTCAGCGGCGATGTAAAACAGTTGTTGTTCTATGGCGGTTTTTCGGTAACGACCTTTATCATAACCGCGTGGGTGCTGAAACTGAATCATCAGGGCGCGTTTATTTATGGTGACAATGCAGCATTTCGCTTTTTATCATTTGTCAATGTTTTGCTGTTTGTGCTTTGGGCGGTCTGCACCGTTCGGGGCTGTCGGAGACCGACGAAACAGCAGGCGCATCCGTCAGAGAAAACCACCTTGCCGGATGAAGAACCGCTTTTGCACAAAACTGCATCCCCTGTCCGGCTAGGCCGTTTGGATTATGTGCTTATGCTGGCTTTAACGGTGTTTTATGCACTTTTTGGGTTTTATCATCTCGGTTCACGCGCTGTGCCGGAGCAGGGGTGGTATGTAACCGAACCAAATGAGCAGGTGGTTTTGGATATGGGTGCGGTGGTGCCGGCGCGCCAACTTTACCTTTACACCGGGTGGATTGACCGCCGCACAACCGATCAGGAGGTGCTCCGTGACCTTGCTGTGCAATATTCAGTTGACGGGGAGAATTGGCAAACGGCAGAAACGCCCCTTGTTCTTGACTCTGTGTTTATGTGGCACATCTACCGCGACCTGCCTGAAGATTTTCGCTATCTGAAACTTTCTTGTGATGATGGACGGTTTTATGTTAATGAGGCGGCGCTGTTTGGTGAAACGGAAGAGGCACGCTTTTTGATAAACCGTGTGATTAGTGAAAATCCGACGGCGGGAGCGCTTGTTGACGAGCAGGAGAAGGTGACCTATGCCTTCAGCTGGTATGAAACCGCTTATTTTGACGAAATTTATCATCCGCGTACAGCGTTTGAATTCATCACACACCGTTACCCTTATGAAAACACGCATCCGCCTCTGGGCAAAGTTATTATTGCCTGCGGCATGCTCCTTTTCGGGGTGAATCCTTTCGGCTGGCGGTTTTTTGGCACGCTTTGCGGCGTTCTGATGGTGCCGCTTGTCTATATAATGGGCAAAAAAATGCTGAAAAAAACAAGCCTTGCCTTTATCACCGCGTTTTTGTTTAGTTTTGATTTTATGCACCTTGCGCAAACGCGCCTTGCTACCATTGATTCTTACACGGCGTTTTTTGTTATGGGAATGTATTTGTTTATGTTCCTTTACATTGAAAAGAACTTTTATGAAACAGGCGTGATGAAAACCCTGCCGCCGCTACTATGTTCGGGTATTTGTTTTGGACTGGGTGCGGCAACCAAGTGGCAGGGCGTTTATGCCGGTCTCGGTCTTGCCTTTTTGTTCTTTTTCAGCTTGGGTAGACGATATGCCGAATACAAAAAAGCGCAGAAACATCCCGAAATTGAAGGGAGAGAGAAGGTGCTTGCAAACTTCAGGCCAATGGCAACCCAAACCGTTCTGGCCGGTTTTGCCTTTTTTGTGCTGGTACCTTTTGTGATTTACTTTTTGTCTTACATTCCTGCTATGTGGTCAGAGAGCACGGGGCTTTCTTTCTTTTTCACCAATCAGAGCTCTATGTATAACTACCACGCAAACCTTGAGGCAGGGCACAGTTACGGCTCGTCGTGGTGGCAATGGCCGCTTGATTACAAGCCGCTTTATGCCTATGGGCCCAACCGCGATTTTGTGCCGGTTGGCAGGTCAATGGGCATTACAAGTTTCGGGAATCCGGCCATTTGGTGGATGACAATTCCCGCCGTTCTTTGGGCGATTTGGAGGCTTTTTAAAGAGAAAAAACAACTTGACTTGGGGCTTTTAACGGCCACCATCGGCTTTTTTTCTCTCTATGTGCCGTGGATGTTTGTCAGCCGCACGGCGTTTATCTACCACTTCTTTCCCTGTGTGGTGTTCGTGGTGCTGATACTTGGCTTTTTTATTAAAAATCAAATGGAAAATAAAAAAATAACATACCGTGCCGTTGGGGTTTATCTGGCGCTGGTATTTGTTTTGTTTATAATGTTTTACCCTGTGCTGACAGGGATAGAAATACCCACCTGGTATGCCCGGTTGCTTCGCTTTGTGCCGGGTTGGGTGTTGGGATAAGGAGTGACAGCGATGCAAAAGAAACAAACAGAAAGAGAAAACAGAGCAGAAAAAATGACCATTGAGGGCAGAAATTCTGTATTTGAGGCCCTTGCGGCAGGCCGCCCGATTGATAAAATCTGGATCAGCGAAACCGTCCGTCCCGGTGGCGTGAAAAAACTGACTGATCTGGCAAGAGAAAAGGGCGTTCCCGTTCAGTTCGTTAAACCGCAAAAAATTAACTCTGTAAGCCAAACAGAGGCCAGCCAAGGTGTTGTGGCGGTTTGCGGCGCGGTGCAATATGCCGAACTTGAAGATTTGTTCCGCAAGGCCGAGAAAAAAGGCACACCGCCTTTTGTGATTATTGCTGATGAAATCACCGACCCGCACAATCTGGGCGCCATCATCCGCAGCGCCAATGCGGCCGGTGCCGATGGGGTGATTATCCCCAAAAACCGTTCGGCAGGTTTAGATGCCGTAACGGCAAAAACCTCTGCCGGCGCTGTGCATTACACGCCCGTGGTGCGCGTGACCAATCTTTCGCAGACGATTGACATTTTAAAAGAACGCGGCCTGTGGCTTGCCGGTGCTGATATGTCGGGCGAGAAGTCTTTGTTCGAATCAAACCTGACGGGGCCGATTGCGCTCGTGGTCGGCTCGGAGGGCAAGGGCATTTCGCGTCTGCTTCGTGAAAAATGTGACTTTATGGTGAAAATCCCCATGATTGGTGAGATTGAGTCGTTAAACGCCTCGGTGGCGGCGGCTATTATGATGTATGAAATTGTGCGCCAGAGAGGGCTCTCGGCAGAAAAATAAAAAAATTTTTTTAAAGTCTTTATTTTTATAAAAAGATATGATATACTGTTGTTAATATTACACTTTGTATCGTTATTGCAGAGAGCGATGAGGTTTTTGCAGTAGGAGAGAATATGGAAAAGAAAAAGAAAAAACGGCTGAAGGTGCTTGTAATTGTTCTGGCAGGCGTTGTGTTGGCCGCGCTTTTAATCTATTTGGTTATTAACCTTGTGTTCTCGATTTTTACCAATTCGTTTTATGAATCTGTCATCACGACAGAGGAGGTGCAAACCACCGCAGAACCAACTGCCGTGCCAACCGGCGAGCCGGAGGGCGGGCAGGAGGCGCAAACACCGCAAACCGCACCGCCGCTTACGGATAAAACAGACGGTGATGCGCTCTTTAAAAGCCTTTCGGTTGACAAGCTGAACTTAACGGCAGCAGAATTTAAAGAAATTCAGAAAAAAATACCCTTTGCCGATAAGGTGGCCGTGCTCAACATTTTAAGCACAGGGCTTTCGGCCGCAGAGTATAAAGAACTCATCGGTATGCTCGGCAGCGGTATTACAAGCAGCGAGGTCAAAAGAGCCTATCAGATTTTGAGTAAAGGTTTATCCTCGGAAAACAAGGCAAAAATCTGGGGATATTATAGTAAATATGTATACTTAATTCAGTAACATACTATAAAAAAGGAGAGAATGAAAATGAAAAAACTTATAAGTACATTGCTTGCAGTTATTATGCTGACAATGTGTCTTGGCACAACGGGTTTTGCAGCTGGTGACCTGTCTTTTGACGATGACTCGCTGATTGACCTGATTGATGTGTTAGACCGCAATATGCCGATGACACAGCAGCGCCGCGTTGAAGTGTTTGACATTTTTGTGGTGTATGCACAAACAGCAGACAGTCTTGGCACTCTGATTGGCTTGCTTGACAGTGTAACCGGCACGGGCAGCACCGTTCCCGGCGGCACAATTGGCGAGAGCACATTAAAAAGGGTTATTGCCAATGTGCGTGACGCTTTGGGAG
>JAZRUU010000180.1:0-2112 GCA_045652725.1 Clostridia bacterium | reverse complement strand
CGCACGCCGGTAAAAGAGCCCGGGCCGATGCCGCAGGCATAGCCATCAATTTCATCAAAGGCGATTCCCGTTTGGTGAAGCACTTCTTCAACCATGGGAACCAACTTAACAGAATGATTTTTACCATTATTGAGTGTATATTCACAGAGCAGAACGCCATCAGAAACAAGACCGACAGCCGCCGCATCTGATGATGCATCAATACCCAAAACAATCATGATTCTTGCTCCTTAACAGTGATACGGCGCCCATTGTCGCCGTTTCTTTCCAGCATAATTTCAATTCGTTTTGCAGGCAGCATTGCTTCTGCCCGTTCGGGCCATTCAATAATGGCAAGACCGTCGCCGCCCACAAATTCTTCAAACCCGACTTCATAGAGTTCATCAGGGTCTTCAATGCGGTAAAGGTCAAAATGATAAACGGTGCAAAACGCCCCGTCATACTCGTTCACAAGGGTAAAAGTAGGGCTGCTGACATGTTCTGTTACGCCCAGCGCACAGCAAAGGCCTTTGGCAAAAACCGTTTTGCCAACACCTAAATCACCTCTCAGGCAAACAACCTGCCCACGCACCAATGTTGCCGCAAGTTCTTTTGCCAAGTCAAGGGTTTCATTTTCACTTTCGGTTATGTAAATCTTTTCCCTGCTCATTCTGCGCCCCCTGCATTCGGCGGGCCAATAACAACCGGCGGTTTTGAGGGTTTGGCAGTCGGCGTAGGCGTGGGGGTGGGAGTAACAGTGGGTTTTGCCGTCGGCGTTGCGGTAGGTTTCTGCGACGGTTTAGCCGAAGGTTTTGCACTTTCGGTTACTGTGGGCTTTTTCGAAGGCGCTGCGGTTGGTGACGCTTTCGGCGACTCTGTCGGCTTTGGTGTGGCAGATGCCGTTGAAAGCGGCTTTTCTGTGCCGCCCGCTGTTTTATAACTTTCAAGTTCGCGGGTTAATCTTTCAATTTCCGCATCCTTTTCTGCAAGTTGTTTTTCAAGTTGTTCATAAGTCGGCTTCGGGGTCGGCTTGGCCGATTCTGTAGCCGGTTGTTGAGGCAGAGAAACATCGCGACCGCCTTTTAGCAAAAGGCCGGTAATCCAGAACGACATAAAGAACAATACCACCAAAAGAGCAATAATACCCACAACGGCAAGCATTGTTTTTTTGCCTGATTTATTAACCGCGCGTCTTTTATATGATTTTCTCATAATCTCCCTCCAGGTTTTTCAAGATTGTTCATCCAAAAACACAATTTAGTTCATTTTATCATAAATTGCCGATAAAGTAAAGCATAATTTTACTTTATCTATTGCCTCTTACCGCTCACAAAAAGCCTGAAAAAACGGCTTTATGGCAGATGGCAGAGCAATTTCTTTTTCTATTGTTTCAGGAGCCGTCCAATAAAAATCTTCGCATTTTTCTTTTGCGGTTACAAGGTAACTTTCCATCTCCCACACAAGGTGAGTAAAAACATGGCGACTGCGGATAAAAGGCTGCATAGAAAGCGCGCCGCCCCACTCTGCAAGTACCTTTTCTGCCTCATTTTCCAAAAGGTGTGCATCAACAGACGGAAACTCCCACATTCCCGCCAAAACACCCTTTAAGGGGCGCTTAACAAGGGCAAGTTCACCCTTATGTTCTATTAAAAAAACCGTTCGCTTCACCGTTTTTTTCTCGGTTTTCACCTTTCTTGTGGGAAGCATTTTTTCCCTGTTGTTTTTTCGGGCAAGGCAGAGATGCGAAAGGGGGCAAATGTCACATTTCGGCATGCCACCGGGAATGCAGATGAGCGCTCCGAGTTCCATAATGGCCTGCGTCAGTGCGCCGCAATCTGTCGCTTTTGGATACACTCCTCTGAGCGCGGACTGCACCTTTTTCTTAAACGATGCCAGCATAATATCGGTGTCATCATCCCAAAGGCGCGCAACCACGCGAAGCACATTGCCGTCAACTGCCGGCTCGGGCAACCCAAAGGCAATAGAGGCAATCGCACCGGCGGTATATTCCCCAATGCCCGAAAGGTCATTCAACTGCTTTCTGTCAGCCGGAAACCTGCCACCATACTGCTCTACCACTGTTTTGGCCGCCTTTTGCATATTTTTTACACGGCTGTAATACCCAAGCCCCTC
>JAZRUU010000179.1:0-6305 GCA_045652725.1 Clostridia bacterium | reverse complement strand
CCGGAGGAGATGCCAACCAGAAACCCCTCTTTTTTGCCAATCAGCCGTGCCGTTTTATAAGCATCTTCGGTTGTAACGGTCATAACAGAATCATAAACGGCGGTATTCAAAACAGGGGGAATAAAGTTAGCGCCAATGCCCTGCAAACCGTGCGGAGCGGCACTACCGCCCGATAAAAGCGGTGAATCTGCCGGCTCAACGGCAACAATTTCAATCTGTGGATTTTTAGATTTTAAATATTCGCCCACGCCGGTGATTGTGCCGCCGGTGCCAACGCCGCAAACAAACATATCAACCGCGCCGTCGGTATCTTCAAAAATTTCGGGGCCGGTGGTCAGGCGGTGCGCCAGCGCGTTAGCCGGATTTTCAAACTGACCGCAAATGAAACTGTCGGGAATCTGCTTGGCGAGTTCTTCTGCCTTAGAAATGGCACCGGCCATGCCTTTTGCACCTTCTGTCAGCACGAGTTCTGCGCCGTAGGCCGTCATAAGTTGCCGGCGCTCTTTTGACATAGAGTCGGGCATAACAATGATAACGCGATACCCCCGAACGGCCGCCACCGAGGCAAGCCCAATGCCGGTGTTGCCGGAGGTTGGCTCAATGATAACCGAGCCTTTTTTCAACCGCCCGCTTTTTTCGGCCTCGTCAAGCATGGTTTTGGCGGCACGGTCTTTCACCGAGCCTGCGGGGTTTAAATATTCGAGCTTGGCAAAAAGGTGCGCCGTGAGTGAAAACTCTTTTTCAATCTGCGAAAGAGCCAGCAGCGGCGTTTTGCCAATGAGTTGTTCAATGGAAGTAAAAATTCTGGCCATAATCGGTCTCCTTTTATAAAAAATCCTTACCTTTATTGTATCACTTTGCGCCAAAAAATGCAAGATTCCGCAAGTGGGAAATATCTGCCTTTGCATTTACAAATCGGCCACAGAAAAATGATTGAAAAAAAGGGGTGATTGTGTTAGAATAGATTTAACAAAGTTAAATCTATTCAGCTAAATTCGCGTTCCGCGCGCTAAATTGAGCTAAAAAGATTGGCATCTAAATCATTCACGAATTCTATAATTGGCACATATGGAATGTTATTATATAAAACGCCTAAATCCTTTCGGCTTTTAGTGGGCTTTTAACCGCTGTGTCAATTGACGGCGTTGCAAAAATGCCCTTGCAAGCATTTTTGCGCTGGGAGAATATACACTCACTCTAAATCAAAAAGAAAGACTCCCCTGTGCAAGGCAGGCGAGTCTTAGAAAAATTTAAAATTTGGGTCTGGTGTGGCATAAGACTATTTTAAATTTGCATTTGTGCATTTCTTTCTATCTCTGACTGATTAAATTTTTTTTGTAATTTTGAAAGCGTCGGGAAGAATACACACAGAGCAACTATTATACATAAAATCCAACCGATGGGCCAAACGAGATATAGGAATGTAAGTGTCTGGCAAAGGGGGAACACAAAGCGAACCCAAATAATCCTTAGAAAACACATAAATATAAGTGTTGAAATTGTAGGAATCATCGGTTTTCCCATTCCGCGAAGAGCCCCGGACATAACTTCGTTGATGCCGCAAATAAAGTATGTGCTTGAAACGATAATCATTTTTTGCTGAGAATACATAATGACAGCGGGTGTAGAGGACATAATCGATGAGAGTTGGCCGGAAAAAATGGTGGACAGTGCACCAAGAGATGCGCCGAAGGCGATTGTAATGATAATGGATTTTGCCACGGCTTCTTTTGCTCTTTTAATATTTTTTGCACCGATGTTTTGTGCCACATAAGGGATAATTGCAAGCGACGGTGCGTGAACTATCTGATACATTATTCCGTCAAATTGATTTGCAATGGAAAGCCCTGTTGTTGCATCGGCCCCGAACCCGTTAACTGCGGTCGCAATAACAGTATTTGCTAAAGAATATAGTGCACTTTGAAGCCCTGTCGGGATTCCGACAAAAAGCATTTGCTTAAGCTCGGAACCATAAAATTTCATTCTTTTATAATTAAAATGAATCATGTCTTTGCTTCTTAACATAACGGTAAAGCAAAGTCCCCCGGCAATGGCATTAGAAATAATTGTAGCAATCGCAACACCTTCAACGGTCATATCAAAAACGGTAACAAAGAAAAAGTTTAATGAGATTTTTGTAACACCGCCAAGCATCGAAAAAAACAAGAGGCGCTTTGTGTCGCCTATCGAACGAAGGACTGCGGCACAAAAACTATAAAACATGATAATAGGAACACCTAAGAAATATATCCTGAAATAAATGGTAGCCTGTTTAAAGAGCTTTTCGGGGCAGTTAGTCCAACCAAGAAAGATTTTGGCACAACAAATTCCAATCACAGCAAGAATAAGGCCGCCTACAATTGCAAATAAAACAGCACAGCCAACAGCTTTTTCGGCTTGTTCTTTGTCGCCCTTGCCGATATGCTTTGCAATCACGACACTTGCTCCCGAGGAAATGCCAATTAAAAGACTTGTACAAAGCGTAATCAGAGTACCGCAAGCTCCAACTGCACCAACAGCCGTGTCGTTTGCAAAATTCCCTAAAACCGTCATATCAATAACGTTAAACATTGTTTGCATAACGTTCATTATCATGATTGGTATGGTTATAGACAGTAAACCTTTAAATACGGAACCAGATAACATATCAACATTATTTCTCTTCATTTCCATCCTCCGTGCAACAAGTGTGATATTTAGGATAAATCATATTCATTATATCAACTCACACTGTAAAAAAATATGTTTTTTCATAAATTTACTTGCACAAAAGATAGATTTTATATATAATATAACTGGTGATGGTATGGATTATTTAATTAACCTGATAAAAAAAGAAAGCCCACCGCACAAACATAAAAATTATGAGATTATTGTCTATACACGTGGGGAAGGCATTTTTCACACAAACAAAAAAGATATAGAAACTACTCCAGGGAAAATTATCATTATCCCTCCCGGCACAGTTCATAGCAGTTCGATTGTTGGTAAACATTTCGAGCGCATCTATATAAATGGAGAGTTTAATCATATTTTTAAGCTGATATTGCCGACTGTGATTGAAGACAATTCAGACGGTGAAGGATTAGAGCTTGCAAAAATGATTTATAACAATCGTTTTTCGAATCATGAGTACATTACTGCCTTGATGAGTGCGTTTACACACTTTCTTCTTGGTCGCATTAATATGGAAAATGAGATTTTCCTGGCAATAAAAAGTATTATCGAGGAAATAACAGATAATTTTTATGATTATGATATAGACCTTTCCTCTCTACTGAAAAAAAGTGGATATAGCGAGGATTATATTCGGGCGCAATTTAAAAAAATAACAGGAAAAACCCCTACGGAATTTTTGACTGAAACCAGAATCTCCCATGCTTGTTATCTGATAGATACTTATAGAAATTCAATTCCTTTGACAGCTATTTCTGAACAATGTGGATATATTGATTATATATATTTTTCGAGAAGGTTTAAACAATTAACGGGAACATCGCCACGAAAATATATGGAAGATGGTATGAACTTTGAATAATTGGAACAACTCAGGGATGGGGGCGTTTCCGAACAGATAAGAAAATTTTTTGCCCCGGTCTTGACACGAACTTGCCACCAAAAAGATTGGCATCCGGATGATACAATTTTTATAAAGGGAAGTTGAATAATATTGAGAAAAAGCCTCCCCGGCAAAGCCTTCCTTGCCTAAAGGAGGGGGGGGGACCGTCGCAGACGGTGGGAGGATTTTGAAGATGGCAGAGGGATAAAAGAGAGATTTGTTAAATTAAAAAGTAATCCCCCGGCCTGTGTTTAAAGGTATGAGTCGTTCATGTAACACAAAAAATACACACAAAACCCGCTTAACAAAGCGTGTAGATAAATAAAAAACACAACACGAAAGGAAAATGTGTGATGGAAAATAAACAGTGTCATATAACAAGCATCGGCGGTCAGGCGGTTATTGAGGGCGTTATGATGCGCGGCCCGAAAGAAATTGCCGTCTCGGTTCGCACTCCCGATGGCGAAATTGTTGTCGATAAAAAACCCATCGCCTCCATTCTGCAGAAACTGAAGTTTTTGAAACTGCCCATTATTCGCGGGGTTATCAGTTTTGTTGAATCGTTAATCATCGGCACAAAAGCGCTGATGTATTCTGCCGAATTTTTCGATATTGAAGAAGAAGAGGATAAAAAGAAAAAAGAGGCCATGACCGAAGAAGAGAGAGCCGCTTTCGAAAAAAAAGAAAGCAAAATGAAAAACGCCGCCATTTACGGCTCTGTGGTGTTTGCGCTGATTTTCGGTGTGGCGCTGTTCATGATGCTCCCCACAGTTTTGGTCGGCTTTGTTAAAGATTTGATTCCTTATGGCTTTTTAGCAACGCTCGCCGAGGGCATTATCCGCATTGCCATTTTTCTCATCTATGTGGCGCTTGTTTCTAAAATGCAGGACATTCGCCGTGTGTTTGAATATCATGGTGCCGAACACAAAACCATTTTCTGCTATGAAAGCGGCGAAGAACTAACTGTTGAAAATGCGCGCAGGTTTTCGCGCCTTCATCCCCGTTGCGGCACAAGCTTTCTGCTGATTGTTATGGTTGTGAGCATCATTTTGTTTTCGTTCATCTCGTGGGATAACCCGTGGACGCGCCTTGGCATTCGCCTGCTTTTGTTGCCTGTGGTTGCCGGTGTTTCTTATGAAATCATTAAACTTGCCGGCAGAAGCAAGAGCAAAATGATGCGCCTTGTCAGCCTGCCCGGAATGTGGTTGCAGAAAATTACCACCCGCGAGCCGGATGACAGCCAACTTGAGGTTGCTATCGCATCTCTTAAGGCCGTTCTGACAGAAAACAGGGAGGATGACAAGTGGTAATCGGTGACCTGCTCCGCGAGGGAGCAAGAGAACTGTCGATTTCTGGCATTGAAACGGCGCGGCTTGACAGCGAGGTGCTGTTATCTTCCTTATTAAAAAAGGAAAGGCTTTATTTTGTCACACATCGTGACCAAATGGTTGACGAGGCAACCGTTTCGGCGTTTCGCGCCTTGATAGCGCGGCGGAGGGAGAATGAGCCGGTGGCATACCTTATTGGCAAAAGAGAATTTATGTCACTGGACTTTGCCGTGTCACCCGGGGTACTGATTCCGCGGCCTGATACCGAAACGCTGGTAGAATTTGTGCTGACGCGGCTTGAAAAAAAAGAATCGCCGGCCGTGTTAGACCTGTGCACAGGTTCGGGAGCAATCGCCGTGAGTTTGGCTTATTATCTGCCAAAAAGTTATGTGGCAGCGGTTGATATTAGTGACACCTGCATAAAAACCGCACAAAAAAATGCTGAGCAAAACGGCGTGGCAGAGCGGGTTTCTGTTTATAAAGCAGATGTTTTTACCTATAAACCTGACAAAAAGTTTGATTGTGTTGTTTCAAATCCGCCATATATCCCTGCGGCGGTTATCAATACGCTTGAAAACGATGTGAAAAAATATGAGCCGCACCTTGCGCTTTCCGGCGGAGAAGATGGTTACGATTTTTACCGTCATTTGGCATCCGTCGGGGCGGCGCTTTTAAACGCCGGCGGCTTGCTGGCGCTGGAAGTGGGGCATGACCAGGCAAAAACGGTGGTGGCGATGCTGGAGCAAACAGGCGCTTACAACGAAATAGGCACAAGAGAAGATTTGGCCGGCATCAGCCGTGTGGTTTACGGAATTAAAAAGCAGTAAAAACGGCCCTTGGGGGCCGTTTTTTTCTTTTTCCATAAATTGCTGAATAAAAATATTTATAAAAATCAAAAATAACTCTTGACAACGGTAGTTTTGTGAGGTATAATAATATGGCTATCCCGAGAGGGCGGCAATGAACCTAAAAAATTAAAAAAGGTGTTGACACGGCCAAAGACCTGTGCTATAATATCTCAAGTCAGCGTAAAATTGGGCTTATAGCTCAGGTGGTTAGAGCGCACGCCTGATAAGCGTGAGGTCGATGGTTCGAGTCCATTTAAGCCCACCAAATTTACTCATCTTTCATTTTTTCGTTTTACCTCGTGTGCACGCAGCACACTTCGGCTTACGAAAAAGTGAAATCTGAGCAAATTAAATTCTAAGCAAATTAAATATTTAAGAAAATTCTATTGCCTGAAGGCAAAGGAAAAAGTTAATATAGTTTTCAGTAATTAAAGTGATTTAATTATTGAAAGGTGTATTAACACCGTTTGTACCTTGATAACTGAACAAAGCAAATCTTTTTAAAATGTTTTTCCGTAAAGGGAATACAATTTTAAGGGAACTCATGTAATTCAGAGAACCAACTACACA
>JAZRUU010000178.1:0-30395 GCA_045652725.1 Clostridia bacterium | reverse complement strand
GACAGAAAAAAGAAATAAAATATAAAAAAGCCGTTCCCGTTGATGGGAGCGGCTTTTTTTGTAAACCTTATCTTCTTCTGTTGTTGCGCGAGATGAGCACCAGTCGCAAAAGTTGCATTGCAGAAACTAAAGCGGCGGCTACATAGGTCATTGCTGCAGCAGAGAGCACCTTTTTTGAATCTGCGAGTTCAGTTTCATCTAACATATTGTTATTTTTAAGTGTAGTCAGTGCACGACGGCTGGCGTTAAACTCAACCGGCAGGGTGACGAGTTGAAAGAGCACCAGCGCAGAAAAGAGAATGATGCCTGCTGTAACCAGCGGCTCAAAACTCATTAAAACGCCAATTAAAATGGCGGGCACAGCAAGACGCGAGCCTAAATTTGCAACCGGCAAAACAGCATTTCTCCAACGGATGGGTGCGTAACCGGTTGTGTGCTGCACCGCATGGCCTGCCTCGTGGGCGGCGACACCGATGGAGGCAACCGAGGTGCTGCTATAAACCGAGTCAGACAGGCGCACCACATTGGTGCGGGGGTCATAATGGTCTGTCAGGTTGCCGCCTGTGCGCTCAATGGCAACTGATGAAAGGCCGCTTTTGTCTAAAATTTCGCGGCAAAGTTCTGCGGCTGTTTTGCCGCGGCGGCTCATAACGGTAGCATATTTTTTAAATGTGCTTTGCACCTTAATCTGTGCAAAGGTGGCAATTAAAAGTGCCGGAATAACAAGCAGTAAATAATAAGAGTCATAGTAGAAATAGGGCATACATATGCCTCCTTTTTATGCAATTCCCAAAAGATTTGTTGCAAATTGGAAGTAAATAATCAAAGAAAGTGCATCTAAAATGGTTGTGATGATGGGGCTGGCCATAATCACAGGGTCTAAATGGATTTTTTCTGCTAAAATGGGGAGCATACCGCCCACGACCTTTGCCAGACACACCACGCAGAACAAACTGAGTGAAACGGTGAGGGCTACAAGCATTGCGACATTATCAAGCAACATGATTCTGATAAAATTGACTACGCCTAGTAAAAATGCTGTAACGGCACCTACGCGCAGTTCTTTCCACATAACCTTTAAAATGTCAGAAAAATCAAGTTCGTTAAGTGAAAGGCTTCGGATAATCATTGTAGATGACTGCGCTCCCGCGTTACCGCCTGTGCCCATCAGCATAGGAATGTAAGAGGTGAGTGCCACAACCTGACTGAGCGCCCCTTCAAAATGACGGATGATAAAGCCGGTGAAGGTGGCAGAAATCATAAGCACCAACAGCCACAGTGCGCGGTTTTTGGCAAGCGTGAACACCCCTGTTTTAAGGTAGGGCTCTTCAGACGGGGTCATAGCGGCCATTTTGTGAAAGTCTTCTGTGTTTTCCTGCTCAATGACATCCACAATATCGTCAATGGTGATGATGCCGACCAAACGGTTTTCGGTATCGACAACAGGCATTGACAAAAGGTCATATTTGCGGAACTGATAGGCCGTTGTTTCCTGGTCATCCAGCGTGTGAATGATTTTGACATTTGTATCCATTAAATCTTCCATCAGCGCGTCGGGGTTTGCCAGAATCAGCGTTCTGATGGAGACAACACCCTCTAGTTTACGCTGTGGACTCAGCACATAACAGGTGTTAATGGTTTCTTTATCAACGCCGGTTTTTCTGATGTGCTCCAGAGCTCTTTGCACGGTCATTTCTTTCTTTAAATCCACAAATTCTGTGGTCATAATGCTGCCGGCACTGTCATCGGGATATTGCAGGAGTTGGTTGATGGTTTTGCGGGTGGTTTCATCGGTTGTTTTTAAAACGCGCTTGACCACATTGGCAGGCATCTCCTCCAAAAAGTCTACCGTGTCATCCATATACAGTTCTTCCATAATCCGCCCGACCTCGGCATCGGTAACCGATTCAATGATGTATTGCTGAAGGTCACTATCCATCTCCGCAAAAACCTCTGCGGCAGTTTCTTTGGGCAGCATTCTGAAAATTCGCAGAGCCTCTGCCGGTGAAAATTCAGCCAGAACCGATTCAATATCAACATAGTTTTTATCAAGCAACAAGGCTCTGATGGCGGCGTATTGTTTTTGGTCAAGAAGATTCTCCACCGTGTCGCGGAGGGTTTCTTCCATCAATTTTGTTTCTTCCATTTGCGTTCCTTTCCGGGAACGCGGCAAAAACGAACAAGCAAACAGCGTTCCCTTTTTTATTTAGTTGTACTTCGACTTTGCCCGGGAACCGCGTCCATTTGATCGCCTCCTGCGTTTAAAAATTTTCTTAACTTTATTATTATATCGCAAATTCATAAAAAATGCAACCATTTCGCTTTTGGACAAAAAAATTATTTTTTTTACTCATAAATCTATAATATGTACCCATTTTTGCCTTGTTTCTGCTCTTTTTCGTGTTACAATGAAAGCAAAGTGAGTTAAAAAACACAAAAAAGGAGAGAAAAATATGACAAAGTTAAGAGACCGTTTCTGGATTTGGGGTCATCCCGCAGGAAGTTTGAATGTGGAAGACAGTCCTATCAATGAATCTGATTTGCCGCCGGTAGAAGGTACTTATTACTTAGGTGCACGCAACACATTTTTAGTGCCGATGGATGTTCCGGTTGACCGCAGACACGAAACCGAACTTGCCAAAGATGTTCGCGATATTGGCTGGGCAATCAACTATGCGTGGGAGCACCCTGAAAATGTAACCGAGGTTTGCAATCTTGCCAAAGATTACAAAAATCTTTCTCGCGGTATTTTTGATGACTTTTTCTGTGACACCAACCCAAAGAACAACTACAAAAATTATACACCGGAGGGACTGGCAGAAATCCGAGAGGAGTTGCACGCTGCAGGTCTTGAATTCTGGGTTGTGCTTTATACTGAAAACTTTGGTCAGGTTGATATGGACATCATCCGTGACTTTTTAAAAGAGTTTGACGGCATTTCTCTCTGGTTCTGGAATGAAAAAGAAGTTATAGAAGATTATGACAGACTTCTTGATATCTACCTAGAACTCTCGGAAGGCAAAAAGCGTATGATTGGTTGCTATCTCTATGACTTTGGTCCCATGGCACAGGCAACCGGCGAAGTGGTTGTGCGTCAGCTGGAGCGTGAAAAAGAATTGATTAAAGACGGCACCATTGAAGGTGTAATTCTCCACACGAACGCAGTTGTTGCAAAAGAAGGCCTTGAACCTTATGAGGCAGTTAAAGCTTGCGTTAAATGGATGAACGAAAACGGTGACGAAGTCATTGATTAAAGCCATCGGTTAATAATAAAAAAGGCGCTGCAGCATTTTGCTGCAACGCCTTTTTTTATTTATTTACATTGGAGCGGCTTTGCGATAATCTCTCGGTGTCATACCGAATTTGTGTTTAAAGCGTTTTGAAAAATAGAACTGGTCGCAAAAACCAAACTGTTCACTGATGGCCAAAACCGAGAGTTTGCTTTTGGATAAAAGCTGACCGGCTTCAAACATAATGGTATCGTTAATGTAATCGTGCACCGAGGTGTCTAGTTCTTTTTTAAAACGCTTTTCAAGGGTACTTTTAGACACAAAGGCCATTTCGGCAATTTCGGTTACCGTGAGCCGGACGGAGAGGTTCTGGTTAATGTAGCGGATGGCGTTTGACACACAGGGTGAATATTCATAATTGATGATTTTAATATTGTTTTCGGCAATGAATGTTAAAAGCAAAGAATAAACCGCCTGTTGCATTTTCAGCCCGTCAACAATGTCGTGGCTGTTGAGACAATGCTGAAAAAATTCTGTCGGGTCTTCTTTGGGGGTTAACCGGCAGATGCGGTTGCAGTTTCGGAGCAAATCCATTCTGTCAACGCTGGAGAGTTTTAAGTGAAAATAAATGTGTTCAAGGTGATCTTTGCAGTTGTGGTCAAAGGAGAACCCGGCAGGCAACAGATACCAGTTTCCGGCTTCAAGTGTCATTGTTTGTTTGTTGCCGTAAAAAATTTCGGCGCTGCCCGACACAATGTAGTAAAGGCGTGAAAAATCAGGGCTGGGGGTTTTACCCGTCCAACTCTGGCCCACAACGGCGTGACCGAAATAGAGAAGTGTCAGGCGGATGCGGTTTAAATTTTCACATAAAATGGGGTTTGTTTTTGACATATAAAACCTCCTGATTCATGAGGTGTTTTTACAGTATAATCATATCATTCAAAAATGCAAAAATCAAGTGTTTTTAATATTTTTCTATGCTGTGAAAAGCAAGTGTTTAAAGCATTTTCGGCAGAACGATTGTTTTTGGTGAAAATCAAAAGCACATATTTTATACGCTTTTTTACCTTGTTTTTTTTTATTTATATGATAAAATAGTAAGTAGGGATTTATACAATTAAACGAAGGAGAAATGAATATGTCAAAATTAAGAGAACATTTTTGGATTTGGGGCCATCCCACAAACAGTCTGTTTGAAAAATTCGGTATTAAAAAAGAATCTGCAATGCCGCCGGTTGAAGGTACATATTATTTAGGCGCAACCAACACCTTTTTAGTGCCGATGGATCTGCCCTGCGACAGACGCCACGAGAGCGAACTTGCAAAAGATGTTGCCAATGTTGGCTGGTCAATCAACTACGCGTGGGAACATCCCGAGCATGTGACTGAAGTTTGCGAACTTTCAAAAACCTATAAAAACATCTGCAGAGGTATTTTTGATGACTTCTTCAGCCCCTCAAACCCCGCAAACAACTACACAAACTACACCCCCGAACTGATTGCGAAATATCGCGAAGAACTGCACGCTGCCGGTCTTGAACTGTGGGTTGTGTTATACACCGAGAACTTCCGCCAGACCGATATGAGCATCATCAAGAGTTTTCTTGACGAGTTTGACGGCGTTTCTCTCTGGTTCTGGAATGAAAAAGAAGTTTTAGAAGACTATGATAAATATATTGAAACATACCTCAGTGTAACAGAAGGCAAAAAACATCTGGTTGGTTGCTATCTCTATGATTTCGGTGCTGCAAGCCCCGCTACCAGCAAGGCTGTTGTTTACCAGCTTGAAAGAGCGCAGGAAATGATTAACAAGGGCGCTATTGACGGTGTGATTCTGCACACCAATGCGGTTGTTGCCAAAGAAGGCGAAGAACCCTATGAGGCTGTTGAAGCAGGCGTGGCCTGGATGAAAGAGCACGGCGATGAAATCGTTGGCTAATGAGCGGCCGTAACAGAATACACAGAGCATAAAAATGGTTATCATACAAACCGGGCCTTGCGGCCCGGTTTTTTATGTTCCGGTTTTGTGAGAAAAACGGCATAAAAAATCCTTCTTTTGTGATACTAATACAAACAAAAGAAGGAGGCACATTATGGAAAATGTCAGGACGGATCTGGCGATTGAAAAACATGAACTGTTGCTTGAGGCGGCAACAGAACTCTCGGGGGTAACGGTTCGGCAGGAAGAGAAAGAGAACATTCGCATATCGCGCATTGCTATAGAAAGCCTTAAGGCCCAAATGAAAATGGGTAAGCCGGTGGGAAACTATGTGACAATTGAGTTCCCCGGCATAAACATTGCCGAGGGTGAAGATTATGAAAGGCTTTGTCGCGTGTTGGCGGGTGAAATTAAGAATCTGCTTTCTTTAAAAGAAAAGAGCCATGTGCTTGTGGTTGGGTTGGGTAACCGATACATTACGCCGGATTCTTTAGGGCCGCAGGTGGTGTCGCGTTTGATGGTCACAAGGCATCTTTTGGCTTACATCCCTGAAGAAATTGATGAGGGCATACGCCCGGTTTGTGCCATTGCGCCCGGGGTGCTCGGCACAACGGGTATGGAAACGGGAGAGGTCATTAAGGGTGTTGTTGACACCATTAAACCCGAGGCTGTGATTGTGATTGATGCCCTGGCGGCGAGGAGCATGGAGCGCATCAGCACCACGGTGCAAATCTGTGATACGGGCATAAGCCCCGGCGCCGGTGTGGGTAACAAACGAAAAGAGTTGAGTAAAAGCACCCTTGGTGTGCCTGTGATTGCGCTGGGTGTGCCGACGGTGATTGATGCCGCCACCATAACGGCAGATGTGCTTACTATGGCGGCAGAAACAGAACAGGTGAAAGAGAATGCACAGTTATATGAGACGCTGACTTCGCTTGATGATGCATCAAAACGGCAACTGTTGCAAACGGCCATTCCGGAGAATTTATCCGGCTTTATGGTGACCCCGAAAGAGATTGATTTGTTTGTGGAACGGGTTTCGAAAGTGGTGGCAAACGGCATCAATTTGGCACTTCACCAAAATTTGACCTTTGCCGACATTGCGGCCTATACCTCATAGACGGTGGTGTGAAAGGTTTGTTCAAAGTAAAAAAGCGTTCGATCAAGTGCTTCGGTTTCGATTAAAACCGAAATGTCTGTGCCGGAGGCAGTGAGAAGCACTGCATCGGTCTGTGCTTTGCCCAGAGCACGAAAGCAGGCCGCCGCAATGCCGAGTTCGTTTGAAAGCCCCTTGCCCCGAAGTGTTATTTTTGAAAAGCCGCCCCGTGCTAAAATGCGCAGGGCGGTTTTTTCTTTGCCTTGTGCTACAGCTTTGAGCACTTTGGTGATGTTGTGGCTTGCAACAGAAAAAGTCAGAGAGTTTGCTGTTTCGCCACGAGAGAAACTGATTAAATCTACCGGGATGCCATCTTCTGCGAGTGCACAAAACAGGGCAGAAACGGTGGCGGCGCAAAGGCAGGCTCCTTCTGCTTTGACGCGTATGATGTCATCGGTAACCTGCAATTTTATTTCGTTGCGAGCCATGGGCGGCCTCCTTTTTGCGGCTTATTCATCGGTTTCGGGCGTGAACATCTGATAAAGACGCTCAAACTCTTTATCTGCACGGTAGACGGCGGAACGGTTTCTCTCCAGCAGTTTGGTGATGGCATAAAGGTTCAACCAAATCTGGTTTGTGCCGTCTTTTTGCGTTTTTTCGTCAAAAATCAACTGCAGGCCATAGTGCAGGTGGGGCGTGTTAATGTTGTTCACATTTTCTTTTGTACTGTAGCCGGTCATACCCAAATAGCCAATGACATCGCCGGCGGTTACAATTTTACCTTCGTACATATCGTTGTAGGGGTGGTCTTTGCGCAGGTGGGCATAGTAGTAATAGCGCTTTTTGTCAAAACTGCGGATGCCGATGCGCCAGCCACCATACTGATTCCAGCCTACACATTCAACAATGCCTGACTCGGTTGCCACAATCGGGGTGCCGACGCTACCCATCATATCGTGCCCTAAATGCTTTCGCTTGTAGCCATATGAGCGCGAAGCGCCGAAATCGTCAAAATGACTGTAGCCGTAGCCTTTTGCGATGGGCGAAAATGCCTTGAGGCCGTAGCGTGAAACGGTCTTTTTCTCCCCTTTGTTTTCAGAATCGGGAACCTCTATGGTGTATTGCCCGACAAAGCCGCCGAGCACGGCGGTGTAAGCCTCTTTAAAATAGGCATAGTTTTTGAGTTTTTCACCCAACTGATCAATGGTGGTGTTTTCTTTTTGCAGGGTTTCGGTCAGCGTTTTTATGTCACTTTTTTTAAAGCGGCTGAAGTCACCGCCATTTTTTGCGGCAAGGTAGGCGAGAATGTCAATCCAACTTATGGCGGTTTGGCCCTCTTGTGTGTGCGTTTTAATATCAACATCAAGGGCGGCATCAAGTGCTTCATATGGTACGGAAAAATCAACCCATTTAATAAATTGTTTCTCGGTTTCATCACTTTTTGCCGTGGTGTAAACAGCGGCAGGCGTTAAAGCGGCAACTACGACGAAAATGAGGATGAGAAACGAAAAATATGCGGTTTTTTTCTTGATGGCGGTAATAATCAAGCAAAACACCTCCGCTTTTAGTCTATGAAAGCAGGTGCATAAAAAGACTAAAAAATCAGTTTTCTTGCAGAGTTGCGCTCAAAATATGGATTCGTTGACTATTTATGATGCTTGTGGTATAATTGACATATAAGGAATTTTATAAAATAAAATTTTCAAAACCTCTCTTGCCTAATACCCGTTCCGGGTATGCGAGGGAGGGGGACCACCAAAGGTGGCGGAGGGATACGAAAGGGATTTTTGATGGTGAAAATGAATCCCCGGCTCTGCTTTGCAGACAGCCCCCTTCAGGCAAGGGACCATCAAGAGAGGTTAAGTTATATCTAAACCTTATATCTTGCAATACGGATATTATGTTGAAAAGAGGTGGCATAAATGGGGAAAAAGATATTTTGTGTTATTGTTGTTGCGGTGCTGGTTTTAACGATTGGCGGTATTTTATATTACAAAACAATTTTTTCGGATAATGCTGCTGTGGAGCATAGTGAACCTGCGCCGGATCAAGGTGTTGCAGTCAATGAAACAAAATCTGACAGTGCTATTATTGAAATATCGGTTGATAGTGTTAAGGGCATAACGAAGCAAGAGGCAGAAAAGTTATGCCATTCTGTTTTCGGAGAGAAAGACGAAGAAACCGGATTTATATTTTCCTTTGGCACTTCGGGTGCTGTTGAAACAGAGGGAAAGCAATACTATGTAATACGCGCTTCTTGGCTGGTAAACGATAGCCACTTGTCATACATTGGTGATTTTTTTGTTTCGGCAGATGGCAAAGAGATTTATAGCGGAACGGCTCTGTCAGGGGAATACATAATGGAAAATGTAATATGGAGAGAATAATTTAGCTAAAAAGGTCGGGATTTAAAATATAAAGTCTTTATAAGCAGACAAGGTAAAACATTAAAAAAGGGAATTTAGGGGCGGTGTTGTCATACACTAATAGAGAGAAATCGTATAAAAATAAAAGAGGTGCGATATGAACTTTCTGTTAGACGGAGTTATGGCAGTGACCTGGCAGCAACTTGTTATGTATGGCGTTGGGATGCTCTTAATTTATCTTGCTATTAAGAAAAATTATGAACCTTCTTTGCTGCTTCCGATGGGATTTGGTGCGATATTGGTGAATCTTCCGTTTTCGGGGGTGCTGAACCAGACTCTTGATGGCATTGGCGAGGTTGAGGGGATTATTGAGTGGCTGTATCATTTTGGAATCGGTACATCAGAAGCAATGCCGCTTTTATTGTTCATTGGGATTGGGGCGATGATTGATTTTGGCCCGCTTCTTTCGAATCCTAAAATGTTCTTGTTTGGTGCTGCGGCACAGTTTGGAATATTTTTTGTTATTCTTATAGGCGTAATGTTTGGATTTGATTTGAAAGACGCCGCTTCGATTGGTATTATCGGTGCTGCTGACGGGCCGACCTCTATTTTGGTTTCGCATGTGCTTAAATCAAATTACATTGGTCAGATAGCGGTTGCGGCGTATTCTTATATGGCTTTGGTTCCGATTATTCAGCCGGCTGTTATTAAAACGGTTACAACTGCAAAAGAGAGGCAAATCAAAATGACATATAACCCTGCAAAGGTGGAGAGAGGGTTAAGAATTGCCTTTCCGGTAATAGTGACATTTATTGCAGGATTCGTTGCGCCGGCATCTGTTGCTCTTGTGGGGTTTCTTATGTTTGGGAATCTTTTAAGAGAGTGCGGTGTGCTTGATGCATTATCAGAAACGGCACAAAAAACGCTCACGAATCTTGTGACGCTTTTGCTTGGCATAACGATTTCGTTCAGTATGATGGCAGATCAATTTGTAAACATTCAAACGCTTGTTATAATGGGATTGGGGCTTGTTGCGTTTGTGTTTGATACGGTTGCCGGCGTGTTTTTTGCAAAAATTATGAATCTGTTTACAAAAAATAAAGTAAACCCTATGGTTGGCGCGGCGGGTATTTCTGCTTTTCCGATGTCGGCCCGCATAATTCAAAAACTTGGTCAGAAAGAAGACCCCCAGAACTTTCTTCTTATGCATGCTGTCGGCGCAAATGTTGCCGGGCAGATTGCTTCGGTTATTGCCGGCGGGATGATTCTTAATCTTGTTCCGCAATTGATGAAGTAAAGGGGTTGTGAATGATGAATTATAAAACTTTAATGGCGGCCGTTAAACTTATGGGGCAGGGAATGATGGCTGTTTTTGTTGTGATGATTGCGATTTCTGCCGTTGTTTATTTGTTTGCGCGGTTTTTTTCTGAAAGAAACAAGGGCGGAGAGTAATAAACTGTAATTTTAGAAAAAGGTGATGAAATGACTGTTGCTGTTAATGTGATTGCAACAATTGTGTTTTTGCTGTGTTGGATTTTGGTTGCCGTAAGATTTGTTATCAGCAGGCGAGCGGCGGTTAAAACAGTTAAGGCAGAAGTTGTTGATAAGTATAAGCCGGACACGGTTACCAACTATCCGGGGACATTTAAACGGGAGCTCTACATTGTTGTTTTTTTGGCGGGGGACAAAAAACTTTCGTTTCGTGTTTCGGAATTTTCATATGGCAACTATCAAATTCATGAAAAAGGGATGCTGAAATATAAAGGAGATACAATTATCAGTTTTCAGTAGTTTTGACGAAAGGTCGCGGCAGAAAAATTAAACTTACATAAAGGAGATTGTTATGAAAAACAGTTTTTCTTATTTTAAAAATGAAGAATGCCAATATTTTCCCTGTCATAAAACGGAGGGTGAAAATTTTAACTGTCTGTTTTGTTATTGCCCGCTGTATGCTTTGGGGGAGAAGTGCGGCGGGAACTTTGTTTACATAGAAAACGGGATTAAAGATTGTTCAAACTGTCTGATTCCGCATAGTGAGAACGGATATTCATATATTCTGTCAAAGTTTGATGAGATTTCAGAACTTGCAAAGAAATAAGTGTAAAATAAAAACCATCAATTGCCGCCCCGATGGAGTGGCGATTGATGGTTTTTTTAATTTTTGTGCGATGCAAGTGCATATAAAAAATATGTGACGGCGAGCAGGTCGGCACAGCCGCCGGGAGAAAGATTTTTTTTGATGAAGGCATCGTCAAGTGCCTGAATTTGGTGCATAGACGGTGTGGGGTTGTTCTGTAGCAGTTCTTTTGCACTTTTTTCAGCAAATTCTGCCCCTTCTTTATCGCCGCGGTGATACAGGTTGGTATCTTTCACGGTTGCAATCAGGTGGAGAAGGGTGATGACGCCTGCATCGTTAGGTGAAAAATTTTCATTCAGAAGTTTTGTATAACAGGGGAGAGCAAATTGCAGAACCGAGCCAAAACCAGACGCGACTTCTGCACGGATGCCGCCGAGGCCGTATTTTATGTAGAGCCGCCCTCCGGCAGTTGCGGTGCTGATGTGCTCAAAGTCAACCTTTACTGCTTCCTGAACCAGTTTTGCACTCTCAAGGCAAATGAGTTCGGGCTGCGAGGGCGGATTTTCTGCCTGCCATAATCGCCCAAGCGCTGCACAAAGTGTTCCCATAGAATAAATGGCTCCTTTGTGTGTGTTAACGCCGTCTGTGGCTTTAAACATGATGACTTCTGCAGCAATGCCGGCTTTTCGCAATGCGCTGAAAGTTTCACTGTGTGAAAGGTGCGCGGTGTGGTGACCGATGGAAAAGCACTTGGCAAAATAAGGCTTGAGGGCCTTGGCGCTTGTGACAAAGGTGTTTACATTCATATCGCTATGGCTGCCGTTGTTGCGGCGGTCTACAAGCCCCGGTTTGGGCGTGGTATAGACCTCGTCAATCAGACTTGTGACGGCAAGTGCGCTATAGCGCTCGCGGTCAAGTGTGAAAAAATAATTTTCAATGATTTCATTGGTAACCGCTTGCAGAACAGAGACGCTGTGGCGTCTGCCCGCAGCGCAGGCTCTGCCCGGAGCACCACAAACAAGGCAGTTGCGAGGGGTTTTTCTTTCAAGTTTTGTGCCGCTTTCTGTGATGACATCCATATCGAAAAGTCGGCCGAGGTTTGTGGCATCTTCAATAGAAAGGCAGATTTCTTTTAGTTTTTCTGCCTCGAGCTTCACACAAAACATTGCCTCGCAGCCTGTGGGTGTTGTACTTATTTCGTGGTGAATGCAACACTCTTGCGGCAGGCTCTCTTTTATGAGGCGGATGCCTTCATAAAAAGCGCGTTTGATGAGCGGTGAGGTTTTGATTGGGCCTGCGATGTTCATTGTAAAACTGATTAGCGGACATTGGAAACGAAAAAGCAGTTCTTTTTGCTTTTCTGCCCGTGCATCGCGCGCGGCTAACACCTCTTTTAAAGTGACTTCTGTCATAGTTTCCCCCTGTTATGACCGCATTGTTGGGCTTGGCTGTTTTTCTTGCTGTGAATCAAGTTTTTGCAGGTTTGCTTCTGCATTTTCACCAACACAGCCAACCAAAAGGTAGCGGCGGTTGAAGCGGTCATAAATAAAGTGATTGAGCAAGTGGAAATTTTCAATCAACCCTGTGCTGCTGACATGGATTCTCGGACCGGTACAAAAATGGTTTTGCCCGCCGATGGAGATGTGGTTGTTATCCACATAGGTAACTGGAAGGTTTTGCGATATCATTTCGTTGACTTTTTGTTCTATTTCAAGAATATCAAAATCGGGTTTTGTTTCGGGGAAGGTGAGAACAAAGCCGTGTTTTACATCATCGTGGCCGCAACGAAGAACATCATTTTCGGGCATGAAATGCTCGCACAAATCTTCTGCTGTGTGAGACATAAGGCGGTATTTAAGAGAATCATATACCTTGCTTTGAATTTCTTGCGGTTCGGGACCGAAAATGTTGGGTCTTGAGATTAAAATCTGTTCGCCGACACCAATGATGAGGTTGGCGTTAAAGCCGAGGAGCGGATAGATGAGGTCGAAATGCTCCACAATCACACGCTTGCCGTTATGGAGTGCCGTTGTGATGGCATCTGCCAGAACACTCATTTGTGTGAAGCCGTTTTCAAAACGGATGTCGAGGTGATAGGTATGTGGAGAGAAAAAGCCGTTATCCTGCTCTAAAAGAGGCAGGGGTCGCACATACACACCATCATCATCGTTTGTGAGTTCAAGCCCCGGGAACATACCACGGAGCAGGGCGCTTTTACCGGAACCGGCATCACCGATAACGCCGATGAGTTTATCAAACGGAGATAAATACAGCTGTGCAAGCTGAATGCCGAGAGCATACATACGGTGATGCCCTCTGGGGGCGAAATAACTGCTTAAGATGTGGTTTTTCTGACGGTCTTGCATAAAAATCCCTCCAAATTATAATAAGCCTTTATTCAGTAAATAGCGATATGTGGTGTCGGGGAGGAGTTCTTTTGCCTCCTGCGTGTTACGGCCGGCAATGCATTCTCTAACCCGACTGGCGCTGATGGGTGCGCCGTTTTTTTCAAGACGGGGTATTTCACAAACGGCAATGCCGCAATCCGGCAGGGTTGCCTTTAAGGCGGCGTTATATTGCGCTGTGGTTTGTGAAAGGGGCTCTGTTCCCAAAAAGCGGGTGGTTATGTTTAACTTTTTAGCGTAATACTTAACAAAAATTTCAATATCAAGCGCGCATTTGATTTGCTCTGCGCGTTCTTTTTCTTTCAGAAAGTAAGTAGGAAATGTGGCAGAAGAAATCAGGTAGGGGCCTGTTGGCACAACGATGATGTTAGGCAGGTGGGCGGTGCCCAATTTTACCATTTCAAGCCTGTCTTGAGCAGAAAAGAGGCTTTTATCTTCTGACACAACGAACAAATACAGAGTGTCACATTCTGTGGCGGCTTGCTCTGCTAAATACAGATGCCCGAGGGTGAACGGATTGCAGTTCATAACAATGCATCCCGTTTTGCCGACGGTTTTGGGGAAGGGAAGTGTTTCTAAAAAAGAAAGAATGCCGTCTTTTTTATCTTCCATCAAAAGCACATCGCTGGTTTCTGCCACGCTGTAAAAAAATAAAGATTCAAACACCGCTTTGTTTTCGGGCTTGGTGTAAAGAAACAGATGGCGAATGCCGGCATCGGCCGCCTCTTTTTTAAGCGTGGTGACAAGGGTGGCAGTGAGACCTTCGCCCTGATGGCCAGCCTCTACCGCAATGCATTTGAGAAGGTTGCCGAATCTTGAACCGGTGGCAATGAGAGCGCCGCTTTCGCCCCATATGAGGGCGGTGCAGTCAAAAGATGCATCAGGCTCTAAACCGGCTTTTTTTAAAAAGTCTACCCAATTGTTTTGCTTTTCTTTGCTTAACGCAGGTAATAATTCAACATACATAATATGCACCTATCGGATTTTATTTTATGATTACATTATAACTCATAACGAAAGAAAATGTAAAGAAAAAAAGAAAAATAATTGATTTTACTGAAATTGTGTTATATAATGTTTATACATTGAACTATAACTTTTGCTCTGAAGAACGAAAGGGGATTGTTTTTATGACGATAAACCATTATACATGTGCGGGGACGATGGAGTCCAGCGATGTTTTTGTAGAAATTGAGCCACATAAAGAAGGCTTGGTCATTGACATTGAATCGGTTGTTAAAAAACAGTTTGGTGATGCGATTGAAAAAGCGGTCTGCGAGGTGCTGGCTGAGCAGGGTGTTACAAATGCTCTGGTTCGCGTTAAAGACCGAGGCGCGCTTGAGTGTGTCATCAGGGCGCGCGTTGAAACCGCTGTTCTTCGCGGAAAGGGGGAGAATTGATGCGCCGTAGTTTGTTGTTTTTGCCGGGTAATAACCCGAATATGCTTATAAACGGTAATTGTCTTGGTGCCGATAGCGTTATTTTTGATTTGGAAGATGCTGTTTCTCCCGATGAAAAAGATGCGGCCCGTATTCTGGTGCGAAACACAATGCGGCATATGGATTTTAGCGGCTGTGAGATGATTGTTCGTATAAATTCGGTTGATACGCCCTATTGGCAGAAAGACCTTGATACAGTTTTGCCGGAACGGGTGAGCCTCATCCTTTTGCCGAAAGTGAGCCGGCCTGAAGATGTTATGACGGTGGATGCCTACATGCAAACTGTTGAAAAACGGTGCGGCAAAAAAGAGGGAAGTATTGGCCTTATGCCTCTTATTGAAACGGCACTTGGTGTTGAAAATGCCTATCATATTGCATCGTGCTCTGCGCGCGTTCATGCTCTATTTCTGGGTGCAGAGGATCTCACCGCCGATCTGCAGTGTAAACGCACGAAAGAGGGGCGCGAGATTGAATATGCCCGCACACGGCTTGTGGTTGCGGCGCGTGCGGCCGGTGTGGAAGTGTATGACACGCCCTTTACCGATGTGAATGATGATGCGGGCGTGCTTGCCGATGCTGTTTTGGCAAAAGACCTTGGCTTTTCGGGCAAGGCGGCAATCTCTCCGCGCCATGTGGAAGTGATCAATGAGGTGTTCAGCCCGACGATTGAAGAAATTAACTATGCCTATGAGGTTATAGATGCCATCTGCCTTGCAAAATCGCAGGGCAAGGGCGCTATTTCGCTGCGGGGCAAGATGATTGATGCGCCAATTGTGGCAAGGGCCGAAAGAACAATTGCCGCAGCGGTGGCGCTGGGAATAGACAGGAGGGGCGAAAATGAATAAACTGGTCAATTCTGTTCGTGAGGCAATTGCGCTTTCAGGACTCAAAGACGGTATGACAGTTTCGTTTCACCATCATCTTCGCAATGGGGATTATGTTTTGAATATGGTGATGGAAGAAATTGCCGCACTTGGCATTAAAGATATAACGGTGAATGCAAGTTCGTTGTTTGATGTGCATTTGCCGATTGTTGAACACATAAAAAACCATGTTGTGACGGGTGTTGCAACAGACTATGTTGCAGCAAATCTCGGCCGTGTGCTCTCGGGTGGCGTGCTTGAAAAACCTATAGAATTCCGCACGCACGGCGGTCGCCCGTGTGATATTGCATCCGGCAAGACGCCGATTGATGTTGCTTTTATTGCGGCACCTTCTGCCGATGCAATGGGCAACTGCTGGGGTAAATACGGCAAGTCTGCCTGCGGAAGTCTGGGATATGCCTTTGCTGATGCGATGTTTGCGAAAAAAACGGTGGTTATTACTGATAACCTTGAATCTTACCCCTTGCACGACTGGTCGATTTCTGAAATTTATGTTGACTATGTTGTTTGTGTGGATGCCATTGGCGACCCGGCGGGGATTGTTTCAGGAACAACCCGCATCACCCGTGACCCTGTGGGGTTGGTTATGGCGTCAAACGCGGCAAAAGTGATTGAAGCCTCAGGACTTTTAAAAGACGGTTTTTCGTTTCAGACAGGAGCCGGTGGGGCATCGCTTGCGGCGGCGAAGTTTTTAAAGGATATTATGCTTGAAAAAAACATTAAAGGCAGTTTTGGCCTTGGCGGCATTACGGGGTATATGGTAGACATGCTCCAGGCCGGCTGTTTTCAAACCCTTATGGATGTGCAATGTTTTGATTTGGCGGCGGTTGAGTCAATCAGAAGCGATGCGCGCCATAAAGAGATTTCGGCTCTGCAATATGCCTCACCGCAAAGCAAAAGCGCCGTGGTTGACAACCTTGATGTTGTTATTTTGGGCGCTACGGAAATTGACACCGATTTTAATGTTAATGTTCACACCGATTCAAACGGATATATTATGGGCGGTTCGGGTGGCCACAGCGATACGGCGGCCGGGTCAAAACTTTCTATGATTATTGCGCCGATGTTCAGAGCGAGAATGCCCATTGTAACTGACCGTGTAACCTGCATTTCGACACCGGGAAAGGATATTGATGTTTTGGTTACACAGGGCGGCATTGCGGTTAACCCAAAAAATGCAGAACTCAAAGCGCGACTGTGTGAGGCATCGCTCCCGGTTGTTGACATTGAAGAATTGAAAGAAAAAACAGAGCGTATCACCGGAAAGCCGCAAAAAGCACCCGTGAGCGAGAAAGTGGTTGCTGAAGTTATTGGGCGTGATGGTGAGGTTTCAGACCGGATATATGCTGTAGAAAATTAACGAGGAGGAAATGTTATGCGTGAAATCAGCGCCGGAATCATTACCGAAACGGTGAAAAAATTATGCATAGAGGCAAACTGCCATTTGACAGAAGATATTAAAAGTTGTATTAAACAATTCCACGATGAGGAACCGTGGCCGCAGGCAAAAGAAATTCTTTGCCGCATTATTGAAAACTATGAAATAGCCGATGAAAAACATCAGCCGGTTTGTCAGGATACGGGTGTTGCTTGTGTGTTCCTTAAAATTGGGCAGGATGTGCACATAAACGGTGATGTTACAGAGGCGGTAAATGAAGGGGTGCGCCTGGGTTACGGAGAGGGATATTTGAGAAAAAGTGTTGTGCGCGACCCGCTTGACCGCGTGAACACCGGAGATAATACCCCTGCGATGATTTATTTTGACATTGTTCAGGGTGATAAGTTAGAGATTACGGTTGCACCGAAAGGTTTCGGGAGTGAAAATATGAGCAAAATTGCCATGCTTCGCCCATCTGACGGGCTTGAGGGCGTGAAGAATTTTGTTATTAAAACCGTGGAAGAAGCAGGGCCGAATCCGTGCCCGCCTATTGTTGTTGGCGTGGGGATTGGCGGCACATTTGACAAGGCGGCGTATCTTGCCAAAAAAGCGCTTCTTCGCCCTGTGGATGAGCCGAACGGTGACGCGTTTTATGCTGACCTTGAAAAGGAACTACTAGAGGCGATTAACGCTCTGGGGATTGGTCCGCAAGGGTTTGGCGGCAAAACAACGGCGCTTGCTGTGAATATTGAAAAATATCCGACACATATTGCCGGATTGCCGGTGGCTGTGAACATCAATTGCCATGTTACACGGCACAAAACGGAGGTGATATAAATGACGGTTTCTGTTAAAGCACCGCTCACAAGAGAAGAAGCAAAGAAACTGAAAGCAGGAGACAGTTGCTTAATCTCGGGCGTTATTTACACAGCAAGAGATGCGGCGCACAAGCGTTTGTGCGAACTGCTGGATGCAGGTAAGGAACTGCCGCTGGACATAGAAGACAGCGTTATTTATTTTGTTGGCCCCACACCGGCAAAACCGAGTGAGGTGATAGGCTCTGCCGGGCCTACGACATCATATCGCATGGATGCTTACAGCCCGGCGCTGATTCGCGAAGGGCAAACGGGGATGATTGGAAAAGGCAAACGCGGCCCTGAAGTGATTGAGGCGATGAAGCAATATGGCGCTGTTTATTTTGGCGCAATTGGCGGATGCGGTGCGCTGCTTAGCAAGTGCATTAAAAAAGCAGAGGTTATTGCTTATGATGACCTTGGTGCTGAAGCCATCCGCAGGCTTGAGGTAGAAGACTTTCCTGTTGTTGTGATTATTGACAGCGAAGGGAACAATCTCTATGAAACGGGCAGAGTTAACTATCTTGATTCAATGCGGTAAAAAGAACTGCGGTGAAAAAGGCTTTGTGACGGCTGACTGACAAAAAAGAGGAGTGAGGACGATGGAATCTATTTATAAAGTGAATATGAGTCTGGATATTCCTATATATCAGCAACTTGTAGATGTGATTTGTGTTGCGATTAAAAACGGATCTCTCTCATATGGGCAACAATTGCCGACAGTACAGGAAATGGTTGATGAGGTCGGCGTTGCAAGAGGCACGGTCAAGCGCGCCTATGACGAGTTGGAACGAATCGGTTTTATTGAGAAAGTGCAGGGCAGAGGTACTTTTGTAAAGTATCAGCCGGCAAACTCGGGCAGCCGCAAGGAACAGGCAATGGTAGCGATTGACCGCTTGCTCGATAATCTTGAGGCTATGGGTCTTTCTGTTAATGAAATCGGCATATTTTTAGATTTAAAACTTCGTGAGCGCTCGCAGGAAGAATCACATGTTAAGGTTGCGGTGGTTGAATGCAACCCTGAAAACCTGTCGCAGATGGCAGAACAGCTGCGGCATGTTGACGACCTTGATTTATATTCTTATACATATGAAAGCGTTACGCAATATCCCTATAAACTCGGCGAAGATTTTGACCTGATTGTAACAACTTCAAACCATTCGGAATATTTAAAAAGTGTAGTGCCGGACAACAAAAAGATTGCCCGTGTGGCACTTCGCCCCTCTGCCCGCTGCCTTTCACACATCATCAAACTCCGTGCCGGTGAAGAGGTTGGCATTGTAGGCTATAGCGAGCGGTTTGCGGAACTTTTATACAGAACCTGTGAAATGTATGCCGAAGATGTTGTTTTGCATCCGGTTGTCATCTCCGGTGGTGAGACGGATGTTGAAAAGTATCTGAAAGGAAAAGATACGGTTTTGGTTCCGAAAAATTATGAGAAGTATTTTGATGCGAAAACTGTTAAAGCTTTATCGAAGTTTAAAGGCAGCATTGTTGACTGCCATTATGTGATGGATGAGGGTTCGGTTTTGTATCTTGAAACAAAAATTAAGAAAATAAGAGATGAGAAAAGTATATAAATAACAATAAAAAATCACTTTTTGTCTTGACATAAGATATATCACATTATATCATATAGATATATAACAATTGTTGGAATGGTGAAAATAACACAATGAGGTATTTGCTATGAAAGAAAGAGACAAAAAAGTTTTGGTTATTGGTGTGATTGGTGCCGATGTGCACGCTGTGGGCAACAAGATTTTATATCACGCTTTTACAGAGGCGGGGTTTGAAGTCGTGAATTTGGGTGTTATGGTTTCGCAGGAAGAATATATTGCGGCGGCTATTGAGTCTGATGCGGATGCAATTGTTATCTCATCGTTATACGGCCAGGGTGAACTTGATTGCCGCGGGATGCGTGAAAAATGTGATGAGGCAGGTCTTGTGGGTATTCCTCTGCTCGTGGGCGGCAACATTGTGATTGGTAAACAGAAGTTTGAAGATGTTGAAAAACGCTTTAAGCAAATGGGTTTTGACCGCGCTTTTCCGCCGGGAACTACACCTGAAACAACCATCGAGGCGCTGCACGAACTTTTAGATTAGGATGGTGACAATTGATGAGCAAGGTTTTGCTGATTGATTTTGGGAGCACCTATACAAAACTTACGGCGGTCGATGTGAAAAAAGAAGAAATTCTTGCCACGGCGGCATCTTATACAACTGTTCAGACGGATGTTAATGAGGGATTTAACAAGGCACTTCAAATGCTGGAGAAAAAAACAGGTAAGACAGAATATGATGCCTGTTATGCCTGCTCATCTGCTGCCGGCGGTCTTAGAATGGTTACCTGCGGTCTTGTGCCTGAACTCACATCTGAGGCGGCAAGACTTGCAAGCCTTGGCGCCGGTGCTAAAACGGTGGGTATTTATTCTTTTGAACTGACAGAGGCAGACACTGAGGAAATCTGCAGTTTAAAGCCTGACATTTTTCTGCTTGTTGGCGGCACAGACGGCGGCAACCGTGATTGCATAATTCATAATGCAAAAATGCTTTCTGATGTAGAGCCCGATTTTCCGATTATTCTGGCAGGAAATCGCTCCGCGGCGGATGAATGCCGCGAGATACTGAAAAACTGTGAGGTTTATGTTTGCCCTAATGTGATGCCGAAATTCGGCACCCTGCAAATTGAACCGACACAGGCAGTGATACGCGAAATTTTCTTAAACCGCATTATTCAGGCAAAGGGACTGAGCCGTGCGGCAGAACTTTTATCTGACATTATGATGCCGACGCCTTCTGCAGTGCTTCACGCTGTGGAACTTCTTGCCGGCGGGTGTGCGGATGAAAGCGGCATAGGGGAACTTGTTGCCGTGGATGTTGGCGGCGCGACTACCGATGTGTATTCCATTGCTGACGGAATGCCCGAGCAGATGAACACCGTGTATAAAGGACTCCCCGAGCCCTATGCAAAGCGAACAGTAGAGGGCGACATTGGGATGCGATACAGCATTTATGGTCTTTTGGATGCCTGGGGCCTTGCAAAAATTGCAAAGGTTTCCGGTTTGACAGAAGAAAGGGTGACAGAACTTTTCGATTACCTCAAAGAAAATCCCGATGCGTTGCCCTGCGGCGATGCAGAAAAAGAAGCGCATGACTTTGCGCTGGCCTCGTGCGCTGTGGATGAAGCCGTAACACGCCACGCCGGGAGCATTGCGGAGACCTATACGATGATGGGGCAGACCTTTGTGCAGGAGGGAAAGAATCTGACACGGGTCAAAAACCTTGTTTTTACGGGCGGTAGCCTTATCCACGCGGTGCATCCGTGTGAGATTGCCGAACACGCCTTGTTTTCAATGGAAAAACCTGCATTACTCAAACCGAAAAGTGCAGATTTGTGGATAGATAAATCATATATATTGGCTGCGATGGGGCTATTGTCATTGCATTACCCCGAAGTGGCGTTGCGAATTATGAAAAAGGAGTTACAGCACAATGGATATTCAGAATAAACGACTTTCAGATGATGAATTTAACAGTTTGCGTCGTGAAGTTCTCATGCAGTGGCCGACAGGGAAGGATGTTGATCTTGATGAGGCGGTTGCCTATCACAAGGCAATGCCCGAGTCAAGAAAGTTTTCAAAAAAACTGTTGGATGCCAAGCAAAAAAATCAAACGCTGGTACAACCGCGCGCCGGTGTGCCTGTGGTTGAAGAACACATCAAGTTGATGCAATATCTTGAGAAAAACGGTGAGGCAGACCTGTTGCCCTCAACGATTGACAGTTATACACGCCAGAATCGTTATGAAGAGGCTGAAAACGGCATTGAAGAATCCATCCGTTTGGGCAGAGCAATGCTTAACGGTTTTCCTGCGGTGAATCACGGGGTGGCAAAATGCCGCCAGGTGATTGAAAGCGTGAATGTGCCTATGCAGGTTCGTCACGGCACGCCTGATGCCAGACTTTTGACCGAAATTACATATGCCGGTGGCTTTACAAGTTATGAGGGCGGCGGCATTTCTTACAATCTGCCGTATTGTAAAAACATTCCGATGGAAAGAACCATTCGCGACTGGCAGTATGTTGACCGTTTGACGGGCCTTTATGAAGAAATGGGCGTTTCGATTAACAGAGAGCCTTACGGCCCGCTGACGGGTACGCTGGTTCCGCCTTGTATTTCGCACGCGGCGGCCATTATTGAAGCGCTTCTTGCCGCTGAGCAGGGCGTGAAAAACATTACTGTTGGTTACGGGCAGTGTGGCAATCTGGTTCAGGATATTGCTGCCATTCGCACCTTGCAGGAACTGACTGATGAATATCTTAACAAAAACGGTTATACTGATGTTGTGGTTACGACTGTTTTACATCAATGGATGGGCGGCTTTCCTGCTGATGAGGCGAAGGCGTTTGGCGTTATTTCCTCAGGCAGCCTGATAGCGGCTTTATCGAAAGCAACAAAAGTTATTGTTAAAACACCGCACGAGGCGGTTGGCATACCGACAATGGAGGCAAATGCACAGGGTTTGCGCTGCACAAAGCAGGTTGTGAATATGCTCTCTGACCAGAACTTCAATTCAAGCGAATTGGAGGCGGAAAAAGAGATTATTAAAATGGAAACCCGCGCCATTGTTGATAAGTGCTTTGAACTCGGAAATGGGGACATTGCGGCCGGTATCTGCCGTGGTGTTGAAGCGGGTGCGCTGGATGTTCCTTTTGCGCCATGCCGCTTTAATGCCGGCAAGATGCTCCCTTGCCGCGATAATGAGGGTGCGGTTCGCATTCTTGAAATTGGAAATTTACCTTTTAATAAGGAACTGGTTGATTTTCATAAGGAAAAAATAGAAAAACGCGCTGCGGCAGAAAAACGCAAGGCATCGTTTCAGATGGTGATTGACGATGTTTATGCCATAGGCAAAGGGCGTTTGGTAGGTCGCCCCAAATATTGATAACAGGAGAGAGAACGATGAAAATTATAGATGTTATTTGTTCCCCCGGGCGGACGGGCTTTTACTTTGATGACCAACGCGCCATTAAGCAGGGTGCAGGTCACGATGGTGTGTTTTATACGGGTGACCCCGTGACGGGTGGTTTTAGTGCTGTTCGTCAGGCGGGGGAGGCCATTAGTGTTATGTTGCTTCTAGAAGACGGGCAGATTGCCTTTGGCGACTGCGCTGCGGTGCAATATTCCGGCGCGGGCGGCAGAGATCCGCTGTTTTTGGCGAAGGATTTCATTCCTGTTATTGATAAGCACATTAAACCTTTTCTGGTTGGGAAAGAGGCGGATAACTTCCGCACGCTTTGCGCCGAAATGGAAGCCATTCAGGTTGATGGTA
Source organism: Clostridia bacterium (assembly GCA_045652725.1). Classification (GTDB taxonomy): domain Bacteria; phylum Bacillota; class Clostridia; order UBA1381; family UBA9506; genus UMGS755. Next base: position 7,393 of record JAZRUU010000178.1, on the reverse strand, counting down.
AACGCCTGCATACCGCTATACGCTACGGTATATCTCAGGCAATTTTAGATGCTGTTGCAAAAGCCAGCGGCAGAATGATGTGTGAAGTTGTGGCCGATGAATATGGATGCAGCGTTTCAGAAACGCCGATTCCGATTTTTACCCAGTCGGGCGATGATCGTTATGATAACGCTGATAAAATGATTATTAAGGGCGCACAGGTTCTTCCGCATGCTCTTATCAATCATGTTGAAACCAAACTGGGTTCAAACGGTGAGAAACTGAAAGAATATGTTGTATGGCTCCGTGACCGCATTTTGCAGTTCCGCGCGGATGATGATTATGCTCCGGTGTTGCACATAGATGTATATGGAACTATTGGTGCGGCATTTGGCAATAATAACTATAAAAAAATGGCCGACTACATTGAAGAACTTGGCGTGGCTGCAAAACCCTTTAAATTGCGCATTGAGGGCCCGATGGATTGTGACAGCGATAGAGAAACTCAAATGACAGCGCTTGCGGCTTTGACAAAGGAACTTGATGAGCGCGGTTGCGATGTTGAACTTGTGGCCGATGAATGGTGCAACACGCTTGAAGATATTAAACTGTTTGCCGATCATAAGGCCGGTCATATGGTGCAGATTAAAACTCCTGATTTGGGTGGTATTAACAACACCATTGAGGCGGTGCTTTACTGCAAAGAAAAGGGAATTGGCGCGTATCAGGGCGGTACCTGTAACGAGACCGACAGAAGTGCACAGGTGTGTGTTCATTGTGCTATGGCGACACAACCTGTTCAGATACTCGCAAAACCCGGTATGGGTGTTGACGAGGGTTATATGATTGTTTATAACGAAATGAACAGAATTATGGCGGTGCGTAAGGCGAAGAAGGCGCCAAGGCAATTGAAAAAGAACTGAACGAAAACCTTAAATAAGAAAATTGAGATGGTAAAAAAGTCCTCCGCTTGCAAAAGCGGGGGACTTTTTGATGGGTGGCGGAATATAAAAACGGATTGTGAAAGCAGGTGCTTTCACAATCCGTTTTTTGAATAAATTATTTATCTAAAGTTTTCATTGTGGGGAAGAGGAGCACATCGCGGATAGCGGCGGAATCGGTTAAGAGCATACACATACGGTCGATGCCGAAGCCGATGCCACCTGTGGGGGGCATACCGATTTCGAGCGCGTTCATAAAGTCTTCATCGGTGGTGTTTGCTTCTTCATCGCCCTGTGCCAGCAGTTCTTCCTGCGCGCGGAAGCGTTCGCGCTGGTCGATGGGGTCGTTAAGCTCGGAGTAGGCGTTTGCCATTTCCCAACCGTTCATAAAGAACTCAAAGCGTTCAACATAATCGGGATTTTCGGGCTTTTTCTTGGTAAGCGGGGAAATCTCGATGGGATGGTCCATAACAAATGTGGGCTGAATCAGGTGCTTTTCAGCAAATTCTTCAAAGAACAGGCAGAGAATGTCACCCTTTTTGTGTCTGTCTTCATACTGAACATGGTGTTCTTTAGCAACGGCGCGTGCTTCTTCTAATGTTTGAATCTGGTCAAAGTCTACGCCGGCATATTTTTTGACAGCCTCAACCATTGTGATTCTTTCAAACGGCTGGCCTAAATCCATCTCGATGCCGTTATACACAATTTTGGTAGTGCCGAGCACTTCTTGCGCTACATGACGGTAGAGGTTTTCTGTTAAATCCATCATACCGTGATAGTCGGTGTAAGCCTGATAGAGTTCCATTAAAGTAAACTCAGGATTGTGGCGGGTGTCGAGCCCTTCGTTACGGAAAACGCGGCCAATTTCATAAACTTTTTCAAGGCCACCGACAATCAGGCGCTTGAGGTAAAGTTCAAGCGAGATGCGGAGTTTGAAATCTTCACTTAAAGCGTTGAAGTGGGTTTCAAACGGGCGGGCAGCAGCACCGCCGGCGTTGGCAACCAGCATAGGTGTTTCAACCTCTAAAAAGCCCTGGCCGTTTAAGTAACTGCGGATGCTGGCAATGATTTTGGAACGCTTGATGAAAGTATCTTTCACCTCGGTGTTCATAATCAGGTCAACATAGCGCTGACGGTAGCGGATGTCGGTATCGGTTAAGCCGTGGAACTTCTCCGGCAGGGGCTGAAGTGACTTGGAGAGCAGGGTATAACTGTCAACCTTGACGGAGATTTCACCCGTTTTGGTGGTGAAAACTTCACCGGTTGCACCTAAAATGTCACCAATATCGAGTTTTTTGAAAGCGTCATACTCGTCGCCCAGTAAATCCATTTTAACAAATAACTGAATGCGGCCTTCAAGGTCTTGCAGGTCGCAGAACATAACCTTGCCCATACCGCGTTTTGACATCAGTCTGCCGGCAACGGTGACTTTTGCGCCCTCGAGCGCATCATAGTTTTCTTTCACCTCTTGAGTGGTGTGGGTTCTGTCAAATTTAACTTCACGGAACGGGTCACGGCCGGATTCCTGCAAATCTTTTAATTTATCACGGCGCACCTGTAAAATTTCATTTAAATCTGTTTCGTGTGCTTGCTGTTGCATAAAACAACCTCCCGGGAATTTATCTTTTTTTATTAACAGAGTTATTATACTACAAAATTTCCCATTTGTAAAACCTTATTTTAATTTTTTTACAAAAAGTGTTGAAAGAAGTGAAAAACTATTGATTTTTTTTGATAAGGTGATATAATTATACTGTATATCTTCGTATTTTTACATTGAACAGTAGGGGGACTTGATTTGGATAAAATGATTATAAACGGCGGGATACCACTTCGCGGTGAAGTCACCATCAGTGGCGCGAAAAATGCCGCGGTTGCCATTATTCCTGCTGCAGCAATGGTCAATGGAATCTGTAAAATTGGAAATGTGCCGAACATTAAGGATGTTCAGGTTTTGGTTGCAATCTTGCGAGATATGGGTGCGACAGTTACATATTTGGATGATTACACATTAGAAATTGACAGCAGAAACTTGTGCGCGGATGCCGAACCCCACGATCTGATGCGCAAAATGCGTGCTTCTTACTATTTTCTGGGTGCTTTGCTTGGTCGTTTCAAAAAGGCCAATGTGACAATGCCCGGCGGCTGTAATTTTGGAACACGCCCGATTGATCAGCACATTAAAGGGTTTGAAGCGCTGGGTGCCGTTGTGCGGCAGGACAGTGATGTGATTGTGGCTGAAGCAAAACGACTTGTGGGAAAGACGATTTATTTAGATACCGTGAGCGTGGGTGCGACCATCAATGTGGTGCTGGCGGCGACGATGGCTGAGGGTCGAACTGTGATAGAAAATGCGGCAAAGGAACCGCACATTGTTGACCTTGCGAACTTTTTGAATTCAATGGGTGCTGTCATCAAAGGTGCTGGTACTCATAAAATTACCATAGATGGCGTGGCGGAACTTCACGGGGGAGAATATTCTGTGATTCCCGACCAAATTGAGGCAGGAACCTTTATGGTGGCTGCTGCTGCAACCGGCGGTAATGTGCTTGTGAAAAATGTCATTTTAGAACATATGGAGTCTGTGAGTGCTAAACTGCGTGAAATTGGTGCTGAGGTAACCATTTATGACAATGAAGGTGATGATAATGACAACATTCGTGTGGTAGGGAATGCAAATTTGCGCGGTGTGAACATTAACACAATGCCGCATCCCGGTTTTCCCACGGATATGCAGCCGCAGATTGTGGCTCTTTTATCAGTTGCCAAAGGCAACAGTATGGTAATGGAAGGCGTTTGGGATAGCCGTTTTCAGTATGTTGGTGAGTTGCTTCGCATGGGAGCAAACATCAATGTGGCGGGAAAGGTTGCGTTTATCACCGGTGTTGAGGGTTTGACAGGTGCGCCCGTTCGTGCAACTGACCTTCGTGGTGGCGCAGGTGTTGTGATTGCCGGTTTGATGGCCAAGGGAACGACAGAGATAACAGAACTCTTGCACATTGACCGCGGCTATGAAAAAATTGAAGAGAAATTTAAGATGCTGGGTGCGGATATCCGCCGGGTGTCTGAATAAATAAAAACTGATTCACCGGTCCGCGGGTGGAATGTGAACAGTAAGAAAATTGTGGACAGAAAGGTTATGGATTGTAAAATGAAAAATTGCAAGATTATGTTAGCTGGTTTTGGCGGTCAGGGTATTCTGTTTGCCGGTAAGGTGTTGGCTTATGCCGGTTTAAAGGCAGGCAGAGAGGTTTCGTGGCTCCCTTCATATGGCCCGGAAATGCGTGGTGGAACAGCCAACTGCAGCGTGGTTATTTCGGATAAGCCCGTAGGCTCACCGATTATTCCGCATCCTGATGTTTTGATTGCGATGAACAGACCCTCGCTCGATAAGTTTGAAGATACCCTGCCTGCAGGCGGTGTGGTTATTTTAGACAGTTCGATGGTTGACCGCAAGGTTGAGCGCGACGATGTGAAAGTGTTTGAAATTCCCGCAAGAGAGATTTGCTTAGAGGCCGGTCTCGGTAATCTGGCCAATATGGTTATTGTGGGTAAACTGATTAAAGAAACAGGCCTTTATACTATGGATGAAATTAAGGCAGGTCTGGAAAAGAGCATTCCGCCTTCAAAGGCCGCTTTGCTGGAAAAGAATGTGAAGGCAATTGAATTAGGCTATCAGTATGCGTAATGACGGCTTTTCTTATGACGGGAATCGCGTTCTGACCTGCGACGCGTTGGTGGAAACGGGGCTTGTGCGCCACGGTTTTTCGACAAGGTGCGGAGGCGAAAGTTTTGGTAGGTTTTCGTCATTGAATTTAGGCGTTTTTACACAGGATGAGCGGGAAACCGTTTTAAAGAATTTTGCCTTGTTTTGTTGCGATGTTGGCGTAAATCACGAGCGACTCACTTTTGCAAAGCAGGTGCACAGTACACGGGTGAAAACTGTTACGGCAGAGGATGCAGGACGGTTGCCGGAGGATTGCTGTGAATGCGACGGACTCGTGACGAATGAGCCCGGCGTGTGTCTTACCTGCTTTACGGCCGATTGTACGCCGTTGCTGATTTTAGACCCCGTAAAGCGAGTGGTGGCTTCGGTGCATTCAGGCTGGCGCGGAACATTGGGGCAGATTGCCGGTGAAGCGGTGGCTGTGATGCAAACACACTATGGTTCTGCACCGGAGACGCTGATTGTGGCGATGGGGCCTTCACTTAAACAGTGTCATTTTGCTGTGGATGAAGATGTGTTTTTGCTGTTTGTTGAGCGCTTTGGTGAACTTGCAGAGCAATGTACCCTTATAAAACAAGGAAAGTATTACATTGATACGGACCGGTTGAATGTGCACACGCTGATGAAGGCCGGGGTTTTGAAAGAAAACATACACATTTCTTCCTCCTGTACTTTTTGCGAGGAGGCGCTGTTTTTTTCCTATCGGAGAGATGGAGAAACGGGGCGGATGTGTGCTGTGATTGAATTGATATAATAAGGAATAAAAGGAAGAGGTGGAGAGAATGGACCGTGTTGTTCTGGTTGTTGACGATGAAAAACCGATTCTTGATATTTTAAAGTTTAATCTTGAAAAAGAAGGATTTCAGGTGCTTGGAGCCGGTGATGGTGAAGAAGGGTTGAATCTGGCGCTGACGAAAAACCCCGACCTGATTCTTCTGGATATTATGTTGCCGAAAATGGATGGCTTTGATGTGTGCAAACGCATTCGCGAAAAGTCGAATGTGCCGATTATTATGATTACGGCTCGCGAAGAAGAAGTTGACAAGGTGCTGGGGCTTGAACTCGGTGCTGATGACTATATTACAAAACCTTTCAGCGTGCGTGAACTTTTGGCGCGCGTGAAAGCGAATATGCGCCGCTTTGCGGGAGATACAAAAGAAGAACTGCCCACAGATGTGATTGTTGCGGCACCGGAACTGATTATTGACACTACAAAATATGAAGCCATTAAAAATGGAGTGACGCTGGATTTAACCCTGCGCGAATATGAACTTTTGAAGTTTTTGGTTACACAGCCGAACCGGATTTTTTCACGCGAGGCTCTGCTTTCAAGTGTTTGGGGCTATGAATTTTACGGTGATGTGCGCACGGTTGATGTGACAGTTCGCCGTTTGCGCGAAAAGATTGAGGATGATTCAAGCAACCCCCGTTATATTTTGACAAAACGCGGGGTAGGCTATTATTTTGACAAGGCGAAAGAATAAAGCAGCAGAGGAGAAACGGTATGTTTAAGGGACTGCAATGGAAGATAGTGACAATTTTTGTCCTGCTGGTATTGTCCATTATGGCGATTGCGGGAACCTTTTTGATTCTTTCTGTTACAGATTCGAACCATCAGATGTTTGTAGAGGAAATGAATTCAATTTTTACAGATTCGTTTATTGAGCAACTTAAGTCCGGTGCTGAACAGGATGAAGCCTATGTTAAAACCGTTTTAAATGCCTTTACGGCGCGCATGGGAATTGACTCTTACCGTAATTATTACATTCTTGCTGAAGATGCTACGGTGATTGATACCTCAGCGGATGAAACGGCAACACCTTCGATGCAGTCTGCCAATCTGATAACGGCTTTTTCAGGTGAGGTGGGCAGAAAAATAAGCCCGCAGTCATCCATTATGGATTATGCTGTGCCGATTCGTGGCGGCGCTCATGAGTATGTGGTTTATATTTGCGACACCAAGGAAGAATTGACGGTTATTATTCAGAGAATTTTCAGCATTATTATTCAGGCCATTTTGCTTGGTATTGCGATTTCTCTGTTTATGGGTTATTTTTTGTCGCGAACCATTACCACGCCGATTTCGAATCTGACAAAGAAAGCAAAGCGTTTGGCAGAGGGTGAATTTGAATCGAAGATTGATGTGAAATCGGATGATGAGATTGGTACACTGACGGAGACATTTAACGATATGTCGGCTAAATTACAGGTTGCAATGCTACAGATGTCTACCGAAAAGAATAAGGTTGAGGCAATTCTTATAAACATGACGGACGGCGTTATGGCGTTTGATACGGATGGCAATGTAATTCACATTAACCCCACAGCGAGAAAAATGTTTCGTCTGTCGGAAAATGATGCCATTGAGTTTGAGGCTTTTTTTAATGAAGCATATCACGCTGACATTCATTTGAATGACATGCTCTATCTTGAAAACAACCGTTTTGCTGAAAGAGATATTGTGCTTGGACATTTATCACTCAAAGCCAGTTTTGTGGTTTTTGAGGATGAGTTTGACAACACCGGCGGTGTGCTGGTGGTGCTTCATGATGTTACAAGACAGCAGAAGCTTGAAAGTTCGCGTCGTGAGTTTGTGGCGAATGTTTCGCACGAACTCAGAACGCCGCTCACGACGATTAAATCGTACGCGGAGACACTTCTGGATATGCTTGACAATGCGGATGTTCCCGTTACCTTTACTAACACAATTTTAAGTGCAAAGTACAGTATGACCCGCTTGGCTCAC
>JAZRUU010000177.1:0-4653 GCA_045652725.1 Clostridia bacterium | reverse complement strand
TGATAGAGCATATAGGTCTGGTCTTTTTTTTCGTCTTTTGCCCGCTTTAAGAGCCATCTGCCCGATGCGGCATCATGCTCTATGCGTGCATAGTGCCCTGTGGCGAGCTTATCACACCCTTGCTCTCTGGCGTGGTCGAGCAAAAGACCGAATTTAATCAGTCGGTTACAAACAATGCAGGGGTTTGGGGTTTCGCCACGGTCATAACTGTCACGAAAGGCGGTGATGACCTGATTGTAAAAAGCCTCCTGCTCAAAAAATTCATAAAAAGGAATCCCCAGCGCTTCGGCGGCCAGACGCGCATCATTTTGCGGTTCGCCAACAAGATGCAGGGTAGCACCGCAGACCGTGTGGCCTGCACTTTTTAATAAACCGGCACAAACAGCGCTGTCAACGCCGCCGGAGAGAGCAATCATCACTTTCATCTTATCCCTCATTTCTGCCAAGCATTTGCATCAGGGTGGGGAGGTTATATTCAAAATTCACACCGTAGCGCAGGTCTTTATCCATCGCCTTGGTGGTTTTAATCGAAAGCACGGTGTAGTCTGCCGCTATGGTTGCGGCATCACAGAGTGAAAAGCCGCACAGTAAGGAAGAAAGCAGCGTGGCGGCATACACATCACCGGTTCCGTGATAAAAACCGTTAATCCGATTGCGAAGCACAAATTCCTTTGCGCCTGTTTCACAATCAAAAGTGGCGGCACCGAGTGAGGTTTCATCAAAATGAACGCCGGTGAGAACAATTTTCTTCGGGCAGATTTCTGCCAGACGGTCAAGCATTTTATTGATTTCTGCTTCGGTGTAAGGGCCGGCGTGATAGGGTTCTTCTAAAAGCAGAAAGGCCTCGGTCATATTGGGTACAATCACATCGGCACGCTCGCAGAGTTTTCGCATTTTAGCGGGAAAAGTGTGAGAAAAAACGGGGTAGAGTTTGCCGTCATCACCCATCACGGGGTCAACCATCACCAGCGTGTTGCTATCTGCCACAAGGTCAATCGCACGGCGGATGATATCCACCTGCTCTTCAGAACCTAAAAAGCCGGAATAGACGGCATCAAACTCAAGGCCAAGCCCGTGCCAATGGCGAATGATGGGCTCTATATCTTCTGTCAGGTCGCGGTAGGTGTAATCGGTAAAACCGCCCGTGTGTGTTGAAAGCACCGCCGTGGGCACACAGCAACATTCAAGACCTGCGGCAGATAAAAGAGGCAAAGCCACCGTGAGAGAGCATTTGCCGAAGCAAGAAATATCGTGAATGGCAATCACTCTTTTTTGCCGTTCCATTTCGTAACCCATCCTTTCAAAAATAACAAATTCTTTCCTTTGTAATTATATCTGCTTGCATTACTTTTGTCAATATGATATAATAAAAGCGATATGGTATAAAATGTGCGGCGGGTGCGCCTTAAAACGGCGTGAATCCGGCGGTTTACTATGCATAAAGGAGCCAGTTATGTTTGACAAATTATCATTTATTGAAGAGCGGTTTACCGACCTTGCGGCCAAAATCAGTGACCCTGAGGTGATTGCTGATCAGGAAACATGGAGAAAACTCTGCAAAGAGCATTCTGATATTACCCCCATTGTAGAAAAATATCGTGAATATAAGGCTACCCGTGAAACGGTGGAGGAGGCAAAGGAACTGCTTTCTGACACGCAGGATAAAGACTTTAAAGCCATGCTCGAAGATGAAATCAGCGAGGGGCAAAAAGCCATTTTGCGCCTTTCAGATGAACTTAAAATTCTGCTTTTGCCCAAAGACCCCAATGATGAAAAGAATGTTATTGTTGAAATCCGCGGTGGTGCCGGCGGTGATGAGGCGGCGCTGTTTGCGGGTGATTTGTTCCGTATGTATTCTATGTATGCTGAGTCACGCCGCTGGCGGATTGAGGTTTTAAACCAAAATGCCACCGATATGGGCGGTTATAAGGAAATCTCCTTTAGCATTGAAGGCGCGGGAGCCTATTCTCGCCTTAAGTTTGAAAGTGGTGTGCACCGCGTGCAGCGCATTCCCGCAACAGAATCGGGCGGCAGAATTCACACCTCAACGGTTACGGTTGCCGTGCTCCCCGAAGTGGAGGAGGTTGAGGTTGAAATTAACCAGAACGACCTTCGCATTGATGTGTTCCGCGCCGGTGGTCCGGGCGGCCAGTGTGTTAACACAACGGACTCTGCCGTGCGTATTACCCACTTGCCCACGGGGCTTGTGGTTTCGTGTCAGGATGAAAAATCGCAGCACAAAAATAAAGACAAGGCAATGAAAATTTTGCGTTCACGCCTTTACGATTTGGTGCAGAGCGAGCAACAGGCACAAATTGCACAGGAGAGAAAAAGTCAGGTCGGCACCGGTGACAGAAGTGAGCGTATTCGTACTTATAACTATCCGCAAGGCCGTGTAACAGACCACCGCGTGGGGCTGACGCTTCACCGGCTTGACAGTATTTTAGACGGTGACATTGATGAAATTATTGACACCTTAATTACCACCCACCAGAGTGAAATGTTAAAAGGCAGTGAAGCATAATGCCGGTGAGGTCTTAATCAAACCGTTATTAAATAAGGGAGTGATTTTGTGGGTTACCTTGAGAATTCAATTTTTCCGTTCGTCAGAAGCATTCAGCTGACCGATATTTTAGATGTGGCCATTGTTGCCATTGTTATTTATAATGTTATGCGTTTTATCCGCCAGACGCGTGCCATGCAGCTTTTAAAAGGCCTGGCCATTTTGCTGGTTGTGATGTATTTGAGCGACTGGTTGCAACTTAATGTGATTAACTTTATTTTAATCAACACCATGCAGGTGGGTGTTACGGCGCTTTTGATTGTGTTTCAGCCGGAACTCAGGCGCGGCCTTGAACACATGGGGCGCAGCAAACTTTCGGGCATTTTGAATTTTGAAGAAGAAAAGTCAATGACCGATGTGATTGATGAAGTTTGCCTTGCTGTTTCGGGCTGTGCCAAAACAAAAACAGGCGCCCTGATTGTGTTTGAGCGCAAAAGCGGTCTGCGAGATATTTTAACCGGCGGCACGGTTTTAAATGCCGATGTTTCATCTGAAGTGCTGGAGAACATTTTTGTTCCCAACACACCGCTACATGACGGCGCGGTGATCATTCGCGGTGAAAAAATTTATATGGCATCTGCGGTGTTGCCTTTATCTTCCAATAAAAATTTAAGCAAAGAGTTCGGCACCAGACACAGAGCGGCGCTTGGTGTTTCAGAGATTTCTGACTGTGTGGCGCTGGTGGTTTCTGAAGAAAGCGGAAAAATTTCTGTTATGATTAACGGCGATATGATAAGAAACCTCTCTGTTACCTCGCTGAGCCGCCTGCTTAACAAGGTGCTTCAGCCTGAAACAGAAGAAAAGAGTGGCCCATCCAAATTCTTTAAGGGGAGGGGTAACAATGAAAAAAGATGAAATGAAAAAGAAAATCAGCGGCGAAGGCGGCCTTAAGATTTTTTCGGTTGTGATTGCAATTTGCCTTTGGTTTTATGTTGTGCAGGTGCAGAACCCCGAAACCACAAGAACCATTAAAAATGTGCCCGTTGTCTTTACCCAACGCGCTCTGTTAGAAGAAAAGAATTTGACGCTTTTGAATACCGATGAATCGACCATTGATATTGAAATTCGCGGCCCGCGTAAAAATGTTACCGGAGTAAACCGCCAGAATCTGACGGTTTTAGCCGATGTGGGTGGCATCAGCGCAACCGGCTCGCAAGTGGTTGTGACCAATGTTGTTCTCCCTTATGCCAACCTCACGGTTGTGGGTAAAAATCCTTCGGCCTTAAAAGTTTCGGTAGATGATTTGGTTTCAGTTGAAAAGCCTGTTAAGGTGCAACCTGAGGGCAACCCGAAGGAATCTTATGTTGTTGGCGAGGTTTCTGCTGTTCCTGAAACAATTTTGGTTAAAGGCCCCAAAAGCATTGTTGACGGCATTGATTTTGTTGCCGCCACGATTGATGTAGATGGTAAAACGGCCGATGTTGCCGGCAAAGAGCCCTTGCTTGCGATGGGTTCGGGGAATCAGGAAATTGTAAGTTCGCTGCTCACTTTTTCGCATGAGGAAATTGAGGTGCGCGCTGAAGTTTTAAAAGCAAAATCTGCCAATATGGAACTTATTTTCTCTGAAGAAATGCAGAATTTTGCCGGTGACTATGAACTTGATAAAAACAGTATTAAGTCAGTGAGAATTGCCGGTGTTCAAACGCTTGTTGAATCAATGAACAAGGTTAAAACAGAACCCATTACCCAAAATGATGTGGGGGAAAACGGCGAAGTGACGGTGCGCCTTGCTTTGCCCGAGGGGGTTCGCTCGCTTGATGGTGAAACCTTTAAATTGCGGTTCAGCCGTCGGTTGCCTCAGGAATAAATACGATTAAAAAAGGTTGCGGCTTTGTCGCGGCCTTTTTTAAATTTATTTGAAAAAACACTTGAAATGTGAAAAAAAGTGTGTTATAATAATTTCGCTGTGTTATTGACAGATGGTTCAGGTGAAACGGCCTGTTGGTCAAGTGGTTAAGACGTCGCCCTCTCACGGCGAAAACACGAGTTCGAATCTCGTACGGGTCACCACAAAAACGGCAAGCCTCTTGGCTTGCCGTATTTTTTTACCCAAACCCGGTTTTGTAAGCCTGCCCTTTGGCGGGCTTTTG